>DKEY01000136.1 GCA_002469305.1 Sulfurospirillum sp. UBA6810
CACGTGCAGGAGAGCATGGTCGTGGTTTTGCAGTTGTGGCAGATGAGGTAAGGAAGCTTGCAGAGAGAACCCATACAAGCTTAAGTGAGATAGATGTCACACTCAATGTCATCAGCCAAGGAATTCACCAAAACAATGACTTTATTTTCAATGTTTCAAAAGATATGCAAAATGTTTCAATCACAGCTGATGGCTTGATTGATTTTGCTAAAGCAACACAGGACAATATAACAAACTCTGTAAAAGTTTCTTCTGATGTTATGGATATAAACTCCTTCGTTTCAAAGCAGACAAAAGAGCTTATAGAACTGATGAAAGCAACCATAGAAATGTCCTCAAATAACCGACAAACAAGTAAATCTGTCCGTGAATCAGCAACCAAGATAGACTTAGATTCTGATAATCTCAAAAATGATTTGAGTAAGTTTTATATCAACTAATTTGTATCCAATTTGTAATAATTGATTGATAAAATTCTTTATACTTAATCTTAGGAGACAATAATGAATATGTTGAAAAAAGCTCTGTTTGCTACTGCTGCAATCGCTACTGTCATCACTGCATCAAGTGCACGTGACCAAATCAAAATAGTAGGTTCTTCTACTGTTTATCCTTTTTCTAGCTATGTTGCTGAAGAGTTAGGAGCTACTACATCTTTTCCAACTCCAGTAGTTGNNGTAGTTGAATCAACTGGTTCAGGTGGTGGTATGAAACTTTTTTGTGCTGGTAACGGTATGGAAACTCCAGATATCACAAATGCTTCACGCCCTATGAAAGAAAAAGAGTGGAAACTTTGTCAAGAAAATGGTGTAACTGATATAGCAGGTGCTATGATAGGTTATGATGGTATAGCTATCGCTCAATCAAAAGAGAATGCTGATGTAAGTTTTAGCCGTGATCAAATCATGCTAGCTGTTGCTGCTAAAGTTCCAGTAAATGGTCAACTTGTTGATAACCCATACAAAAAATGGAGTGATATTGATGCGAGTTTACCAAACAGAGATATCATCATCTATGGTCCTCCAACAAGTTCAGGAACACGTGATGCATTTGAAGAGTTAGTTATGGAACATGCTTCTAAAAAGAGTATAGAAGGTTATGGAAAGAAAAAATTTACAGAAATCAGACAAGATGGCGTATATGTACCATCAGGTGAAAATGACAACCTAATCGTTCAAAAACTAGAGAGAAATAAAGATGCATTTGGTATCTTTGGGTATAGCTTTTTAGCAGAAAATGCTGATAAAGTTAGTGCCGCTAAAGTAGATGGTAAACTTCCAACTCCAGAAACTATCGCTGATGCAACTTACCCTGTTTCAAGAAGCCTTTTCTTTTATGTAAAAAAATCTCACATGAGTGAAGTAAAAGCGCTTAAAGCATATGTTGATATGTTTATGAGTGAGAAAATGATTAGTGAAAAAGGTATCCTTAAAACTATCGGTCTTATCCCTATGGCTAAAGACTTACGTAACAAAGTTCAAACAAGCGTTACAAGCTTTACTCCTCTCACACTTGAGATGGTTAAAGCAAAATCAGTAACAAAGTAAATAAAAACTAGGGAGGGTTACCCTCCCTTATACAAGGTAACATGTGAGTAGTCAAATTCTTTTTTTAATCTTCTGTTTTACACTAGTACCCTTGATGTATCTAGGATATATCTTAGGCCGTAAAAAATCTTCAAAAATTAGAGAAAATGGTATAGCTATGCACTCGCAACCAGACCAGTATGGTTGGTTTGTAGCTATCTATACAGGTCTTCCTTCTATCTTACTTGTAAGTGTGGTTTCTTTTATTTACTTGTTTGATATAGAGCTATTGCCTCCAATTGTTCTTATAGGTTCTTCTTTAGCCCTAGCAGGTTTATCTTTAGTGTTTTTTCAAACCCTAGTAAAGCCAACAACTAAAGCTAGAAACTTACTAGAAAACAGTGTAAAAGCATTTTTAATGCTTTCGTCTTTTATCTCTGTTTTAACAACATTTGGTATTTTGTTTTCTATACTTTTTGAAGCGCTACAATTTTTTAAGCTCCAAAGCTTTTTTTACTTCATCTTTGGGACAAATTGGTTTCCAGAGGGAGATGAGTTTGGTGCTCTGCCTTTATTTGCAGGAACATTTTATATCACTTTTATCGCTTTGTGTATAGCTTTTCCTATCGGTTTACTCTCTGCCATATACATGAGTGAGTATGCCTCATACAAAACAAGAAATACACTCAAACCTATGTTAGAGATACTAGCAGGTATCCCAACAGTTGTTTATGGCTTTTTTGCAGCTATCACTATCGCTCCTGCTATCGTCGAGTTTTTTGAACTTTTTGGATTTGAAGTCTCTTTTCAAAATGCACTTGCTCCTGGCATTGTTATGGGAATTATGATAATTCCTATTATCTCTTCACTCAGTGATGATGTTATCAGTTCCGTTCCAAAACATGTGCGTCATGGCTCACTAGCTCTTGGAATGAATCAGGCTGAAACTATAAAGTTTGTTGTTTTACCATCGGCAATGCCAGGTATCATTGCAGCAACACTTCTTGGGGTATCTCGTGCTTTGGGTGAGACTATGATAGTTGTTATGGCAGCAGGTTTACAAGCAAATTTAAGTGCAAACCCTCTTGAAACTATGACAACAGTAACTGTGCGTATAGTAGATGCTATGACTGGTGATCAAGCATTTAACTCGCCTGAAACACTTGCAGCCTTTGCCCTTGGACTTGTCTTATTTTTTGTTACGCTAGCTATCAACATAGTTTCAGCATATACGATAAGAAAGTTTCACCAAAAATACAAAGTATCAAATTTATAAGGTTCATGATGGATAACTATTTTTATATACCACAATTAGATAAAAGAAATAAAAAAGCAAACCGCTTTAAGCAGATAGCTTTTATGGCACTTATGTCATCGGTCATATTTTTAGCATTTTTCCTATCAGATATGTTTGCAAAAGGCTATAAGGCTTTTGCTCAAACTTATGTAAAAGTTCCCGTCAGTATCAATCTTGAAACACAAGAGTACTCACACTTAGCAGTTGATAGAAAAGAATTTGGTTTTATCGTGAGTCGTGCATGGCTTAGAGATTTGCCAAATATCATAAAAGAAAATCCAACTTGGATGGATACAAAAGAGGAGAGATGGGCACTTGCAAGTAGCAATGTTGACCAGTACGTAAAAGGCTCTTACAATACACTTAAAGATGCACAAAAAAGCAAGATTGATGCTATGCTTCAAGAGGGAAAAGTTGAAAAAAGATTTAACAATATCTTCTTTTCCAAAGGAGACTCAAAAATCCCAGAGTACTCTGGATTTCTCTCTTCCATCATAGGTACAATTATGACTATGATAGTTACTATGCTCATCGCCGTACCACTTGGAGTAATGACTGCTATCTATCTTGAAGAGTTTGCAAAAGATAACAAAATGACACAGTTCATAGAGATAAATATCAACAATCTAGCAGCAATTCCTTCTATCCTTTTTGGACTTTTAGGACTTGCTGTTTTTATCAACTTTTTTGGAGTGCCTCGTTCATCTGCTCTTGTTGGTGGTATGACACTTGCACTCATGAGTCTTCCTGTTATCATAGTAAGCTCAAAAGCCGCACTCAAAGCAGTTCCTGATTCTATTCGTCAAGCTGGATTTGCACTAGGACTTACAAAATGGCAGATAGTACGTGACCATGTTCTCCCACTCGCAATGCCAGGAATGCTCACAGGCTCAATCATCGCTCTAGCACAGGCTATGGGTGAGACAGCTCCACTTATCATGGTTGGTATGATTGCTTTTATCCCTGATGCGAGTATCTCTTTTACTGATGCTTCAACTGTTATGCCCGCACAAATTTTTACATGGTCAGGAATGCCTGAGCGTGCTTACATAGAAAGAACTGCAGCTGGTATCCTTGTACTCCTTGGCATACTCCTATCGCTTAATGCTGTGGCGATTTATCTTAGAAAAAAATATACAAAAACATGGTAGGAAATGAAATGAAAAATTATACAGAAGCTCAGCTTCGTGCTTTAGTCGCGAGGAATTTTTACCTTGGCTTTGCTAAGTCAAAAAGGGGACAGTAAAATGAACAAAATAAAAGTAAAAACAGAAAAATTAAAACTTTGGTATGGGGAAAAACAAGCGCTTAAAAGTATAGATTTAGATATATATGCAAACAAGATAACAGCATTTATCGGACCATCTGGCTGTGGTAAATCAACTTATCTAAGGTGTCTTAACCGTATGAATGACTTGATTGACAATGTCAAAATCGAGGGAAGAGTGACTTTAGATGGCCATGATATCTATGGAAAAGATGTTGATGTCGTTGCTGTAAGAAGAAAAGTTGGTATGGTATTTCAGCAACCAAATCCATTTCCAAAAAGTATCTATGACAATATCGCTTATGCTCCTTTGATGCATGACATGGTCAAAAAAGGAAAAGAGTGTGATGTACTTGTTGAAAACTCTTTAAAAGATGCAGGTCTGTGGGAAGAGGTAAAAGACAAGTTACATGAGCCTGGCACTGCCCTCTCAGGTGGACAGCAACAACGTCTTTGTATCGCAAGAACCATAGCAGTAAAACCAGATGTTATTTTGATGGATGAGCCAACATCAGCACTTGATCCACTCTCAACACAAACGATAGAAAACCTGATGGTAAAACTAAAAGATAAGTTTACTATCATAGTTGTAACCCACAACATGCAACAAGCAGCACGTGTTGCAGATATGACAGCATTCTTTCACTTGGGAGATTTGATAGAGTACGATGAAACAGAAAAAATCTTCGTAAACCCTCGTGAAGAGAAAACAGAACAGTATATAACTGGTAAATTTGGTTGATAAACACAGTTGTGTAACAAAGCTTTGCTTTGGTACACAACTTTTAAGAATTAATCTAAATCGTAATCTTTACTTCGTTTAATTGATTGAAAATCATCAAAGTCGTCATCGTCATTAAATTCATCAATATCATCATAATCAACAGTAAAAATCTTTGGATATCCTAGCTTTTGCAACTCTATATCAAGATTTTTTTCTGATAATCTATTTTTAACCTTTGAGATAATTATCTCAATATCCTCTTCGCTTACGTCATTTGCTCTTAGCTCATATATAACCGATTTCATCTCACTCTCTTAATAATTAATAATTATGACTGCTTGTGAAGATTGATTAAATCTCCCAACACCCATATATCTACTATCTTTCCATTATTAAATTTAAAAAACGATGCCCCACTGAACTTTACACGTTCATTGGTTGGTTCAAACTCAAACAGCTTATTCACATGTGTTCCTCTATAATTTGCCCTAGCAGCGGCATAGTTGTTTTCACTCACAACATGCTCCACTGTATGGTACATATCTGGCATACCCGCAAGAACACTGTCCATGTATGTTATAAATTCTTCTTTACCCTGTGTATGTACTCCAAACGAACCACGAAATGTTATATCATCAGCAAAAAGTATATCAACATACTTTTTATTGTGTTCATTCCACAACTCCTCATAATACAAATTTACAAGTTCTTTGTTAGTTTTTGCTTTCATTTCTCTCTCTAGTTTTTTTCTCTAACCAAAGACCAAGCCTTAGTTAGACTTAGCACCTTTTTCCATACAGCTTTCAAACAATACTTCACATGCTTCATAGCACTTTGGATACTTGTCGCTATCTTCATCGCACTTAAGTGCGCACTTCTCAAATACTAACTCACATTCATTGTTTACCATGATTTGCTCGTTACTCTCTTCTTGTGGTTCATTTGCATTGGCAAATGCAAAAAGTTGAAATACGACTAAAAAACCTAGTGCATATTTTAACATTTATTTTCCTAATTTATCAAAAAAATTTTCTTCTACAATGCTCATGTTGAGCACACCTTGAAAGCCCTAATCGTTTTGGGAATTATAATCAAAAAAAAAAGGAAAATCGCTAAAAATTATCTTAAAAGTTTTTTCTCCAATTTATGCACCACTTCATACATCTTATATACTGAATCTGGATTGAGAGAGATAGAATCTATACCATTTTCAACTAAAAATTTTGTTATCTCAGGATAATCAGATGGCGCTTGCCCACAGATACCTATATATTTGCCATTTTTTTTACAACACTCTATCGCTAGTTGTATCATTTTTGTTACTGCTTCGTTTCTCTCATCAAAAATATGAGAGATAAGTCCACTATCTCTATCTACTCCAAGGATGAGTTGCGTCAGGTCGTTTGAGCCTATGCTATACCCATCAAATATCTTCAAAAACTCATCTGCCAAGATTACATTTGCGGGTATTTCGCACATCGCATATATCTCTAACTCATTTTTGCCTTGTTTTAAGCCCTGCTTTTTCATGATATCTATAACTTTTTTTCCCTCTTGGGGTGTTCGCACAAATGGCAACATAAGCTTTATATTTGTAAGTCCCATCTCATCTCTTGCATATTTTAAAGCTTGACACTCCCACTCAAAAGCTTCAAGATAGTTTTCATGATAGTATCTACTTGCCCCTCGAAAACCTATCATAGGATTTTCTTCAACCGCTTCATAAGCTTTTCCTCCAAGCATATTTCTATACTCGTTACTCTTAAAATCACTCGTTCTGATGATGACAGGTCTTGGATAAAATGCAGCAGCTATCATCCCCACACCTTCACTGATTTTTCGGATAAAAAACTCTTTTGTATCACTATAAGGAAACATAAAAGCACGTATCTTTGCCTCTTTTTTTACACTGTTTCCTTTGTAGATATCTACTAAAGCCATTGGATGGGCATTGATAGAGTTATTGATGATAAACTCCATTCTCGCTAAGCCTACACCATCACTTGGCATTTGTGCTAGATGAAAAGCCTCTTGTGGATTTCCTATGTTGACATAGATTTTTGTTTTAGTTTTTTCTAATTTGTCTATATTGAGAGTTTCACATGTAAAGGAAAGTTCCCCATCATAGATATATCCCTCATCTCCTTGCGCACAGCTTACACTCACAACTTGGTCATTTTTGAGTACTTTTGTACCATTGCCACATCCTACAACAGCAGGAACTCCTATTTCTCTTGCAACGATAGCAGCGTGACAAGTTCTACTCCCTCTATTTGTGACAACAGCAGTTGCCCTTTTCATCAAAGGTTCCCAGTCAGGATTTGTAGTATCAGCGACTAAAACATCCCCATCATTAAAATTTTTAAACTCATAGATACTACTTATAATCTTTACTTTTCCCACACCTACTTTATTGCCAACAGCTTTTCCCTGAGCCAAAATCTTTGCGTCAGAGGGAACATTGATGGTGTATTTTTGCATGGAGATTGTATTGTCTTTTTGTGATTGAACAGTTTCTGGTCTAGCTTGTAAGATGTAGAGTTTGCCATCATTTCCATCTTTTGCCCACTCTATATCCATAGGACATTTATAGTGTTTTTCTATCACGAGGGCTTGTTTTGAAAGTTCGATTACTTCTTCATCGCTAAGTGAAAAACTATTTTTTTCTTCTTTGGTTGTTTTTATATTTTTAGTTTTATTTTGAGTTGCATAAACCATCTTGAGTTTTTTCTTACCTAGTGAGCGTTTCAAGATAGCATCTTTATGCTTTAGAAGTGTTGGTTTAAACACAAAAAATTCATCTGCATTGACTTTGCCACCAACTACATTTTCCCCAAGCCCCCAAGCAGAATTTATAAGTACTAAATCTTTACATCCACTCTCTGTATCAACACTAAACATGATACCACTTGTTGCCAAATCACTCCTTGCCATCTTTTGGACACCAACAGAAAGTGCTACTTGAAAGTGACTAAAACCTCTACTTTGTCTATAACTGATAGCTCTGTCGTTAAATAAAGAAGCAAAACACTTTTTAACACTCTCTAAAAGTGCTTCAAGCGTGTGGATATTTAAAAAGGACTCTTGTTGCCCTGCAAAACTTGCCTCGGGCAAATCCTCAGCTGTGGCAGAAGAGCGAACAGCCACATCAAGTTGGCTTGCACCATACTCTTTTGACAAACTCTCATAAGCTTCTGTGAGCTCTTCTTTTAGTACTTGGGGCAAATGTGCTTTTAAAAAAAGTTTTCGTATCTTAGCTCCACGTTTTTGAAGGTTCTCACTATCGCTTATATCAAGGCCTTCTAGTATCTTTTGGATTTTGTCTTTGATATGGTTTTCTTCCAAAACAAGCCAGTAAGCTTCACTCGTAGTTGCAAAGCCATTGGGGATATTTATCCCTTTTTTGCCAAGTTTTTGATACATCTCACCTAGACTGGCATTTTTGCCACCAACAATAGCTATGTCTTTTATGGAAATTTCTTTGAAAAAGTTTATGTAGCGCATCACGTAACCTCCTACTTAAAAGGTACGTTATATTTTATCATAATCTGAAAGACAAAATATAACGCTAAAGTTTATGCTCCGATACTATCTACTTTTCTTTTTTTCTTTTTCACAGGTTGCGTTACATGTGGATGGTGATTGTGTGCATTTTTCTCTATATAATCCATAATTTTACCAGCGATATCTATACCCGTGGAAGTCTCTATCCCCTCAAGTCCTGGCGAAGAGTTTACTTCCATCACAAGAGGTCCACGAGATGAGGGTATCATATCCACACCACACACTCCAAGCCCCATAGCCTTTGCAGCAGCGAGTGCCATGGATTTTTCTTTGCGGGAGAGTTTATAGGCAACAGCAGTGCCACCTTGATGCAAGTTTGAGCGAAAATCCCCCTCTTTACCTTGCCTTTTCATAGCACCTACTACTTCACCGCCAACTACAAGAGCTCTGATATCAGACCCCCCTGCTTCTTCTATATACTCTTGTACAAGCAAGTTCACATCCAAGCCATAAAAAGCATCAAGAACAGATTTTGCAGCTTTTACACTATCTACCAAAACGACACCCACGCCTTGCGTTCCCTCTAAGATTTTAAGCACAAGAGGAGCGCCTCCACTGAGGGCTATCACATCGTCTGCATTTGATTTGTTTGAGGCAAAAACTGTATTTGGCATGTCTATGCCTTTTTTGGAGAGAATTTGCAAACTTCTAAGCTTATCACGGCTTCTTTTTATCGCCAAACTTCCTGATACACAAAAGACATCCATCATCTCAAAGTGTCTCACCATCGCTGTGCCATAAAAAGTTCTACTCGCACCAATACGAGGGATGATGGCATCTGGAGTTGGTAACTCTTCTCCTAGATAATTTATCTTCAAATTGTTTTTCATAATCTCGATAGAACACTTTAGATAGTCTATAACTCTTACTTCCCAGCCTCTTTGTTGGGCAGCTTCTACCAATCTTTTTGTTGAATACAGAGTTTTATCCAATGACAATATATAAACTCTCACTTTGTTTCCTTAATAATCTAAATCTTCGAGAATTTTATCACAACTTGGCTGTTTTCATTTATCTATTTTTCGCTAAAATACAAAATCTTAAATAAGGTCGTATTTGTGGTAAAAGCAGTTGAATTGTATTGTGGGATTGGTGGATTTTCAAAAGCTTGTGAAGAGTTTGATATAGAGGTAAAATACGCCTATGACCAAAATGATGCAGCCCTTGCAACTTACAATGAAAACTTTAACCACAAAGCTGAAAAATTCAATCTTGAACAATTCGATGCTGCCTATCTTGATAGCTTAGGTGTAGATTTTCTTTGGATGTCTCCACCCTGTCAGCCTTATACCACTAAAGGCGTGCAAAAAGATTTGCAAGATACTCGTACAGATAGCTTCAAAACTGTGCTTCAAACACTTCTTACATGTAAGCATTTACCCTTACATGTAGGCGTTGAAAATGTGGAGGGATTTTATACTTCAAAGGCTAGGGATTTGTTGCTTGAAACCTTGAACTCTCTTGGTTATCATATCTGTGAAACTCTACTGTGTCCAAGTGAACTGGGTATCCCAAATAGAAGGATGCGTTACTATCTTTGCGCTTCACAAAAGCCACTCAAAGCACTTGAAAAAAATCTTACATGTAAAGAATTGAGTGAGTACATACAAGAGCCAAAAGAGCCTACTCTCATACCTCAAAATATCCTAGAAAAATTTGGAGATGGTTTTAGGATTTTAAATGCAAATGATGCAAAAGCTTACACGACTTGCTTTACCTCTTCATACTCAAAATCATGGATGCACTCAGGTGCTTATCTTACATGTAAGAGTGGAGTAAGGCTGTTTGATCCTAGAGAGATAGCTGATATCATGGGATTTGGGAAAGATTTTGTCTTTGCCTCTTCGCTCACAAAAAGGCAAAGCTACAAACTCATAGGAAACTCTTTGAGCGTATATGCTCTCAAAGTTATCCTCAGACAGTTTGATTTAGACGATAACTAACTGGTTTTTACCCTTGTTTTTTGCACTATAAAGAGCCTTATCTACTTTTGAAACAAGTCCATCTTGACTATCTTCGTTTGCAAGTTCTCCAAGTCCTAAGCTTATCGTTAATTCTTCACCTAAGATACTGCAAAGTTCTTTATCTTCTTGGACTTTTATCCGCATCATTTCACATAAATTGATAATATCATCTTTCTTGATATCGCAAAAAAGCAGTGCAAACTCTTCTCCACCCCAACGAGCAATCATATCTGTTTTTCTCAAATTTTCATGGAGTATTTGCCCAACTCTCACCAAAGCTCTATCTCCACTTAAGTGTCCGCAGGTATCATTGACCTCTTTAAAATTGTCTATATCTATGAGCACAAGAGTGATAGTGTTTATGCTTTTTTTATACTGTCTATATACACTCTCAAAATACTCATTAAATTTTCTTCTATTGTAAAGTCCTGTTAGAGCATCTTCACTTGCTGTTTTTTCTAGTTGCTTTTGATAAATATTAATCGCATAGACTATGATAAGCACCACTAAAAATGTGATAAGAAGAGATATAAAAAGATTGATATAAAAAGTCTTTTGTAACTCTTGCAAATACTCTTTTTTGTTTATTTCCACTAAGAGAAAAAGCTTCAGTTTTTCTATATATTTTGTACTTAAAAGATACTCATCATCTTTACTTTTATATTCAAATTGTTCTGTTTTTTTGGAAAAAATTGCAGGTTGTATCTCTTTGAGACCTTCTATATTGGAGATATTTCCTCTTTTGTTTAACTTTTTTGAATGTAAAACTATCTCTCCTCTCATATCTACAAAATAGACATCATATCGGTACTTTTGTTTAAAAGAATCAAGCATCTGTTCTATATTTAAAAGCTCTATGCCTACACCCGTTGCAGCTATGAAAGTATT
>DKEY01000121.1 GCA_002469305.1 Sulfurospirillum sp. UBA6810
AAAAACTTAAAGACCAAGGCAAAATATAAGTATAAATTCTTTATAATCTGTAACACCTTTAAAGGTGTTATGGATTATATTGTCTTTGCTCTTTTTTCGTGTTTCTATGTTGAGAAATATGTAAAAATAGCATAATTTAGGAGAAGAAGTGGAATTAATCACGGATACTATTTTTGAAACGGAAGTAACAAAAATAATAGATGGCAAGAAAGTAAGCGTAAAAGATACAGTTATTCGAGAAATTAAATTAGAGATTATTGTCAATGGAAGAAATGCAGGTGCACTTATGGCTGTTTGCGTTGATTTGAGAGAGTTAGCTGTTGGGTATCTTATGAGTGAAAATATCATCGAAAATGTAAAAGATATAAAAGATATAAAACTAGTAGATGTAGATACAAAAACTTTCCAAGTTGTGATTGAAGCTAAAGTTATTGAAAAAAATATAGACAGACTTGATTTAGAAGGCGTGATAGTTAGCGGTTGTGGGCGTGGGAAAAGTACTCAAATCTCAAAAATCGCCATAGAAGCGGCAGTGATAAAAAATGATTATAGTATCGATGCAAGTTTACTTTTTGAAGAGATGGATAAATTTTACGGACAATGTCCTTTGTATGAACAAACAGGATGTGTTCATACAGCAAAGCTCTATTATGACAAGGATACTTACTTTATCGGTGAAGATATCGCCCAGCACAACACCATAGATAAAGCAGTAGGCAAAGCACAACTAGCAGGTATCGATGTAACAAATTCATTTTTGATGGTGAGTGGACGTCTAAGTTCAGAGATGGTTGCAAAAGCAGTTATGCATCAAATCCCGATACTTGCTTCGCGTACAGCAAGTACGTGTAGAGGTGTCAATATAGCAGATAAATTTGGTTTGACTCTTATAGGTTTTGTAAGAGGTAAAAAAATGAATATATATAGAAATCCGGAGAGAATACATGTCTGATTTAAAAACTTTTATAAAAGAGTATCTCAATGATGAGGGAAAGCTTGACTGTAAAGATGCTTTTAAAATTTCTGCAAAAACAAAAACACCTATCAAAGAAGTAGGGGATACAGCAAAGCAGATGGATATTCGTATCTCAGGATGTGAACTTGGGCAGTTTGGCAATCTCAAAGGAACAGGTGAGTACTCAAGTGAAGCAGAAAACAGGCTCAAACCACTAGCTGATGCGCAAAATAGAGTTACATGTAAAGATGCTCGTGCTCAAGCAGCAGGGATTGGTTTAAAAGCTATCAGAGGGACACTCCGAGAAAACAAGATGGATGTTACTTACTGTGAGCTTGGTTGTTTTCAAGAGAAAAAGCGTTCACGTTTGTGTTTAAAAACGAAAACTTGGATAGAAAATGCTGAGGGTGAGCTTTTGTTTGGAAAAGGGAAAACAGAAGTTTTAGAGTTTATTGAATCTGAGGGCAGCATCGCAAAAGCTGCTGAGAAGATAGGAATGAATTATAAAAAAGCATGGACACATGTAAAAATACTCCAACGTAATCTTGATGACGTTTTAGTTGAGTCACAAAAAGGAGGAGGAGAGCAAGGAGGCAGTACGCTAACACCAAGAGCTACAGAGTTTATAAATAGTTATAAGCAGTTGCAACATGATATAGAAGCTTATGCAAATGAACGCTTTAAAGAGTTGTTTTTGAAACCTCGCAATAAAAAAGAGTTCAAATAAAACCATAAAATGCCACAGAAGTAAAAAAGTCATTTTTGCTATGTTGGCGCTATATAAATATGCAAAAATACCATATTAAAAGATAAAAACACATTTAAAAAAAGGAGAATGAATGAAGAAATTAGTTTTAGGATTAGGATTGGTAGCAACACTAGGTTTTGCTAAAGAGGACATTTTGATGTTTCATGCGGGAAGTTTATCTGTACCATTTGCAGAGATTGAAGCAGTATTTGAGGCAAAGTATCCTCAGTATGATATAAAAAGAGAACCAAGCGGTTCAGTAGCAGCTGCGAGAAAAACAACAGACCTTAAACGTGCGGCTGATGTTATGGCAAGTGCTGATTATAAGGTGATTGATAACATGCTTATCCCAAATCATGCAAAGTTCAATGCCCATTTTGCTACAAATGAGATGGTTTTAGCTTATACTTCAAAATCAAAATATGCAAATGAAATCAACTCTGATAACTGGACAGAAATCTTTTTAAGAGATGGCGTAACAGTTGCACACTCAAACCCAAATCTAGACCCATGTGGTTATAGATCTATGCTTGTAACACAACTAGCTGAAATTCACTATAACAAGCCAGGTCTTTATGACAAGATTTTTGGTTATGGGGATCACTATGAAGTAGGCGAAGAAGATACTAAAAAAGTAATCGTACGTCCAAAAGAGACTGATCTTTTAGGTCTTCTTGAATCAAACCAGTATGATTATCTTTACATCTACAAATCAGTTGCAGACCAACACAAATTGCATTATGTAACACTCCCAGCAGAAGTAAGTTTACAAAGTGCAAAGTTTGCTGATTTTTATAAAAATGCTAAGTTTAACATTGATGGTAAAAAACCAGGTGAAGTAAAAACACAGAGCGGTGCTCCTATGGTTTATGGTATAACCGTTTTACAAAATGCTAATTCTCCTGTAAATAAAGAGGGTGCTATAAAATTAGTAAACTTTATACTTTCAGCTGAGGGTGCTGCAATACTCAAAAAGAATGGACAAGATGCAATCAATCCTCCTTTTATCTCTGGTGATGCTTCTATTTTAGGAAAATAATGAGCTATTTAACACTTAATTCCCTGGGCGTAAAGCTTGGGGAATTTGAACTTAAAGACATTACATTTGAAGTCAATGAGGGCGAATACTTTGTTATACTCGGACACAGTGGAGCTGGAAAGACACTTATCTTAGAATCCATCGCAGGGTTACATAAGATAAAAGGCAATGTTTTTTTCAATGATAAAGATATAAGTTCTCATTCTCCTGAAAAAAGAGATGTAGGATTTGTATATCAAGACTTTGCACTTTTTCCAAATATGAGTGTAAAAGAGAATATCTTTTATGCTTCAAGGTATAAAACGATAGAAAATCAGCAAGAGTTGTTTGATGATTTGGTCGGCTTTCTTGGCTTAGAGAAAATCATCACAAGAAGTATAGAAAATCTATCAGGTGGTGAAAAGCAAAGAGTTGCAATAGCAAGGGCTATATTTTCACAGCCAAGGATTCTTCTCTTAGATGAACCTCTGAGTGCGATAGACCCAACATTTAGAAATGCCATCATGAAGTTTTTAAAAGATATACATAAAAAATACGAGCTTACAACCTTACATGTAACGCATAACTTTAGGGAAGCTTCCTACCTAGCTGACAAGATTGCTATCGTGATTGATGGTAAAGTTGTGCAAGTAGGAGAGCCTCATCAAGTTCTCTCTTCTCCTGCAAGTTTGCAAGTAGCAGAGTTTTTAGGGTTTAAAAATGTTTTTGATACAGCACTTCTTGGTGAAGATGGCAGTAGATTTTTCTCGATAGACCCAAATGAAATCCATGTCTCTTCAAAACAAAACCATCTTACATGTGACTTTGTTTTTAGTGGTGTTATGGATGAGTGTATGGGTATAGTAGATCACTTCAAGCTTTTTGTAGATGTTGGAGATAAACAGTTTTTTATAAAAGTACTCAAGCGAGAACATGCAAACTGCTCGATAGATAGAGGAGAAACCTTGTATATAGGATTTGACAGAAAGGATATAAGTTATATATGAAAAATTGGTTTTTAGGGATACTTGCTATCCTTGGTTTTGTTATGCTGTTTTTCTTAACATATCCTCTTTTTAAAATCTTTGTAGGAAATGAAGTTTCTGTTTTACTCTCAACGATAAAACAATCAGACGTTTCTGCTTCGATAATTTTGACGATGAAAGTCTCTTTGTATGCAACTGTTTTTGCTCTCATCACAGGCTTACCACTAGCGTATCTTATCGCAAGATTTGATTTTTATGGAAAATCTTTCATAGAAACACTTGTAGATATACCTATCATGATACCTCATACTGCTGCAGGAATTGCACTTTTACTTGCCTTTGGCAATGGTGGGCTTGGAGAAATGTTTGAAAAATTTGGCATAACTTTTATGGGAACAGAAGCTGGTATTATGGTTGCTATGATGTTTTTATCTGCAACATTTTTGATAAACGGAGCAAAAGAGGGCTTTAAAAAAGTAGATATAAAGTTAGAAAAGATAGCACGCACTTTGGGTGCAAATCCTTTGCAGGTATTTTTTTCTATCTCGATTCCAAATGCGAGAAAAGACATCATCAATGGCTGTTTGATGATGTGGGGAAGAGGACTTGGAGAGTTTGGAGCGGTGGTTATCTTGGTTTATCATCCGATGACAGCACCTGTACTCATTTACGATAGATTTACAAGCTTTGGACTTAGCTACTCTGCACCAGTTGCAGCGCTGATGATAATCCTCTCGATTTGTGTATTTTTATTTGTCAGGTTTCTAAATAACAGATTAAAATAAAATTGTTACATGTAGAAAAAAAGTAGAAGATTTTTCTACATGTAAGATTTATTTTTATGTAAATATCATAAAGACTTGCTAATATGAAGTATATTTTAGACAAGGCATTTTTATGTTAAAGAGTTATTTTTTCAAAACAGTACTTCTTTTTTCTCTTTTATTTCTCGCAGTTGTAGGTATTTCCTTTTTTGTACAACAAGCACTTTTGGTTTCTTTGTTGGGATTTGGTATTTTTTTATTGTTTGTTGGTGTTTTAAATATGATGATTTTTAAGCCACTCAATGAAGCACTTGAAAATCTCTCTTTGATGGATAACCGTGTCAAACAAGAGAGACTGGCTTCTTCTAAAAATTTCTTACATGTAAGCCAAAAATACCCTTTTATACAAAATCTACTTAACAAAATCTACAAGCTGTTTTCTGTTCTTATCGGGCTTAGTGAAGACTACTCTCAAAGTGCAGGTAAGAACTCTATCGCTACTGCACAACTCATGTCCTCGATAGACAATATGTCAAAAAAACTAGAAGAAAAAGCTAGAGGAGTTTCGGAGATATCTGCTTCAGCACAAAACATATTTGAACATATCAATATGGTGAGTAAAAATGCAACTGAGGCTTCAAATTTTGCAAATTTATCTATGAATGAGAGTCGTAAAAGCATACAAGAGCTCAATGATGTTATAGCAAAAATGAATAATATAAATCTTCAAACAAGTGACGCTACAAGTAAAGTAGAGGGTTTGAGAGAAAAGTCCATCACTATACAAAATGTTACAACAGTTATCGATGATATCGCAGATCAGACAAATCTTCTAGCACTCAATGCTGCNNATTTGCTGTGGTTGCTGATGAAGTACGCTCTCTTGCTGAGAGAACATCTCGCTCAACGGGCGAAGTCAATATCATCGTAAAGCAAATCCAACAAGATACGCATGATGTTTTTACAAGTATTGATCTTTTGAGAAAAGAGGTAGATGTAGCAACCGATAAAGTAAAAGTTGTGGGTGAAGAGGTCAAAGAGTTTATAAACAATGCTGCTAAGATAGAAGAACAGATAGAAAATATAGCAAAAAATTCTGATAAAAACAGTGAACAACTTTTAAATATAAAAACCTCTATCGCAAATATCAGTGAACAATTAGAATCTGGAACAAAAGAGATGAAGGAAATCTCTGGACAAACCCAAGAGATAATAAACTCAGCAGAGGGAGCACATGAGCGAGTATGTGAGTTTTCTATGGATGAGTACAATGAAAAGATGTATGGTATCTGTCTTGATGCAAAAAGAAAAATAGAGCAGATTTTTGAGGGAGCGATAGAAAAAGGGGAACTTAGTGTTGAAGATGTGTTTGATACAAACTATAAACCAATAGTCAATACAAATCCACAAAAATACACAAACCGATATGATAGCTATGCAGACAAAACTTTTCCAGCAGTCGTCGATAAAATCAAGAATGAAAATAAAAATGTTCTCTACTCTGTTGCGATGCAAAAATCTGGTTATATCTCTACACACAATGCAAGAGCACCACTTAGTGGTGATTATGAAAAAGATCTTTTTGGAAATAGAACAAAGAGGATTTTTACAGACAGAGGACTTCGTGGGGCAAATCATGAAAAAAGAGTTCTTTTACAAACTTACAAGAGAGAAGATGGCGTTATAATGCATGATATCTCTATACCTATCTATGTCAAAGGAAGACATTGGGGTGGGTATAGGATAGGCTATCTTCCTCAAAAGTAATCCTTCAATTATAGTGTCAATTAATCAAAATATGATACAATAAACAAAAAAGGAGTTAACATGTTCGTACAATTAAATGACAGAGTTTATCTAAATACAGATAGAATTACTCGTATAAAAATTGATGAAGTACAAGATGGTATTCGTGTCAGATTTTATGAGGGTCAAGTGCAAGTTGCAAAGAGCCAAAAATTTCCAAATATAGAAGCTGCTCAAAAGTGGATTCAAGAGAAATTTAATTAATCCAAGTTTAAAAACAAGACCTAAGGTTTAGGTACACAGTATTTTTCTACAGATAAATTCTTCTAAAAATTACTACAAATTATATAAATATCATGGGAGATAAAATGAAAATTGATTGCCGTAATTTGGCATGTCCAGAGCCAGTATTACAAACAAAAAAAGCACTAGATAGTCTAAGCGAAGATTCTGTTTTAGAAGTTGTCGTAAACTCAGAAGCTTCAAAAGAAAATGTTATGAGATTTGCCACAAAAGGTGGATTTAGCGCTACATGTGAAGATAAAGAGAGTGAGAGTGTTATCACTATAATAAAAGGCTTTAACTGTACTCTTGATTTAGAAAAATCAAACTCAAAATTTTTAGATAAAGTCCTCTTTTTAAAATCAGACAAAGTCGGTGAGGGTGAGTTAGGTGGCATGTTGGTAGTTGGATTTATGCGCTCTATCTTAGAACTTCCAACTCTTCCAAAAGCTGTCATTTGTGTCAATAGTGCTGTAAAACTTACAACAGCACCTAGTGATAGTGATATCATCAAAGCTTTCAAAGCACTAGAAGAAAAAGGTGTTGCAATATACTCTTGTGGTGTTTGTTTAGATTTTTATAAAGTAGCAGATGCGCTTAAAGTTGGTATGGTAGGCAATGCTTATGATACTGTGGATATGTTGTTAAATTCTGAGGGAACGATAACTTTATAGATGGATAATTCAGAAGTGGAACTTCGTGCTTTCTCGAAGAGAGTNNCTGAGCTTTGCTTAGTAAAAAGGAGACAGTAGGATGGATAATTCGCATAAATTAACAAAGTTTGTTAAAGCTGCTGGCTGAGCTGCCAAATTAGGTCCGGGTGACCTTTCACATGTTCTTGGCGGGATTAGTTCAGTGGATGAAAATATACTTGTAGGGTTAGATAGCAGTGATGATGCGAGTGTTTTTAAGATGGATGAGCATAGAGCACTTGTCCAGACACTTGATTTTATCACGCCTGTTGTTGATGACCCTTATGTCTATGGACAAATTGCTGCTGCAAATTCACTCAGTGATGTTTTTGCGATGGGTGGCGATGTTATGACTGCTCTTAATATAGTAGGCTTTGATGGTTGTCATCATCCTAAAAGTGTACTCAAAGAGATACTTGAGGGTGGACAGCAAAAAGTCAAAGAGTGCGGAGGTCTTATCATAGGTGGTCATACGATAGAAGCTCCTGAGATGGTATATGGTTTGAGTGTTACTGGTTATGTGCATCCAAATAAGATATACAGAAACAATGCCTTGAGAGAAGGAGATGTTTTAATCCTTACAAAACCTATCGGTATGGGCGTGATGACAACAGCTATCAAAGCAGATATGGTAGATGAAAAAAGCATAGAAAAAGTGGCGTATATCCTTGCACAACTCAATTACAAAGGCTCACTTGCTATGCGTGAGTTTGATGTAGGTGCTTGTACGGATATAACAGGCTTTGGACTTTTTGGACATGCTTATGAGATGAGTGATAAGAGATTTAGCTTAGAGTTTGATTTTAAGACTATCCCTATTTTAGAAGAAGCCAAAGAGTTAGCAGATATGGGGATTATCCCTGTTGGAACATATAACAATAGAGCTTACATTGGCGATAAAGTAAAAGTTTTAAACTCTTATAAAGATGAGATATTTGCCTATGATGCACAAACTTCAGGTGGTCTTTTAATCTCCGTGAGTCAAAAAGATGCGCCAGTACTTTTGGCTAGATTGCAAAATGAGGGTTATGAGTATAGTGCTATCATCGCGCATGTGAAGAGACTAGAAGAGAAAAGTTTGATACTAAGATAGAGGATTTCCTCTATCTTATAGTTTTTGCCAATATCAAAGCCATAGGGATACAACCCAGTGCTAAGATATTACATATGATATACGTTACATGTAAGCCCCAGATGTCTCCTAAAATCCCCACACCAAAGACTATAAAAGAGCTAACGCCAAAGTTTATAGACATATACATACTGTTCATAAATGTCGGCATATTTGAGTTGGTATCTTGAACAGCTGCCATCAAAACAGGGCCTGTTGAAAGAAGAAAAAGTCCTAAAAGCGCTAAGAGAATCATGTTGCCTGTGTAGATAAAAAATGCCATAGCGATAACAGAACCAACACTTGAGATAAGAAGTGTACTTGTTCTTCCTATCCTATCTGAGATATTGCCTGAAAACATAGTCCCTAAAACTCCAAATCCTTGCAAGATAGATAGAGAAATCCCAGCATACCAAAGGCTTTGACCTTGACTTACAAGATAGACAGGAAGATATAGGGTTAAAGCTCTTTTCATCGCTGATTGAAAGAGGATAAAACCACCAAGTACTCCTAAAAATGGCATATACTTTTTGAGAAGTCTTTTTGTATCTCCCTTTTCTTTTGGCTTTTGGAGGGGTCTGTTTGTATCAAAATCTTTGAGTTTTACATAAAGGATAAGGGAAGCTATGATACCCAGTGGCATAAGCTTGTAGATACCCTCAAATCCCCACCAAGAGATACCAGCAGTGACAAGAAGTGGACCAAGTGTTCTAGCAGACTCTCCACCAACCATAAAAAAACTCATACCAGTTCCTACTTTATCTCCACTTGCCTCTTTTATCATAGTAGGGGAGGGAACATGAAATAGTGCTGCTGAGATACCTGCTACAAACAAGAGGATAAATACCATAGTATAAGAGGTTGCAAGACCAATCAAACTCATACTGATAGCTGTGATAGCAGGGGTAAGAATAACAAAGTACTTCACTCCTGTTTTTTCAGCGATAAGCCCAAAAAATGGATTTAAAAGAGCGGGTACACTGCGAGCTATATCCAAAAAAGCACTCATGAAAAGGCTAATTCCTAGTTTTTCTATCAAAAGAGGAAGAATAGGAGCTAAAAAAGAGGAGTATGTATCGTGAGCTAAGTGAGCAAAGGATATGGTAAAAACCTCTCCCTTTTTAAATTGTTTGTTATGCAAAGTTTTGCCTTTATACTATTTTAAAGAGAGTATTTTAACATAGATTTATAAGTATAAGTTTTATATTTTATCAAAATAATAAATTTTATATTGTTTTTACAAAATCAAGTTTTTTTATATTTTTTCCCTCTTTGATGGCATCAAAAAGTTCTTTCCATTGCTCCATTTTGTATTTGTGAACTCCTTTTAGATAGATGCCATGAGCTTCTTTTACAAAAGCTACTTGTGCACATTCACACTCGTCTAAGCACTTTGATTTTTTGATTTTTATTTTTTTTGAGCCAAACTCTTTTTCTAAAGCATCAATCATATCTTTGGATTTTTTACTACAATGTTTTCCCTCGCAGATAAATATCTCTGTTGCACTCATGAAAATCCTTTTGGTGGTATTTTGTATTTTATCTAAAAATTATAATATTATTACATGTAAGAAAAAAAAGGGGCTATTTTGAGCTACAAAGAGTGGTGTGAAATACACTTTAAAAAGCACAGTGCTATCATGAAAAAACTCTCTCATCTAAGTGATGATGAGGTGATAGAGTATTTTGATTATGAACATATGCGAGTTGCTGAACCAGATTTTTGTTTACTTTATGCTGATGGTAAAAAGTGCCATGAGATGGAAAATCTCAACTGTTATCTATGTGCCTGTCCTCATTTTAGATTTGATGATGATGGTATAAAAAAAGTAGGGGAAAAGACTCTTTTTAGTTTTTGCTCTATCGATGCGAAAAAAGGAAAAGTCTTTGAGAGTGAAAGTGCCATGCATCAAGATTGTACTCACTGCTTTATCCCTCATAAAAAAGAGTTTATCAAGAAGCTGTTTCACAGAGATTTGCAGAGTATTATAGAAAGTAAGAGTTAAAATATCAAAACGCAACTCTTACTTTAGCTAACACTGTTTAGTAAGTTTCTTGGATTTTTAGAAACTCATCTAAATTATCCAAGAAGAGTCGGCTCAAGACAGGGTCAAATTGTTTGCCTACTTGTTCTTCAAAATACTCCTTTATAGGCTCAATCTCCCAAGCCTCTTTATAGCATCTTTTATTGTAAAGGGCATGAAAAACATCTATTATCGCAGTAATCCTGCCAAAGATAGAAATCTCTTCGCCTTTTAAACCATCAGGATAGCCTTGTCCATCCCATCTTTCGTGGTGCTCTTTTGCTACTTGTGCAGCCAAGTTGAGGGTATCTTTATCCGCTTTATTTAAGAGACCATAGCCGATGGTAGTATGTGTTTTTATAATCTCAAACTCTTTGATATTTAGTTTGCCTGGCTTTAGCAAAATGTCATCAGGGATACCTATCTTTCCTACATCATGCATAGGAGAAACTGTTTCTAGGTTATTTGCATCTTCTTCACTTAAACCATATTTTTTAGCTAAAAGATAAGACATCTTTGCAACTCTTTTGATATGGTTGGGATCATCGACGTATCTTTTTTCTACGATTTGTCCTAACGCTTCTATCAAAACTTTTTGGGTGCTAAGTATCTCTTTTGTTAATTGCAAGTTGACCAATCTACTGTTAAAGTGTTTGAAAAACATTTCAATTAAATTTCTATCCAAAGAACTTAATCTTTCATAATTTGAGATATAGATGATATTTGAGGCATTTTTATCGATCTCTAAAAACCCAGTAAAACTGTTTTCTTGAAAGTAGCATCCTTTGGTTTCTAAAACGTAGATAATTCTTTTTTGGATATCTTTATCTACATCAGTAAAGTTTTTTATATCACTATAATGGCCAGTAGAGTCGATGATACTATAGTTATTTTCATTTTTTTCTATACTCAAGCCATCTATATGCTCAACTAAAATCGAATCATGGTTGAGTTTGAGTATGGAGATGATTTGTGTGAGTATCCCTTGAATCAACAAGCTAGGTGAAAAGATATTTTCAGAGTCTTCTGAAGCTTTTATGATAGTTTGTAAGCCCTGTTTTGTGGATTTAAGGCTTTTGAGTGTCTTATAATTTCTCAAAGAAGTTACTATCGTAGTGAAAAGCTTCTTTGAGGTAAGTTCAGTTTTTTCTTTATAGTCATTGATACCATAGTGGACAACAACATCAGTTTCAGGTGCAGAACCAGGCTGTCCTGTTCTTAAGACGATTTGGATGATGTCGTTGTTTAACTCTTCTCGTATAACTTTAGCTATATATAATCCTGCATCATCTGAATCCATAACAACATCTAAGAGAATGAGCGCTATGTGGGGGTCGTTTTTTAAAATCTGCAAAGTCTCTTGAGTGTTATAAGAGCTTAAAAACTCAAGTGGTTTGTTATCATACTTAAAGTCTTTTAACACAGTTTTTGTGAGAGTATGAACATCATGTTCGTCATCTGCGATAAGTACTTTCCATGTATGCGTACTATGTATCGGCAAATCCTTCTCTTTTTTTGCAAAATTTAATTTAGCCATCTTTCTCACCTTTCGTTTCATAAAATGTAATGAAAAACTTGGTACCTTTACCTTTTTCACTCTCACATTTTATAGTTCCATTGAGTTTGTTTGTTATGATATTGTAAATTATATTGAGTCCTAGCCCTGTACCACCATGTTGTCTGTTGGTGGTAAAAAATGGTTCAAATATCTTAGGTAATATGGCTTTATCTATGCCTCTACCATCATCGCTATATTCAAGAGAGAAAACATCTTCTATCTTTTTTATGGTGATATTTACTATGCCTTTTCCTTTGTCATCATAAGCATGGTTGATAGAGTTTAAAACTAAGTTTGTGATAATTTGGGCAAAAGCACCTGGGTAAGTAGTCACTTCAAGCTTATCATCACACAGTACATTGATGGTGACATTTGTTTTTTTGGTTATATTGGTAAGGCTAAATAAAACTTCGTTAATATACTCTTTCATATTGATTTTTCTTTGTATATCATTTGATTGGTCTATCGCTACTTGTTTAAAACTTTTCACAAGATTTGCTGTTCTCTCTAAGTTTGTGTTGATAAGGGTTGCAATCTCTTGGGATTTTTCTATAAAGCCAACAAACTCTTCCTCTGAGAGGTCTTCTTTTTCAAATTTTTCTTTTATGCTTAAGACTTCACTTAAAAAGTGAGTAATACCTGTTAATCCTATCCCCACAGGAGTGTTTATCTCATGTGCAACGCCTGCTACTAAAGAACCAAGAGAAGCCATCTTTTCAGATTCTACAAGCTGGTCTTGTGCTTTTTTCAAATCAGATATACTTTTTTGCAAATTTTCATTGCTTAACTCTAACTCTTGTGTCCTATTTTTTACTTTTTCTTCTAGTTTTAGATTGAGTTCACTGAGTGCATTGGAAACTTTTTTAAGCTCAGTTATATCAAATATAGCACCAATCATACCATCTATATGACCCTCGTGATAAAAAACATTTTTATAAAAGAGTAAATCTCTGTACTCTTTTTCATTGGATATATTGACACTACTCTCATACTTTTGTGCAACACCATCTGCCATGAGTTTAGCATCTTGAGTATTGTAAAAATCAGCAAAATCTTTATCCCACAAACTATAAGAGGTTTTTCCGATGATGTCTTGTTTCTTTTTTTCCAAAAGTTTTTCAAAAGCTTTGTTACAACCTATGAAAATCCCATCTTTGTTTTTGTAATATATAGGAGCATTGACATTGTCGATAAGCTTTTGTTGAAAATCAAGTTGTTTACTTATCTTCTGTTCCGCATCTTTTCTTTTTTTGATATTGATTAAAAGAATGATGATAAAGATAATGAGAAAAAGAAAAACGACAGACGTTGCTATGAGGTGTCTTTGATACTTTTGTATAAAAGTATTTGGTTTGTCTATTATGAAAGAGTTTTGTGGTAGTTGTTTTATATCTATATGGTACTTTTGAAATTGTTTATAATCAAACATATACTCATTTGGGCTTGCATATACTATAGGAATTTTGCTGATATCTTGCCCTTGTAAAACTTGTTTTGCCATGGCCGCTAGTGTTTTTCCTTGGAACAAACCACTGGCTAAGTATCCTCCGATGATTCCATGCTCTAAATTAAAATCCCAAACACCATATAAAGGGGTGTCTGATAGCTTATTGATGAGTCTTGAGAGTACATCATGCTCAAAGTATTCATTATCTTTAGCTCTTATAAATAGTGTGAGCAAGATAGCACTGTCTTTAGGCAAATTAAGTAGCTTAGTTTTTAACTCTTTAAGTGTAATATCATCGATAATCTCAAATGAAATGTTTTTTAAACGAAAGTTATTTATAGCTTCTAGTGTTGCTTTTCTCATCTTTTTACCAGTTGTGGTTGTATCCATGATAATGTAGATATTTTTTACACGTGGATGTAAAGTGGTGATAAGCTCAAAATTTTTGCCTATATCGACTTCTTCATTTACACCAGAGGTATTGGGTACTCCTTGTGTATGTGCCACATCTAAGTAGTTTACCCCACAAAAAAGTAGAGGTATGTTTGGACTAAAAATAGACTCTCTTAACTCCTTTGCAAAATTAAAAGCGTTGTCATCTGAAGTGATGATAAGGTTGAAAGAGATGTTTTTATACTTTTTTGCATAAAAGTCTTTTAGCAATGTATAGTACTCTTTATCTGCAAAGCGTTTTGTATCCATGTGTTCTATAAATATATTGGTATTTAGAATTTGTCCCAACTCTTGATCTAAACTTTTTTGTATATCTTTAGTCCATTTATAGGAGTCGTGGTATGAGTGGATTATGAGGACATTGCTTGAGTGTTCTGCAAAAGAGGGCTGTGAGAAGAAAAATAAAAATGATAAAAGGATGACCAAAAATTTCATTTTATTGCTCCTTGACTTATTATATAACAAAATGAGAGAAAGAAAATAATTTTTTTTATTTACATGTAGAGTTTGATGACAATGAGATAAGATAAGAAACGTTTTTAGATTTTTGTAAGAAAAAGTATTGGCGAGAAGGTGTAGGAATCGAATATTCTCTTTAAGCGCCTATGTTATGGTGCTTTGTAAAAATTGTATTTTATTTATGTAACTTCTTATGTAACTTAAAATAAATCTTACAAACTTTTAAATTTCATAACTTATAATATACAAAATATGACTTAAATAGTCAATATTTAAAAGTTCATTTTTTTGTTTCATAATCCTATAAGGTTTGTTGAACTTTCTTATTTTTACTTTTTGAACACTTTGTGGAACACAGGAAATTAATATGGTTACTTCGTGTTCCAAATATAAGAGGTTTAGCAACTTAACTGTCAACTATTACTCCCCAATGATTTGTTATGTTTTTGACTTATACCTTCTTTTATTTTATTATATTCTGTATCTTTCAACATAATAGCGACTTTATTAAAAAAATCATTTCTCACCTTATCATGGTAATTTTGACCTTCTTTTGTTAAAAGTTCTGGATGACCAAATAAAAAATAATCAGTTTTTGCTATTTTTGATAAGTCATTATATTTATTCATATATCCAAGAAACCTAAAAAAACCTTCTCTTACTAACCCATTAGGTGTCCACTTTTCAGGGTTTTGATACTCTCTAGTATAATAACCAGACTGAGCATATATATCCATAACTAATTGTGAACAAAAATATGTTTTATACATTGAATAATTTAATTTTTTTTCATTCTTCTCAAAATCTTTTATTAAAAAAGATTTTAATAAAACGTTAGATTTTTTAAAATATGTGCGCTTAGATAAAGTATAAAATTCTTTAAAAAAAGACAGAAAAGCACCTTTTTTATTATATTCGTAATTTTTCTTTTTTAATTCATTTACATAAGATTGCATTTTAACTTTACGCTTTGGTAATATGGGAACTCTTGTAACAACTGTATAATTAGACTCATTTACAAATTCTTGTAAACCTATAACCCTAAGTCCACCATTTTTATTTATATCCATTATGCTATTATCACCAATGTAAATTGCACTATGGCTATAAGAACCTTCTGTATATCTTTTAATTAATTTAGATGAAAAAGTATTTGAATTACTAAATAATACATCACCAAAAAGTAAATCTTTATTATTTAAGATTTTTGGACGAGTTCCAATGAATAAATAGTCATTATTATAACAGTTATTTAAAATCTTTTTTCTTGTAGATCTCAAAAACATTTCTATCTTTCTTAAAATTTTCTATCTAAGCATAACGTTTGAGTTGAGAAATAAATTAGCCGCAGGGTAATTTATTNNTATTTCTCTCCAATGATTTGTTAGCTATTTTACTATTTCCATTCATATGTATATGTAGCATCTTTTGCATTAGCTGTAAATCTTTTATTATAATGTTTTACATTAAATCCTGTTTTTTGTTGTTCTATTATTAAGTTGTCATTTTGTTCTAAAATAATTAATTCTATAAATATATTAGAATTTAACTTTCTTTTGAAAATTTTTGCATTATTTGGATAACTAGCCTCTGGGTTAGACATGAATGTATCGTAAAAATCAACATGTATCATGTCAAGAATTAAATTGATAAAATCTGATTGGTAACTTTCAATATCAAGTTCAATAATAATATTATTTTTACGATTTTTTTCTTTGAAAGAATTTAAATCTTTAATAGTATCTTTATGAAAAGCTGTTGTGCATAAATCATAATAAGTATTAAACCTTTTAAGTGGTTTTGTATCTGAAATTTTTTCTTTTCCTATACTTTCACTTGTTCTCCAAATTGACCCATCTTCATGGTAAGAATAATGGCTACCATCTTTTTTAGTTTTAAGTTGAACTTCGTGAGATAAAAAATCATAATATATATGCTTACCCATATCTCTAACAAAACCAATTGTTTTATGACTACCGTTATACTTGTCTTTTGTTATAATATATATCTTTTTTTTACTCAATTTACATTACCTTTTAAGTTTAATATTTTCTACCTAACGTTTAAAATGAGCTAATNNTTATTGGCTCCTCTGATTTGTTATAAGTTAATACGACATTCATTGATAATCAAGCCTATTCTTTTAATATTTTTAAAATTTAATACAACTAATGATGTAGCAAAAAATGGGAATATATCCGTGAATGGATTGGAGATTTTACACTTACATTTTCCTCCAAAACTTTCACATATATTTATTATGGTGTTGCTTCTTTCGTCGTTTAATAAAAAAGATCTTAGTTTTACACTTTCGACTTTTTGATGCTTTTTTAATTCCTCAATGATATAAATCAGCTCTTTGGCGAATTCACTATCAATGCCATTTTTTAGATAATCTTTCATTGTTTCTTTTGTTGGTCTTTTTTCAAAATTTATGATTGAGTTTTTTACTATTAAAGCTCTAAAATGTTTAGTTTGGATTTTGGCCATTTCTCATTTCCTATAACGTATAAAATGAGCAATCAATAACCCGCGTGCAGGTTATTAATTGGTCTCCTTTAGTTTGTTTATATACGTTATTCAAAAATGTCATTTAAAACTCTTTCCGCATTTTTTGTATGAAAATATATATCCCCAGTAATAAAATTTGAAAAATTATTTTCTATTTCGTATTGATATGATGCAGCAAATTCTAAGTATTCTTCTGATGTTAATATAATATTTAGACTTTTTAGTTTTTCATAAACTTTTACTGAAAAATTGAAAATCGCAGGATTTATATTAACAACATTTCCATACCATTTAAATGTTCTTTTTATTATTGTTATATGAGCATCTCGAAATCTATTTTGAATACGTTCATACGATTCTTCAACTAAATGACTTGGAATCAAACATAAGTAAATTAAATCAGTAGTAATTTGAGGAATCAGGTCTTTTGGGATTATTTTCAACTCATTAATTACATTGTTTTGATGATGAAATAAATTTCGTATTGCTTTTAATGAAATAAACTCATCATCTTGAAAAAAATTCTCACTTAATCTATTGTTTAATATATCATTCAAGCTGTGCATTGCATTTAATAAGTTAAATAGAGTGTCTAAATCTGGTTCAGTATTGAACTTATGATACATTCTAAAGTATCTTTCACTTGATGATAGTACGCCCTGCAAGTCTAAATCCTTTTGTTTATATAAATATTTATTCAATGCACATTATATATCTAATAGACTCAACAATAACATTAATAGGACAAAAAATATGTTCTATTCATTAGAGTTAGAATGTCCCCCAAAATGCTGGCAAATTTCTGTCCAGTAAAAACCTAATTTTTTAGAGACTCCAAATTATATCTTTTTTCAAATTCATTTGGAGAAATATAATCTGGAATGTGGCCTGTAAACTAGATAGTTCAATAACCTATAGGTTTAGGAACTGTCTCTAAGCCACAGACGAAATAGTTGATTATAATTTAATGACTATCGGTAACTGACACAAAAAATTGTGCAGGTCCTCGTATTTTGTTTATTTAATTGTTTCCAACTGTTTATTTTAATGTTTTTTTATTTCAGATTTTGAAACCCTGTAAACATTATAAAATAGAAGTGTATATACTTTATAAGCAAAAAAGGAAACTGATAGATTTTTAACTTCCTAAAAAATATTTTTTATTTTAAAAATAAACACTTTTTCTATGCTACCATTTTACATATTTTATTTATTTTAGAATATATAGTTGGAGCTCAGATAGCTCACGAGTTATCGTACCATCTCGACCAAAAGAGCAAGTTTGACAAGCTTTGAGTTGTAAGGTCTACGTGTTTGTACGTCATGTCAACAAAGGATATTAGCTTTCCTTGCCGAGATTAGCTAAACGATTAGATGCAAAATCGTGAGAAAAAATGCAGATTGACTTAACGTTATTGCCCAAGATAGAGGCTTAAACTATCTAATACGTTCAACAAAGTAAAACAATGAGAGGTTCAGTCTACTACCAAGCGACATTTCTTCTAAAACTAGTCTTTTCTTCAGGTATCAAAAAAGAAGAAAGAATAGACTCTTTACATGAAAACTATCAAAATATAGCGTCATACAAAACGGCTGAAGCTTACAGAAGTGTATGGGAAAACTTCTTTAATTATCTCAAAGAACATTGGAACATAAAAGATGCTGAACAAATAGAACGTATTCATATCCAATCCTATATGGACTACAAGATTGAATATTATCCTTCAAAACAGTACTTGGAAAAGATAAGCTCAGCATTTGGTAAGCTAGAAGTAGCTTTAAATACATTTAGCAGGACTTACAAAAACTCTGAAAAAACTTATGATTTCTCTGTGCGAAAAGAGATGCTAAAAACAGCAATAGATTTAAAAAATGTAGCCAATAACTATCATAATCGAGCTTATACAAATCCAGAGAAAATCATAGAAAAGCTACAGGAGCATAACCACCAAATAGCAGCAAGAATTGAACTTGAAGGAGGAGCTAGATTGGAAGGCTGTGCCCTTATAAAAAAGGATCAACTTCAGGGATACCGAATAGATACAATAACTAAACAAGATATGGGCGTTATTGTTACAAAAGAGAAGGGTGGAAAAGCAGGAGAGGTTCTGATATATCAAAATACATATAGAGAACTTTCAAATATCCTTTCAAAACAGAATAAATTCAAAATAAATAAACAAAAATACTTCCAGGACATACGCCAAGCTTGTCAAAATACAAATGAGAACCCAGAAGGGACTCATGGATTTAGATGGTGCTTTGCAAAAAGAAGATTAATGGAGTATGTAAAAGCAGGCTACTCATATGAACAAGCCCTCAAAATGGTTTCTTCAGAAATGAAACACAACAGGGCAAGCATTACAGAACATTATTTGTGCTGATTAAATTAAAGTCCTTCTTTTTTAAGATAGCTTAATTTTTTGTAGAGTAGTATCAATATATTCATCTGGCATAAAAGCTGTTTGTACAAAAGTATCCTTTCCCTCAAGTTTGGCAATCATATGTCCATTACCAAGTAATTTTTCAGCACCAGCTGCTCCAAGAATAATGTTAGAATTGTTTTCGGCATCTACACGTAGTGCAAGTTTTGCACCTAGGTTTGATCGAAGTATCATTGGTACAACAGTATTATCAGGTCGTTGAGTACTAACGATCATATGAATACCTGCAGCTCTAGCTTTTGCGGATAATCGTTGAACAGCTTCACTGATATGCTTTTTGAAATCACCTTCACTTTCTAACATCCAGTCTGCAAATTCATCAAATATAAGCACTATTCTTGGTATCTTGTTACTTGTGTTTTTATTGAACTTATTAATATTATTTACTCCATGCTCAGCAAATAATGTATACCGCTTTTCCATTGCTATAATTAATTCATCAAGTTTTCTAATTGCAACTTCTTTAGTTGTAATAATTTTATCTGTATCTAAATAAGGGATATCTTTATATTTAGAAAACTCTACTTGCTTTGGATCAATTAATATAAGTTGAAGATCTTCAGGTTTGTTTGTTCGGATAAGGTCAACAATAATTATATTTAGTAAAACACTCTTGCCACTATTAGTCATGCCGGCTATCAGTGCATGAGGATCTACGCTGTCAAGGTTGTAATATACAACTTCATTATTCTGTTCGTTACGGCCTAGCAGAATTTTTGTATTACCAGGTCCATCGCTTATTTCTCTGTTTTTTAGGCATTCTTCGTAGAAAATAACTTGTCGCTCTTTTCTTGAGAAGACTAAATCATATGAGCCAGGAACTACTTCTACGCGAAGTAACTTTAACATCTTAACAGCCAAGAAATCATTACTCATTTTGTAAAAGATGTTTTCGTTCCATCCTAATTCTGGTTCAAGAGATACCCTAATGGCATTTGGAGTAAATAGATATTTTAAGATTTTAGCGCGATAGCCGTGGTGCATTACAACTTGTTTGACTGCAGCACTTACAGTTTCTCCTTCTGCTTGTTCAGCAGCCTCTTTTTTCGCTTTTTCTTCAGCATACTTTTTAGTATGATCTTCAGTTTCAATAATTGGTGTCACAATATCTACTGCAATACTTGTAAGCTCTGAATGTTTGGTTTTACCTGGCAAAATAGTTTCTAGAATTTTTTCTTCTTCGATAGGTTCCACACAAGAGCTCGTTTCAGATGATACTTGTTGTATTTGTTGTTCATAAGTTGGTAGAATAATATCAGGTATCGTAAGATCAAAATGAGGCAGTTCTTCAATCATTTTTACAATCGACTTAGAGCCAATGATATATTGTGAAACATTCTCTATACCGGTTTCTGGCTGATAATTCTCGTTATGATCATAGACACACACAAATGACATTCCCCTGACAATAAATTTAATAGATTTGTCTCTTCGAATTGCATTGCGAATATCTTCTGATGTTAAATTTCCAATAAAACTTGAATGATGGTTCTCAACAATTAAATCAGAAATTTTTGCAAGCCAGTACTCTTTGTCGACATAGCTGCTCTCTTCAAAGACTTTGCTAAAAAGCGCATAAGAGTCTTTTGTTTGTTGAAGTGACTTTTTTGCCATTTGCGCACGGCTACTTTCACTGCAGAACTTAGATTCGACTACATCGATGTAAATGGTAGTAAGCTTTTCTTCTGCAAAGACAGGTGTAATAGCAAGAATATCTGCAAGGACATTGTTCTGAGCAACCAGGAGTTTTTCTTCGGAACTAATACTTGAGAGAAACCAATCGGCATAGTCGTCAATAAGAATCAGAATATTCTGATTGGATGAACATCCCTCGAGAAGGGTTTTGGTTAGAACAAGCCCAAGCATCTCATTTGCAAAACGGCCTTTGCCAATGGCTTTTAGCAAGACATCTCCAGATAGTTCATTTGCGGATCTAATAATGCTATCAACGGCAGTTTTCACTATATCTTCACGCACATGAAAATCTCTAAATTTTTTTACCAGATGATTTTCTAGCAAGATTGTGTTGGCTTTGGAAGATATTACAAGATTTCGATTTATATGTCGTGCTTTACGATACTTAATGACATTAGCGCCAAATTCTTCAAGAATTTTCTTGTCAAGTAGAGCGTCAAGGTTTACTACCCAGTCTGTTCTTTTATGGATCGCTTCTAAGTCAGAGTTTAAACTTTTATGTTGTCTATCCACCTTTAGTGTTGGAATCTTGTCTGTGTAATCATCGCGATGTGTACTCATGGTAAGATAGAGCAAATTATAAAATGCGCTTGTGAGTTCGCTTTTGGCTGGTGAGACAAGGTATTTACCCACACTACTCTCTTGCTGAGTCATATACTTTCTTTTGGACCACATTGTTGGGTGAAAATCGAAAAGTGGATAAGACTCCTCTAGCAACTGTTTCCTAAACTCAATTTTCGCTTTTGATGATACAAAGTCATTCAAAAATGCAATATTTAGCTGGTCATTAACTGTATCAAGTTGCTTAAAACTTTGATCGAAAGCATTGAGTCTGATATTGGATAAAAAAGAGACTTCGTTGTATTCAAGTGCTTCTTCTGCATCTTGAGTACTTTGGTTGATCAAAAATGCTCGGTACATTTTACGGATGTGCGATGCATCAACATCATTAAGATAAATTTCGAAGTTATTTGCTTGCGATGTAAAATCTAAAGACATTAATTTTTTCATGAACTTCACCGGAAAGTCATAGTTGTTGACAGCGTGTAGCAAAACTTTTAGACTGCTTTGCTTGTGATGGTTGAGTTCTAGATAATTTTCGATGACTTTACTTAATATTGCACTCTGGGATGAAGGGTCAGTGCTTTGTCCGCTATCAAGGAAACTTTGGACAGGTTCAAGCACAGTGTAATCATCATATGCTTCAGAGATATGAAGTATACTCTTCTCGTTACCTTCAGCATCAAAGAGCCTAAATACTTCTGGATAGTAAGGCGTAGTAAAGCTTTGCTCAAGGTCGTTGAAGAAGAGATCTTCTTTGATTAGGGGGGTCTCTGCAGATGTAATATAGCTATCAATAAAGTCAAAAGTATGTTTGAGCTTCACAAAGTATGATATGAGACGTAAGGGATGAAACGCTGGAATAATAACTGCATCTTCTTTTCCTACGCGGATAGTAATGAGAGATAAGAAAGGTTCAATCACCTTAGATTTAAATGCATCGTGATTACTGTTATTGTAGAGGAATTGACAAAGTGCAATGTATGCTTGGCTAAGTTTTTCAACGCCATTAAAATCAAATGCTGACTTTTCTAAATTCGCAAGGATGTTTAGTTCTTGAAGAAGCCATGCATATTGCTGTCTATATGCGCTAAAAAGTGCTTGAAACTGCGTAAAAGACTCATTTTCTAAAAGCTCTTGAGCAGAGAGCATAATATCTTTGCTAGAAATACCAAAATCATTTTTCTTGGAAAATAGACGATATCCAGAAACATTCCCACGGCTTTCTAATGATGAAAAATCAAAAAGTGAAAGTGGCTTTTTTTCTCCCTTTTCAGAGCTACTCGCACGGTACACAATATTGGAGTACAGTTTTTGACTGTTTAGGTGATCTTGAATAGTTTCAATATCTTCTTTGTAACCATTTGAGAGGGCATTTGGGTTATAGCTCCAGATAAGTTTTCGTTCTGCTAGCGACTTGCCAGCTGCATTTTTAGCATACGCTACAAAGTGAAGCTCGTTTGCTGTTTTGGAAAGACTGCCTTTACGATACTTCTTATCATCTGCAGATAGTTTTGACTTTGTAAGTCGCTCATCAATATCAGCAATAAATTTGAAATCAAAGTGGATATTTTTTGAAACTCTATTGAGCACTGCATAACGTTTGTGTAAGTAGTTGATGACATGCTTAGTGTAATTACGTACAATAGCCGCTGTCTGGCTCTGCTTTAACGTGACTTCAATGTGATCAATATTTTCTGCATCTGCCTTGAGCTTCTTGATGGTATCTAGCAATCCTAGAATAAAGTTTTCAGATTTCGTTTGTGAAGGGTAGAGAAACTTATCCCACTTGTTGCGTAGGGTTTTATTGGTTTCAATAAGTGCCTTATGTTTTTTGTAAATTGGCTCTAATACGTCTCGCAAGCTAGGACGTTCACTCGGTCTTAGCTCATCATATTGAAGGAGACTCTCTTTCTCGTGATCGTTTAGATCACTATCAGACGACTCGAGAAGGTCTACGGTTTCTGCACCTAGTGCTTTTGATGTATCAGAGCGGGTTTTTTCAAAAAGGCGATAGATGTAGTCCTCTTGCCAGTCCAGCTGACTAAACTCACTTCTACGTTGTAGGAGCTCTTTGTAATCCGTGGCAATAAACTCATTAATGAGTTCAAATTTAGCAGGGTCACGTTCTTTTAGGAGATCAAACTCCTCACTGTTTTCATCCCGCTTTTCGATTAATGTTTCAGTATCTAGCGCTTTATTTCCAGTGCGTTTTGCTAATGCCGCAGATAAGGATTTAAAGGACTTCGCAAGCTTTTTAACCTCTTGGGTTGAGTCATTTTTTTTGAGGCTTTCAAAAAATTTGTGGCATCTAAACGCATTTAAGATGTTGAGTGCAAGCCCCATAGCATCTTCTATGGGATTGCCCTCGTTTAAGTGCTGTAAGGTGACTTGGGTAAAGTGTTCCATTTGAAAAGGATCAAGCTCATCGACTTCTCTAAGAAAGACTTTACAGACCTTTTGGAGCTTGGACTTGCCTCTACGATCTAAAAATGGATTGTCAATGGACGCAATAATGGATTGGAAGTCTTGGGCTATATCATCAGGGGTTAAAGTATTGATGTCATTTAGTGTATCAATGGTTTCATTCGTGATAAATATAATATACGCGATTGTGCGGAGGTCGACATCACTATGTTGGACATTTTCATTACGATATTGCGCCATCACTTCATGGCTTGCAGAAATGGCATTACTTGGTGTGTGAGTCAGGGGAATCTTACTATCTACGATAAGCAATACTTCTGGATGCGGATGCAGGCTAAAGTAATGCATGATTGCATTGACAATATCGAGGGGATAATTGGTCAGTATGAACTTGCCACTGGTGCCATTTGCAGCCGAGGCTTGTGTTTCATGGAAAATTTTATTGACGATGTAATTGGCAATATGGTTCATAGATTCTCTTTTCTTCCATAGCGATTCAAGACATAGGCATAACCGTCAGACTTGCTTTCGAGCAAACCAAGAGCACGGAGCCGTTCAAAGAGTCTTGTTTTATTCTTTTTGAAATCATTGTCAGAATAGGTTTCTATAAGACGTTCTGAATGCTTGTTGGAGATAACAAACCCATATTTTTCATAAAGGATATCGATAAACTCATCAAATGGTAGGCGATCAGAAATATTGACCAGCACAAGCGTCTTTAGCCATTCATCACTTGCGAGATAGCGGTAGCTATTTGTCTTTTTAACGCTTGCAAGCCCAGTGCCTTTGAGGAGGACTCTGTGAATAGGTAGAAGGTCGTTTTTTGCCTTTGCATAGATACCTTTCCAGATATCTTTTTGTAGCTCTTCAAGCTTAATATCATCGGTATAGTGGTTGTCATCATTTGCATAGTTTAAATCATCATCAAGCATTTTAAGCAGGGCGTCTTTGTCGTCAATATCACCTAGCTCACCAAAGTATTTGTCGAGCATAAGCCCCAATGCTTTTATGGGTAGTTCCTCATTGATTTTATAAATCTGACGAGATGCCCTACGGACATGGTCACTGCGAGGGGCTAAAAGTTCTACGGGGTAAACTACCTTATGGTTTTCATCTGTAATGAGACTGCTTTTGAGATTCTGTGCAGCGACGGTCAAGATAAAGTGCACCATGTAAAATGAGGCGATTGATGCGAAATGATAGAAAAGATCATTATGGGGTATATTTGCTCTAAACAGCGCAATAAGATCATCGACAAGCTGATCATATACTTCGTGCGTTTCAAGCCGTAAAAAGCCCATTCTTACAGGTTCTTTGGCCGTTTCTTCTGCACCTCTAAAGGCTGATGCTAGAGCATCCCAGCGCTTGTTTTGTGAGGGGTTTTCAAAAATGTGCTGCATGAGACTTTTGAGCTCATCGATATTTTTGCCCCTGCTTATCATCAGGTACAGCACCTCTCCACCTCTTGAGAAAAAGCGACGGTCCATGGTAAATGTTTCTTTGCGGTTATCTACATCTGCAAAGAGGGTGCCAAAGGAAAAAGGAAAAAGGAATTTACTTGTCCAACGTCTTGAAGTACTAATGCCAAGCGAAGCTTTTCGTAGGAGTGATACAGATGAAACAAAGGTTTCAATGAAATCAAATCGTTCAGGTAGATAGCTATAATCGAGAGGCTTCTCAAGCTTTTGTTGCAAAGCAGATGTGATCTCATCCCATTTTCCGGCATCGTCTTTATGGGACTTGTAGATGGTTTCTAGCTCTGGGAAATTGTAGAGAATTGTTCTAAGCTGAATGTCTTTGCGGTAATTGACCGTAGTGAGCTCTTTATCGAACAGCCTGCCTTCTTTGGCATGATTGGCACATACGTTCAAAAACTCTAGGATCAGCAGCTCTTTGTCCTGGTCGTCTTTAATACGATGAAACCATATAAGCTCTTGCAAGAAGGGGGTTTTGATAGCGCTATAGTGCTCCTTAAGTATTTTAGCTTTCTCGAACATAACCACCCTCCACTTGGATTTCATTGAACTGTAGTGTCCCCTCAGTGTCATTAAGCTCAAAGAGGTTGAAACTGTTATCTATCTCCTGGTTTTGTAGGATGTAGTTCACGACTTGCGACTTGAACGTTAAGATACGTTCATAGTATTCGACCGAAAAACTAGTAGGAAGAATGCCATCCGCGATGCGTCGTAAAAACTCAAACATATGTAGATCAAGCTCAAGAGATGCGATGCACTTCCCGGCATATTCTATTTCTAGATTAACCTTACAGTACTCTTCATCAAATCCATCGATTAGTTTCAAGTGAATTCCCTGGTTGAGGCCTTTTTCATTGAATGCTATGCGTGCTATGACTTCGGAGGAGAGCTTGGACATCGTACTTGTCAAAGAGGAACCGATATATAGCCGGTCACTACCTTCTTTGCTAAGTAGCTCGCCGAGGAATATACGGTTAAGCCCAAGTGCGAGTTCTTTGATGATGTGTTTTAAAACACTTTGTCCTTTTTTCAGTGGCGTAATGACACTTTCATAAAACTCTCCGGCATGCTCATAGGTCATGAGCTCGTTAGCATTAATAGTGATGCCATTCCAAAGTATTTTTTCATCAAAATTGAAGAAGAGATGTCGGCGTAAAAAGAGCAGATACTCTTGAATCTGTGTGCTGTCACCCTCTTCTAGATATTTGTCTTTGGTTGTATTGAAGGCGTCAAAATCAAAGAATGGATTTTCTAATCTTTGTGTGTGTAACTCCGAAGCCTGGATATCTCCATACAAAATGAAGTTGTCGATATTGTTAGTTGTTTCATAACCGATGCGAAGCTCTAAAAGCTCTTTAAAGGGGCTCTGTTCTTGTTTGCTTTTAGAAAGGTTGTCTCCGAAGACGTTGTTGTAAAAAGAGGCATCACTCCTATTGGATCGCCCATCGTAATGGGCAATCGCCTCTTTACAGCTGGAAAAGACCCGTTTTTCGCCTTTGTATCCAAGGATCATGTTGGCGATAAGCATAAAAAGTTTACGTAGGGTAATATGGTTGTAGTTCAGGTCACAGCTCCGAATGATGGTCAACAGTTGCTTTTGAATATACTCTTTTTTTAGCAATGCAATATTGGAGTGGATGGGGCAAAAGATCGTCCGATCAGAGAGACTTGGACAGTCGGATTCGTATCGATCAGCCATATCTAGAATAGCATTGAGTAGCAGCTCAAAGTTCTTGGCTGAAGATGTCTGGCTGAGATCGAGGAGAATCAAATTGCCATCAAGCGTATGCGTGTCATCGATATGCTTTTCGATAAGTGTGAGCAGTTCCCCAAAATGTTGAATGTTTCCAGCATGCATGCTCTCACGTAGCGTATCTGTCAATATCCCATCATTCGCGGCAATGATATATATCTGTTTTGAGTCCTCAAAGATTGAGCGATATAACCCTTCTAGTACGGCCTGTTTATCTTCTTTTTCGATCTCTGTAAAGTCTTTGATGAATCTGATTTGGTAGTCATTGTGAGTGGCTTCTGGGATGTAAGTGCTCCCCCAGTCAGTAGTATCACCGTTGATCTGTTCATAAAGCTTTCGTAGAAGGTAGGTTTTACCATCGCCTGCAGAACCAGAAAGGATGATAGAACGTGGTTGATCAGCAAATGTTTGGAAGAGTTTAGAAAAGAGCCCATTGTCAATGTTGATTTCGTCAACGCCTAAGCGTTCAGCATATTTGGAAACGTGTTCATCGTAGGATGCTTTGTTTTGGGAGGTTGGGGCGTATGCTGCTAAGAGCTTTAAAAATTGACTGTTCACATCAAACCCTCATATTTTAAAATGTAGTTACTCGTCTTGAGCTTTTTTCGTAAGCAAGCATATTGGTTAATAGCTCTGTGAGTTCAGCTCCAATTTTTGACTGGGTTAATTCCGCAGTAAAATCAAAAAAACCTATAGGGTATTTTTTTGTAACCATCCAGTAGAAAATACAACCTAACTGAAATAAATCAGTGTTTTTATCAAGCTTTTGATCTCGGTCTTCACATGGTTCTACAAACTCAGGAGTGGGCCAATACTTTGGCCCTTTTTTCTTTTCGCTTGAATCTTCTTGAGCTACCAGTCCAAAATCTGCGAGAATAGGATATTCGCCTTTAATTAGAATATTTGATGGCTTTAAGTCTCGGTGTATATGACCATACCCATGCAGCGTATGAAGGTCTTCAATCAATCTTTTGAAAATTTGTGAAAAATATTGTTGTTTGAGTTCTGCATCTATAGTCGCTTTTTCGCAAATCATTTTTTCGAGATCCACATCAACATATTCCATGACAATATAATAAAGCCTAGAGTCTTTCCCAAACAATTTTATTGGAGTTTCTCCATTCTCATAAAAATTGATGATATGCGTTTCTCTACTTGCGGCTTTAAATGCATTGCGTACAATTATGTTGTTTGCTAATTCGGTTTTATAGTTTTCTTCACTTGTTAAAAACTTTATTGCAAACACATTATCTTCATTTTCGGGATCTACATATTTTAGCACAAAGCCATTTCCACCTTGTCCTAAAAATGTTTGTTCTAAAATAGCTTCTTGGGTTTTGAATTTTAATTGTACTGACCGGTCAAGTGCAATTGAATACTTTTCAATTTGATCAATCTGTAGTATAAGTTCTTTAAGGTGGCAGTCGGATAGTTTATTATATGTAATGGACAGATATGATTTATCGGTTGTCCTTTTTTTAAGGGGTTTAGCTGGCTTGCTATATTTACTCTTCGTCATTATAAAACTCTGCTAATAAACCATATACTTCAATAAAAGAGATACTTTGCATGTTTACATATTTGTCAAAACCAAATTCAGCAAAAAGCTGATTTGTCTGTTTTTCAAAGTTTTCAATGAACCGTATATCATCATGAACTAAATTGATTTCGAGAGGAACTCCACCTAAGATATGCGTGATTCCCTCTAAAATAAATTTAGAACGATATTCACGGCTTCTTCTTGTATTGGCTTGTGAAACACATTTTATGGCATAGTTGGAAAATATCTCTATATCGGCTTCAGGAGATACATACTCATCCATAATTTTTAAGAAGGCTGCAAATTCATCAAGTGTTTCAGTTAGAAGTTGCATTAATGCAACTTTGTGTTTTTGTTGTAATTGAAAGATGACAAAAAATAGTGAATAGAAATCATTTTTTTGTTTGAAACGAGTTAAAGAAATGGCTTTTTCTTCTTTAATTGAGTGTTCATTTCTAAATATCTGTGCACTAAATATTTGTTTGATATTTTCTATAGTTCTATAAATAACTTCAGTAAGTTCTAGTTTTGTTACTTTATTAAGAGAATCGTACTCATCATATACGTTATCCAGGACTTTTTTCTTGTCTTGAATGCTGTTATATAAAAGTAATGAGAGTAATTCACTGGTATATTCCAAGTCAGCCATTCTAGCGACACTACTTTCGCGTAATATGCCTGCTTGAAGGAAAAAGCTTACTAGCCCATCATGCCCATTTTCCCCTTCTGAAATCGATATGACTAAATCTTTAAAATCAGAGTTTTTATAATACGCATATCGCAATTCTTGAGGGTTTAGATTAACAGTGAACTTATTTGATCGATAATACATATCAATAATTTGTTCTTCAGAGGCATTCTCAACAATTGCAAATAATAACTGGTGGGACATGATTCTATCGCGAATAGCTATAGGTAGTTCAGAAAATGTATACCCTTTATACTCATCAAGTTTTGCTAGTTTTGAAAACTTGAAATTATCTTTCATGAACGTATAAATAGAACTAAGCCTTTGTTGACCGTCAACAACCTCCCAAATGTCATCACTTCTCTTATTTAATAAAAACAGTGGTATTGGTACATTTAGAATTAATGATTCAATGAAAGATGATTTAGATATATCGGGCCAAACGGAGCGACGTTGATATTCTGGTCTTAAAATCAATTTTTTAGTGTTAATAAAATTGAAAACTGTTTCGACGCTAACACGCTGAACTTCCCATTCATATTGTTCTTCAGTTAATAACATTCATTTCCTCACTTATAACGCACACATACTACAAAATTGATCATTCTCAAAATTATCTAGATCTTGATCGTGCTGAGCTAAGAACGCCATCTCTTCCATCATGGTGCCATTTTTAATCTTGTGTTTTTTCTTGTATTCTTCATACTTTTTGTATGATTCTTTGACACGAGCAATATTTACTGGCTTGGCAAACTCTTCAAGTGACATATCGCGGATCCAGGTGTAACCACCTTGTTCAAATTTGGCAGCTTTCCAGTACTCTTCCGGATGCTTTTCTAGTAGCCATATCCACTCGATCTGACGCATAAAGAAGCAGAAATAACAGCCAGAGCGTGTGCGGTTGTAGGTGATATCAAACTCCTTGTCATAAACCTTTTCATAATACTTCGGAAGGCCTATACCGTTTTCATTCAGTATTCGCTTGACATCATTGAGGGTAATACCATCTTCGACAAATGGCATGATGGTTTTAAAATCTTCACGGTGAGGAATAAGACCCGTACGGTTTTCATCGGCACGAATGCCTACGTAGTTATAAATGGTACCTTCTTTAACATAGTCAATGAGGGCTTCAAGCTTGAGGTGACGTGTACACCAGCGCTCGCTTGGAGAAGGCAAGAAGTTGTTATACTGCTGTAGAAGCTTTTCAAAAGATTTTTTTGGATGAATGTACTCTATTTTGATTCCAAGTGCACGTTCGAGTTTTTCTAGGTACTCATAAGTTTCAGGTAGTTCTTCACCTGTATCAAAGAAAACATATTCGAACTCAATGTCCGGACGAGTGTCTCTCAGGTGAAATGCAAGCGCAGCACTGTCTTTACCACCAGAGATTGAAAGAATATGTCGGATTTCACTCATCATTTTCCTTCGTGGCTTCTTCAGCCAAAAGTGTTATCAAATATAATTTTTCATCTTTTGTTAGTTGATGTGGAAGATTGTATAATACGTTTTCTGCAATTTTGCTTAACTCAGGTACTTTTTCATTATCTATGGATACGACAATATCACTTTCTCCATGCAAAGTAGAAACCTTTAGTTTTTTTACATCCACAGGACGTTCATTAATAAGTTCAATAATGTCTAGTTTTGAAAGTACTTTTTGCGCAAATGTTTTAATATTGCGTTTAAAGTCTTGAATATCTTTGTCAAAGGCATCATCAACTTTTTTATGATTAATTATTAGTGACATACCATTTAGAAATGCGACAAGGTCATTTGCAGTAGTAGCCATACGATAGAGATCATTCGCATCTTTGTCATCATGTTGTTTCAGATATTTATCTAAAATACTTTCAAACTCATTTCCAAATGGATAGTGCTTATTAGCAAGATTGAAGCTTGTTGCTACAGTTTGTTCAAGATCTAAGATTATTGCTTTGTATGAAAATACTATCTCGTTAAATGAATGCTTAAATGCATCAATAAAGCTATCTACATTCTCTGTTGTTAATAACTCAAAACTTATAGCTTTGGGGAAAAGCTCAAAAAATGATTTATGAGGTTCTTTTGAAGAAAGAATACTTGAGCGCAAGTTGATAGCATTTTTTGAAAGCTTTTGTGTTTGGTGACAGTATTTTGGAAGTAAATTGAGTTTAGTATAGAGCTTTTGAAAAACAAATTTAATATTTTGCTTGGTATAGCTTATATCAAAGTATTGATCAAAAATTTGGACATATTTAGCAAAAATAGCTTCTTCATTCTTGGAAAGCTCGTACCAACGTATGGTAAAGAGTTTAGTGTTTTTCCAAATATCCATAATCTGATCGACGTCAAAATCAAATTGATAGGTATTTTCTCTAAAAAAATGAATATGTGACTCGTTAACAATTAAAAATAAAAAGACTACAAATTTTGCAGCATCCTCGTTGAGACCAAAAGGTTTTTTTGTCAATGCATCAATAAGGGTTATTACTGTGAAAGTTTGACTCTTTTTCATCTGTTGTGTAAGCATATTCCATGCAGGCTTAAAGTTACACTGATCAGGATTAGAAAGTTCCCAAGTATTCTTTTTAGGATTTTTTTGATGTATGCCAGCTCGTTCAACAACCGATAAATAAATAGCCTTTTCCGGTGGAGTTTTTTTAATTCCTAAATCTGTGTCTCTTTCATTCTCAAGCATATGTTTGAATAACATTTTTACACCCATAGGTACTGAAATCTCGCGATTTATAGTATTAACAAGATCATTAATGATGATAGGCATATCTGGATAAGTGTTCTCTAGTATGGTTGAAATACTTTGCTGTAATTGTTCAGAGCTATATGGAAGGGCATCCCCCGCAAAATACATCTGCTCTTTGACATCTAGAATCTTATCAATTTCTATTTTGTTTGCATTTAGCATATTTTGCAATATTTTTCTAACTAGTTGATTTGCTTGTACATCTTTACGTTTTAGCATAGTCTCTATTGCCATAGATTGTTCAATAACAGTTTTAAGTTGTTGAGTCAATGGTAAGCTGATATAGACACTTGATGAATTCTTTTTACTAGCTGCTATAAGTTCTGTTTCGGAGACTTCAGCACTTACATAAACTAACTTGAAGTGGGCTGCAAAACTTTTCGATAAGTCATTTTCTATAAACTCTTTTGTGAAAAACTTTGCTGTTCCTGTGTTAATGTAAAAACGTTTAGCAAGGACTTTGTCATTGACTATTAACTTATTGATTTCAGATTCAAAGTCAGTCTTGATTTGCCCTCTCATGATGCTTGTAAGATCTGTATTAATATCGATACTAGTTTCTTCAATTAATGCATAAGCATTCGTAGCTATTTTATGAAGCAAAAGCCCTTTGCCCACAAGCTCTTGTATAGCCTCTTTGATATTTACTTCATTTGGTAATGCAAGTTGTAAGGCATATTCATCAAGTTGAATTAAGTGCTCTAATTTAAAAGCAGAAATAAGTGCAATAGATTTAATTATATTCCTCTGTGTATCTGTCAAAATATTTGCACTGTCAAGGTATTCATTAGCTAAATTCCAAGACTCTTGATCAATCATATTGACACTGTATGCATTCAAAAGATAATTGATATAATCAAAAAGCATTGGTAGTGTATAAAGCACTTTCTCCGTTTGTTCTTCTGAAATAAAACTTTGAAATGAATAAGGCTCTTGAGCTGACAAGAATGAAAAAATTGAACGCTGATTCTGGAAATGTTTTGAAAATATGTGGAAAAGTGCCAAAGATGTGAATGGATGTAATGGTGCTAGTTTTTGCAATGATGTTTCATTAACAGGAATATTTTTATGTGAAGCATATTTTTTATAACTACTAAACAATTCCAGCACATCAGTCTGTATACTTTCTATTGCAGATTGATCAGTTACTGTGATAGCCTCTTCAAATATGTGCATGAGTTCATAAAAATCATCTTGGAAAACAATATTTTCAAAACGACCTTGGATTTTGTCCCACTCAGTAAACGAAATATGAGAAGTATTTTGTACGTAATCCTTAAAGCTCTTATGTAGTGCAACTATAAGACGGTAGTTTTTGTGCTGATTTGTAAATTCAGCTAAATCTTGTAAAGCATGAATATCAGAGTCTAAATACTTTTCAGAAGCATATTCAATAATTTTGCCAAGTTCATCGATAAAAATTGCAACACCCGTATAGCCAAGCTTCATCACTTCTTTATTAAATATTTCAAGTAAGGCAATCAACGACGATTCTTCATTGCTCTTAATGAATTTCTGAGTGACCTTCAACTCTTTTTTTGACAGCAGTGCCGCTATAAAAATTTGCTTGAAGGAAAGATGTTCTCCAACAAGCTTGATAGTAAAAAAACCTTTGGTTTTATTGCCTACGAACTCCTCATAGTGCTCATAGATCTCTAGTTCTTTATTTTTTAACTTTTGAATACATAGAGAATGTTTTACTTCCTTGGCTAGTAACGCTTCTAGAAAAAGTAATAGGGATGATTTACCCGATCCAAAAGGACCTGTAATTGCAATCGAATTAGATGTATTGCCAATAAAGATACGGCGTAGTGCTTCAATAGAAGAAGTAGATAGTATATATGAATCACAATTTGTATCATACAAAATATTCGTAGAGCGACGGAAGTTTGATGCAATATTCAATGTATCAGAATATTTCATATAACATCCTTACAATAGACATCGGAAAGTACTTCATGCAGTAGTGGCATATGATTGATATAGATTTGTTTAATACCTGCTGCTTCTTGATACGTAATTTGATTCTTTGTATGAGTACTGAGCTTCTCAAGTTTTTCTAAAAACTTCTCCTCTGTTAAGCAAAGCGTTTGCTGCAAGCTTCTTTGTCCATACTGTAAGTCTTTTACAGAAATTGTATTACCTCCATGATTACGAATGAAATAAAGAAAAATATATACAAATGCAGCATCTGATAAAGGTGCTGGGTTTCTAATATTGAGGCTATACTCATTATCTATTTTATGGAGTAAGTTCAGGTCATGAAAAATACTTACAGAAAATTGGTCTTTTTCATCATTTTTGAGATACATTTTTGTTAACACTGTAATGTCATTTTCAAGAGTGGTTGTAGACATATTAATATTGTGATCATCACACCATTTTGCAAGTTTATGCAATAGGGATTCTTTTGTAAATGTTGAGAGAAAAAACTGGTTAAAAAAGAGGTAATAAAGAGTTGCTTTTTCAATATTTTGTGTTAAAAATGTATGTAGTATCCATAAAGAATCTACTTTTTCAAGATAGGGATCTTTTGAAAAAATAAGAGCAGCTTCTTGACTAAACTTTTCTTCATTAAGTAATGCAAATTTATGCATCCATTGGCGTAATGATTTTACTTTATTGCTACCAATACCTGTTAATTTCATTGCAGTTTCAATATCTCTTTGAAAAATATTGATGTTTTTATAAGCAAGGGGAAGCCATGAGGCTTTGCATTCAAATTTTTCATGTCCTGAAAAAGATGTTTTATTTAATATCATTTGTTATCTGGCCCTCTTTTTAATTCTTTAATGAATTTTCGAATATGTATTTTATTTTTCCTGATTTTCAATGTACAAGTTAAGATATGCTTCTATCCATGTTGGACAGCTCATTGATTTACCTTTTTTTGGTCATCCAATTTTTAATTGTTGGCAAAGGGGTATTAGTGAGTTGCGATAAAGCTTTCTTCCGTTAAACCTGCAATAATTAATTTATTTACTAAATCTATACCATTCATAATGTTTGATTTTATTATATTTATTGTTAAAAACATATAATTAATGTATATAACATTTTATATAATACTTTTAAGTACCGAGTTGGCTATCTTATGCAAATAATAAAGTAAATATTTTTTGCATATGCAATATTTGCAAGAATCTTATTTCAAGAGTATTTTGAGTAGGTTAAGAATTTTAAAAAGTATAGAGAGCTAGTAGGATATGTATCCTACTAGCTTTAATTTGCTCACACTATAAATTAATATCCACGTGGTAGTATTTTATAGTAGAGTTCAGGAAAAGATGTATTATTAAAAAGTTCTTCGTGAGAATATGTATTTATAAAAATATTCCAAATATAAAGGATCATTCTTGCTTCAACTCTAGAGAAATAGTATTTTTCATCCTTAAGAGTAAATAATAATTTTTTAGAATTTAAATCATTGATTTTTCTATAAACATGAGTAAAATATTTGTTTGTTGTATCATCTGTATTGTCAAACAAACCCAGCTCTTCTTTGAAAATTGCACACTGGACGAAATTATTGCAAATAATTGTTTTGTTCAGAGAGATTGCAACTGAGACTAAAGAACTTTTTGTGCTTTTGTCACTTTTGTTACAAAAAGCAAGTATTGAAAGATTTTTTTCTTCAATTAAGGTGAATTCAATATATGTCATTTGATTTCCTTATAAATTTTAAATATTAAGCTATATGAAGCCTTTAAATTATATTTTTCATATAAAAACCTACTGATTTCTCTAAAAGAAATTCCTTCATTTCGTAGTCCAAGAACAAGTGGCAAATATTTCACTACTTGCTCTCGAGTATGTTTTTTTCTTTTTGCTTTGAAGCTCTTTAATTGCTGTTTTGATAGTTTTTCAATTTCTTCTAAAGATAAGCCTCCAAAGCTTTTCTTTCTTAACATCTCTTCATTCCCTTTGACTATATTAATAGCTTGAATTAATGCACAAAATGATAGTTCAGCATTGCTGCTTTCTTTGTATTTTTGTCTGTTAATGTGAAATATTTTTTTGTGAATTTCCAGAACCCCTATCTTCTCAGATAGAGGTTTTTTAGTAAAATATTTCAAGAGTTGATTTTGAGTCATCTCATCAACTTGAATAATTTCACTGATCATTGGCTGCATCTTTTTCCTCCTTGTAAACCCATGTTCCATTCAGGAATTCATTTACTTCGCTTACTTTCCATCCGACAACTCTTTTGGATAGTTGTATAGGTTTTGGAAATTCGTTGTTTGCAATCTTATTCCTTATTGTATTTTGTGATAGATTAAGTTTTTGACATAACTCTTTCCACCTTACTATTTGCTCTATAGCCTTTGACATTTATATACCTTCTAGTAAAATTTTAAATCATATAAAAAGTTGCAACATTCTCAATAATTTTTAGTATTGTACATTCCTTAAAAGTTTTTTTAGTTGCACAGATTTAAAAAAAAATGTAAAGTTATGCAACTGCAAAAATGAAAATACAAAATTTCCAGCCTACTAATGTACTATTGATATTTTATGCCACTTATGGCATAATTTAGTCAAAGGATATGAGATGACAAAGAATGATTTAATTAAAAAAATAAAACAACGAAAAAAAACATTAGGTATCACTATTGAAAATCTAGCTAAGCTTTCAGGACTTGGCATCCGTACACTGAACCGTTTTTTAGCTGGAGAAGATGTTAAGCTAAGTACGGTTGAGAAAGTAACTCTTCTTCTTGGTCTTGATTTTGCAGGAAATGAAACCATATCAATTGAAGAGTTAAGACAAAAAAGAGCGAAAGAAAAAGCTCTATTTATGGCTTCTTTGGTGCAAAGCACTTCTGCTTTAGAGATGCAAGGGTTGGATAATCCTGCACTTAAGAAGATAATACATCAATTTGAAGAAGAGTTTTTATATGGTAAATACCATAATACACTTTGGGTAGCATAATGATTGACTCTACTAAGCCTATTGATGGTGCTACGCCACTAGATGATATATCAGGATTAAAACTCTCAAAATATAAAGTATATACTCTTAAAGAAATTTATGAGAAAGAAGCACAAAATATAGCTAATGCAACACTAAAGTATTTAGCAGCACCTCCTTCTAAAAAGGAAGCACCATTTAGTTATGTATGGATGTTGGATTTGCATGAAGAGATGTTTGGTGATGTATGGGAGTGGGCAGGAAAGCTAAGAAAGGTAGAGTTATCCATAGGGATAAAAGCTTATCTTGTAGGGATGGAGCTAAAAAAGCTTTGTGATGATATAGAATACTGGGAAAAGCATAAGACTTATGATGTTTTTGAATTAGCTGCTAGGATTCATCATAGAGCTGTGCAAATTCATCCTTTTCAAAATGGCAATGGCAGATGGAGTAGAATGTTGGCAAATATCTACCTAAGACAACATGCCCATATGCCAGTACGTTGGCAAGAAGATTTACTTGCCAGTGAAAATCCTAAAAGAAGTGAGTATATTGAAGCTTTGAAAAAAGCAGATAATGGAGATTTTAAAGCATTGATTGAAATGCATAAAGTAACTTACTAAATATAAGTATCTAAAAAAAAAGATTTTTGAGATCAATTTGGGACTGTAAAATAAACTGTGTA
>DKEY01000184.1 GCA_002469305.1 Sulfurospirillum sp. UBA6810
GTACAGCACGTGGTGTTACTGGTATAAGATTTAAAGAAGAGGGCGATGAGGTAGTAGGTGCAGCAGTTATCTACAATGACCAAGAAGAGTTACTCACTGTAACTGAAAAAGGTATAGGTAAACGTACAACAGCCGAAGAATACAGACTACAAAAACGTGGTGGTAAAGGCGTTATCGCTATGAAACTTACTCCAAGAACAAAAGACTTGGTTGGCGTTGTTATCGTTGATGAAGCAAAAGACTTGATGGCTCTTACAAGTGATGGTAAGATGATAAGAGTTGATATGCAGTCAATCAGAAAAGCCGGACGTAACACAAGTGGTGTTATCGTGGTCAATGTTCAAGGACAAGAAGTAGTAGCAAGTATAGCACGTTGTCCAAAAGAAGAGCCAGATGAGATAGATGGTGAAGAGGGAGAAGATACACTCGTAACAGAGGAGTAAAATAGAATAGTCCAAGAGATTGGACTATTCTTTCTAAAATTGGAACATTAATTGCTTTACATTCAGCAAATTGATACAAAGGTATGTACTATGAATAGATGGATAATTTCTCTGTTTGTCGGAGTAAGTATGCTTATGCTTTTTGCTGGATGTGCGCTACAAAGCCCTATAGCTGCGGATAAACCAGAAATGAAGCCTGAACCAAAGGTAATTGTTCAAAAAGTTGATAGAGAAGATGTCAAGAAGATTCTTGAGGAAGAAAAGCTTCTTTATATAGAGAACAATGCTGAGAAAACATTTGCTGTAAATGGAGAAGGAATAGCTCCACAAAATACAGTTTCTCCTGCACAAGCTATGGCTTTGGCAAAAAGAGCAGCAGTTGCAGATGCGTATCGTCAGATGGCAGAAAAATTATATGGTGTAAAAATCAGTGCAAAAGACACTATCAAAGATGCTGCACTATATGATTCTAGAATCGTTTCACAAGTTGATGGTCTTGTAAAAGATGCAACTATTGTTGAAAATTCATTCAAAGATGGCCTTTATAAGGTTAGAATGGAACTTACTATGAGTGGTAGAAGGTGGCAAGAAATTTTTGCTTACTAGCACTTATCTGTAGCACTCTGTTTGCTAGTGAAAACTTTTGGTTTTCGTATAAGATAACAACACAAAATCATATCATAACAAGTGAGGAGAGAAATATCTCTCCTGTTATGATGGTTGATAAAAACGTTCAAAAAGAGTTTTTATGTAGATTGGTAAACATAAAAACAAAAGAGCAGACTTCCCAAGATTTTCTCAATGAAAAATATGAAGATTTGCTAGAGTGTTTTTACCCCTCAAACTCAAGGATAGCTTTTTACTCCAATATTGAGTTAAAAGGCGTATTAGAAGAGAATGAACTCACCATACTCCCAACAAAATTTACAGTAGATTTTAAAGACGAATTTGCTAATATATATCTCCTAAGATAAGGCATAGATAATTTTTTTCTGAGTCTTGCTTGGAAAAAAGGAGAAGTTAATTGAACATAGCGATAGTCGAAGACGATATAAATATGCGCAAATCCCTTGAATTCGCACTAAGCGAGTATGAGGAGTTTTCAATCACAACATATAAAAGTGCTGTTGAAGCTTTAAAAAAGATTGATGACAGTGTAGATTTAGTTGTGACAGACATCAATATGCCAGGCATGGATGGTATAGAATTTATCAAAGAGTTAGATGGCAAATTTGACATCATTGTCATCACAGGAAATGCAACGCTCAATCGTGCCATAGAGTCCGTAAGACTTGGGGTAAAAGACTTTTTAACGAAGCCTTTTGAAGTAGATACTCTGGTAGATGCCATCAAAAGACAGGTAAAAATCCAAACAAAAGTAAAATCAGTCAAAAAAACTTCTACATGTAAAGAAGACAATGGAGATTTTATAGCATCTTCACCCGCTTTGGATAAAGCACTTAACTTTTCAAAAAAAGCAGCACGAACTGATGCGAGTGTTTTACTTATGGGTGAGAGTGGTGTTGGAAAAGAGTTGTTTGCAAACTATATCCATAAAAATTCTTCAAGAAGTTTAGGAAGTTTTGTAGCTATCAATATGGCAGCAATCCCTGAAAATCTCTTAGAGAGTGAACTTTTTGGATATGAAAAAGGTGCTTTTACAGATGCTACCACATCAAAAAAAGGACATTTTGAGATTGCAAATGGTGGTACTCTTTTTTTAGATGAGATAGCCGAGATGCCTATTGCTTTACAAGCAAAGCTTTTGAGAGTATTACAAGAGAGAAAAATCACCCGAGTAGGTGGTACAAAAGAGATGGACATAGACGTGAGAATTGTTTCAGCTACAAATGCAGATATACTAAAAGCCATAGACAGTGGCGCTTTTAGAGAAGATTTGTACTACAGACTTAACACAATTCCTGTAAAAATTCCTCCACTTCGTCAAAGAACGGAAGAGATTTTACCTATCGCAAATGAGACTTTAAAGAAAGTTTGCAAAAAGTACGATTTGGAAGAGTTGAAAATTTTGCCTGAAGCTGCTAGTAAGTTAGAAAGTTACAAATGGCCAGGAAATATAAGAGAATTGATCTCAGTCGTTGAGCGAGCTGCAATTTTAAGCGATAATAACGAAATCAGTTCGGAAGATTTATTTTTAGATAGTAGAAGTTCAAGAGATGAAAAAAATATAGATACGATGGAAAAAGAGTTGATAGAAGAGGTCATGCAAAGTGTCAATTTTGATATGATTGAAGCATCTAAAATTTTAGGTACGACAAAAGTATCGCTAAGCAAAAAAATAGAAAAATATAACATAAAGGGATGTTGAGATGAAGAAGTACAATGTAGCAGTGGTTGGAGCAACTGGTGCAGTAGGTGAAGAGTTATTTAGAATACTAGATGAGATGGATTTTCCTATAAACAATCTAGTTCCACTAGCAAGTAGCAGAACAGCTGGAACAGAGATAGAGTTTAAAGGCAAAGAGTATAAAGTTCTTGAACTAACAGAGAGTATCTTTGAAGAGAAAGAAGTTGAGATAGCATTTTTTAGTGCAGGTGGTTCAGTATCTGCTCATTTTGCAAAATTTGCAGCAGAAGCGGGTGCGGTTGTCATAGATAACACAAGCCACTTTAGAATGGAGTCAAATATACCTTTAGTCGTACCAGAGTGTAATCCTGATGACATAGCAAGCTGGAAAAACACAGGTATCATCGCAAATCCAAACTGTTCAACTATCCAGATGGTACAAGTTTTAAAGCCACTTGATGATGTTTTTGGAATCAAAAGAGTTGATGTGAGCACTTATCAAGCAGTAAGTGGTGCTGGTAAAGAAGGTATGGAAGAGCTTGTTGCACAGATGCAAGACTTTTTTGCTTTCAAATTAGGTGAAAGTAAATCAAAAGTATTTCAACACCAAATTGTACTAAACGTCATTCCTCATATTGATGTTTTCATGGAAAATGATTACACAAAAGAAGAGATGANNTGAAAATGGTAAATGAAACTCAAAAGATTTTGGGTAAAAATATCGAAGTAAGTGCTACTTGTGTGAGAGTACCTGTTATAAGAAGCCATAGTGAATCTATAACAATCCACTTTGACAATGATATAAGTGTTGAGAGAGCTATACAAGCACTCAAAGATGCACCAAATGTTGTAGTAGTAGATGACCCAGCTAAAAACGAATATCCTATGCCAATTACAGCAAGTGATACAGATTTTACTTATGTTGGACGTATAAGAAAAGATATCAACAGAGACAATGTTTTACATCTATGGTGTGTTGCTGACCAACTTCGTGTAGGTGCAGCTACAAATGCAGTAAGAATAGCACAAAAATGGATAGATTTAGAAGGATAATATATGTTTGAAAGAGGACTTTGGGCAACGAGACTTATAACGCTACTAGCGGTTGTATTTGGTATATTTGGAGCTACTGTACTCTTTTTAATTGCAAGTGCTGATATCTTACATGTAATGAATTTAACATATCAGTACTTTTTTGCCAGTTACCATCCTGAAGACTTTCATGCAGATATAGTCGCAGAGATAATAGGTGCAATTGATTTGTATCTTATAGGTGTGGTTCTTTTGATATTTGGATTTGGTATATATGAACTTTTTATATCAGAAATCGATCCAGCAAAAGAGGAAGAAAATAAAATTCTTCACATAACAACGCTAGACCAACTTAAAGACAAAATTGCAAAAGTTATTGTTATGGTTTTGGTTGTGAGCTTTTTTCAAAGAGTCTTACATACAAACTATAACGGAGCGATAGAGATGTTGTATTTTGCAGCGTCTATTATGGGATTGGCTATAGGGTTGTATTTTTTAAATAAGGTAGGAAAATAGAGATGATATTTGTAGATGCTTGTATGGGAAAACCAACATCACATACACCAGTATGGATGATGAGACAAGCGGGACGCTATCTGCCAGAGTATATGGAAGTAAGAGCACAAGCTGGAGATTTTTTATCACTTTGTCGTGATCCACAAAAGGCATGTGAAGTGACTTTACAGCCAGTAGATATACTTGGTGTTGATGCAGCTATACTTTTTAGTGATATTTTAGTCGTACCTATGGAAATGGGTATGGAGTTAAAATTTGTAAAAGGAGAAGGTCCACTTTTTCCAAAACCGATAGAGAGCATGAAAGACTTAGAAGCCTTGAGTGTAGAAGAAGCAGCGCAGAAGCTTGAGTATGTTTATGAAGCGATTCGTCTCATCCGTGGAAAGCTAGCAGCCGATAAAGCTCTGATAGGTTTTTGTGGAGCACCTTGGACACTAGCAACTTATATGGTTGAGGGACAAGGTACGAAGACGTATGCAAAAGTGAAAAAGCTTATCTATACACAGCCTGAATTTATGCACGCTCTTTTGAAAAAAGTTACAGAAGTTTTAAAGCTTTATATGTCGCGTCAGATAGAGAGTGGCATCAATGTAGCGATGATATTTGACTCATGGGCAGCAGCCCTAGAAGAAGATGCTTACTTTGAGTTTTCATGGAACTATATGAAAGAGATAAGCGCATATCTCAAAGCAAACTATCC
>DKEY01000117.1:0-272 GCA_002469305.1 Sulfurospirillum sp. UBA6810
ATTAAAAATCTTATACATCGCTTTTGCTTCAGATCTTGAGATAAAAATATTTTCATCACCATTGTGTTTGAGCTTCAAATTTTTTGTACTTTGATATTAAGTAACATCACGATATTTGTTTTGATTATTGCCAATATCAAAGAGGTTTAGCTCTTCCATGAAGTGCACTGTATCGCTAAAAGTTGATGTTAGTATCTGATTACCTACTAAAACTAACTCATTTCTAATAAACTTTTTTTTTGCACTTTGGTCCTCTTCAAAAATATGAAGCA
>DKEY01000117.1:280-480 GCA_002469305.1 Sulfurospirillum sp. UBA6810
CATCTCTAAGTGTAAATATTTGATCTTGTGCCATTTTTTAATTCTCCTTTATTTGTATGTTGTTTTCTAATTCATTCCACATACTGAAAATCATGGAATAAGAGACCTCGAGCTTGTGATATTTTGCAAAGTACTCAGAAATTTGTCTAAAGCTCATGTTTTGCTCAAGCTTTAAAGTTCTTACTATTGCCCAATATCCA
>DKEY01000117.1:491-17686 GCA_002469305.1 Sulfurospirillum sp. UBA6810
TGAGATTTACATCATCAAGCTCTTTGACAACTGCATCTATTGCTAAAATAAGTGATGATAGAGTCAAAATTGCGTTATCTGTACCCCTATGAGCGCCTTTGAGCTTGTGAAAAAGGGACTTTTGAAGCTGCAATATTTGCAGCTTCCTTTCTAAGTCAACTCTTGCAAAGAGGCGCAACTTTTGGTTTTGCACCTCAAGAGAAAATTTTGTGATGGTTTCTATGATTTTCATATTAAATCCTTTACAAAACTTTATGCTCTTCTAGCCATTTATCAATTTCTTCACTGTTATATCTTACGAATTTTCCCAGTTTTATATAAGGAATTTGAATCTTACTATTAGACATGCGTGCTTTAGCTTGCCAGCTAAGTGAAAATCCATACAACTCATACAACTCTATCGGAGTCAACCATCTATTTTTATACTTTTGCATATTATTTCCTTTTGAATATTTTTATTTTTTAACGTTTTTTATTTTTTTACAAATTTCAACTCCTATCAAGGCCTTTTATTTGTTTTATTTTCAATTGAATTATGCTGATATCTTATCAATTCCACAATTTTTTTGTTTTCCTTCATGGGAAAAATTTTTCCCATATGTAAACTTCAATATTTTTCATAATTTGCTATAATTTATAGCTTTTTTCTCTATTTTTTTAATGTAGGATATAGTATGCAGTTATCACTTTATAGACATTTTCAATTTATATATAAAGACATTGAAGAAAAAATTCAAAACAAAAAATCTCAAATTATTTATTTAAAAGATCTTCTCACACAAGATATTTCACCAGTACAAAATCTAAAAAAAATAAATGGATTAGAAAACGAGTTAAAAGATTTAGAAGGTGAAAATATTTTTAGCAACTTCGATGAAAACGATGTTGAACATTTGCTAAACTATTTTGAAATTACAAAAGAAAATTATATATTACTTGACAGTACAATTGAAAAAATAATTTTCTTATTTTATTCTTTGTTTAATTCTACTTTCACATCAAAAATCAATAAAAAAATTGATCAATGGAATAATACTGACAATGCAAATGCAAAACGTAGATTTCTAGAGTTTTATCCACATGAGCCATCAGAATACATAAAGGCATTGAAAAGTAGAAATACAAATAGGATAACAGAGTTATATACAAACGAAAGAAATGAAGATAAAATTCGTAGCTTAAATGCTTTTTTTACGGATAAAGATTCACTTGATACACAAAAAGTTCTAGAAACTATCATAACACAAATGCCAAGTGAAGACGATATCAAACATAATGTCAAAATTTTAGTCGATGAAAAATTTCAAAATATCCTCAAGGAAAAATATAGGTATGATTTGTCTGTATTGATTGCTAAGGAAATAATTTTACGATTATCTGATTTCAAGAAGAGCGACTATTCTTCGCAAGAAGAGATAGAAGTGCTTACTGAATCTTTAGACTCTTTAAAAAGCAAGCACTTTCTCTCTCAGCTCAGAAAACTCCGAGAAAAAGGAGTAACAATTCCAGAAGAAATATGGAATCATATTATTTAAGTTTTGTGTGGATACCTACTCAGCTTTGTATATTGTCGTATCCACATTATTCTATTTTTTCTTGTGCGGTATGAGTAAAATCTCTTAAAAAGAGATTTTAGATGCTAATTGATATCTACTCTTTCTATAGGGTGTTTTTTCATCTTAGCTCCTCTCATTTAATTGAAATTTTATTCTCAATTTTTTGAAGAATCTCATAAATTTTTATTAAAATTTCGCGATCCTTCTCAGTTAATTTCGTATTAGGTTCATTCCTAATACTCTCGATTCTAGCATTTACAATCAACAAAGTTTCACACAATATGTTCAACATTTTTGATATTTCTACTTATCAAAATAGCAATATCCCATACATAACATACCAGCAATTATGTCGGTGTAGCAAAGCACTACATCGGTTGCACTTATATTTAGGCTAAAAGATTACTTTGATATCTTCGCATCTTTTTACTGGTTAGCCTTTTAGTTTATGTTTAGCTTAAGCACGAAGATATTATTACTTAAACTAACTTTTTTAGTACAGACAATATAGCACCTATGCTATGCATGGCTTATGTTCTGTAATCTTCTTATCTCACTAAATGATTAAACATCTTTATCATTTGCGCTAAGTGATTCTCTATATTTTAATTTTGTAAATTTTACACACAAGGCATGAAGACATCAATTAAGTTTACAACACTGCTTATCTAATAAATAGCGCACTTTACTAAATTTTACTGCAGTATTACCCAATCGTTTCAATCATATCAAGCGATATGGCTTTCGTCTTATTTGTGAATAAATAGACGAGACAATTATACATATAATTTTAAAAAATGACAATACATACATACAAATAAGCAATACTAAAATTGAAAAGTTTCATAAGTCAGTTTTTATTTATGCAGCATCCAAGCCAAACTCTACTTCAAACTTAGAAGCCTTCACCTCAGGGACAAGTGCATTATGCTCTTTGTGAAGTTCAACTATGCCATATCTAGCTAGAGTTTTGAGTGTTCTTGAGAGATTTGATTTAGCTCGACCTGTTAAATTCTCTAGCTCCTTTAGAGATTTTGGCTTATTATCTAAAATCGTTTTTAGTAGTTGTTGATTTTCATTACTAAGAACTTGTGCCATAGATTTGATAGACTCAAACCATACTTTTGGTTCATCTTTTTTCGGAGTATAATTTCCTCTTGCTATAGCTATCGTTCTTGCTTTGTATTTTTCTTTCGACATGATACCAACTTTTAATGTTTTCATCTGTTATTCTCCATATAGTATTCGACACTTTCCCAAAAATCTTCTAGTAGTTGCAAAGCTGATTCAAACTCGTAAGAGACTATATCCATTTGGTTATGAATATGGTCGTATGTTTGTTTTTTAGCTCCATATTTTTTAGATGACTTGTAGCTATGTGCATTGTCATACCCGATAACTCTTTGATTTCTTTTATCATGAAGAGTTAGGGAATACTTTATTCCATGAGGTATTGCTTTACTTGGTAATACCTTATGAGCCTCAAACTTCACCCAGTAGCCATTATCCATAGGAAATGTTTCTCCATCTAGGTTCAGTAAGTTTTCTAAATCATTCATTTAGTTCCTTTATTATCATCCAATGATAACATCATGTACATTAATCTCTGATTAATTATTTTTCCACCTACTACCGCTGAATCATATCTGAAGCTATTTTTGAACCTTGCAAATAGTTCATAGTAAGATATTTTGTAATTGTATTAGGATCACTATGCCCCAAAGCTCCACTCATATGAATAGCATCAACACCCCTTTCGGCCATTGCACTTACCATAACATTACGACAATAATGCATCCCAAACCAACCACCTATACTTTTCTTTAGTTTTGCCGTTTGATGTTTGACATCTCCAAGCCTTTTTCCAGGATTTACTGGACTTTCAAAAACCCATCCTCTTTTAGAACTAAACTCCTGCAAACACTCTTTAACATTAGGTGGTAAAAAGATTTTCTGTTCTTCATCATTTTTTGTATCTACTAGAACATAATAATCATGCTCAAATGAGATATGTTCCCACTTTAAATTTAAAATCTCTCCTTTTCTTCTTCCCTGTAAAGCCAATAAGAAAAAGGCTCTATAAAAAGGGTTGTTCTCATATATAAACATTATTGCATCATATATGATTTTTAATTTATCAGTGGCATCAACTACTATTTTTCTTCTTTTTGCAGGAGCTATTTTTACATCTTCACATGGATTTGTTAAAACAATTCGGTTAGCTCTCGCAATTTTAAATGCTGGGGATAAAACTTCTATTGCTTGCTTTGCTGTCCTTGGGTTATCTCCTTGGTTAGCTAAGTTGTTGACCAAATTTTGGATATGCATAGGCAAAATATCTTTTGCTCTTTTTTTACCAATTCTCGATTTTACTTTTCTATTATAGTATGAAGCTCTACTCTTTTTATATGCTGTTTCTGGTAATGTTTGAAAATACATATTGACTATTTCATCAACCTTGGCATCTGAATCCAAGAGCATATTTATCTCTTCTTTTAGATTTTGAAGCTCTCTCTTCGCTTGATTTATTCGAGTTCTTTTATCCCAACTCTTTTTTGAAAAATCAAGTACTTTTTGTTTAATTTTATTATCTTGTTTGAAGCTAATATAAAATCGATTATATTCTTTATTTGCTTTTAATCCTGTATCAACTTGGCGTACAAATTCACTTCTATCAACTGCCATAAAAAACTCCTAAAAAACAGAGGGACATACTTTGGGACATACTCAATAAGTAATTTATTATATCATAAAAAGAATTGAAGAGAAATAGAGATCTTGAGATATAGGGATTTATAAAACAAAAAAAATTCTAAGAAACAATAAAACTTATTGCTCATAACGGAGTGGTCGGGTGTTCGAGTCACCCAAGACCCACCACTATCTTTTTTTATATCACTTAAATTCCAATTTTATTTTTTTAAGAGTACAATGAGTCATATGAACTTTTTAGGAGTTTCTTATGTCGCACCACACCATAAAATCAAGCTATAAAGACTTAGTTGCAAGACTCAATCGTTTCCCACAAGGCGCACCGCCCTCACAAACGCTCTACCAGATACTAGAACTGCTCTTTTCACCAAAAGAAGCTGGACTTGTAGCACTTTTGCCGATAGTCCCTTTCAAAGCAAATGAAGCTGCTAAAAGATGGAAGATGAGCGTAACAGAGGCTAGGAAAATCCTAGAAGAACTCTCAAGCAGAGCGATACTTCTTGATATAGATGAAAACGGTGAATCAGTCTATGTCCTCCCTCCTCCGATGGCTGGATTTTTTGAGTTTTCACTGATGCGAGTGGGCGGCAATATAGACCAAAAAACGCTCTCTGAACTCTTTCATCAGTATCTCAATGTCGAAGAAGACTTTGTAAAAGAACTCTTTACACAAGGACAAACCCAACTCGGACGTACCTTTGTAAAAGAACAAGCCCTAAGTGAGGATAACGCTTTACATGTACTTGATTTTGAGAGGGCATCTCACATCATAGAGACTTCAAAGTACATGGGTGTTGGCACTTGTTACTGTCGTCACAAAAAGATGCACTTGGGTGAAGCTTGTGATGCACCACTTGATATCTGTATGACTTTTGGAGCGAGTGCTGAGTCACTCACAAAATATGACTACGCAAGAAGGATAGACAAGGTCGAGGGCATGGAGCTTTTACATCAAGCCCAAGAACACAACCTCGTGCAGTTTGGGGAAAATGTCCAAAGTGGCGTAAACTTCATCTGTAACTGCTGTGGATGTTGTTGTGAAGCACTCACGGCTGCTAGAAAATTTGCCTTTTTAAATCCTGTACACACAACAAACTTTATCCCTGTGGTAAAAGAAGAAGATTGTACAGGATGTGGAAAGTGCGTGGATGTTTGTGGTGTAGAGGCTATGAGTATCACTTCAGCGAACAACCCTCACAAACCAAAACAGAAAAAAGCAGTTTTAAATGAAGATAGGTGTCTTGGCTGTGGCGTTTGTGTCAATGTCTGCAAAACCAAGGCTCTGAGTCTCAAACACCTTGGCAAAAGAATCCTCACCCCAGTAAACGGCGCACACCGAGCTGTGATGATGGCTATCGAGAGAGGAAAGCTTCAAAACTTTATCTTTGATAACCAAGCCCTTTGGTCGCATCGTGCTATGGCTACGATACTAGGGGTTATCCTCAAACTCCCTCCAATCGAACAACTCATGGCAAGTGAGCAGATAAAATCAAGATATCTAGGAAAGCTTTTGGCAAAGTACTAAGCTTACATGTAAGAGTTATAAAAAGATTTACTCTTCTTTGCTACAATGAAAATAAAAAAGAAGATACTATGAAAAACTTTATCCAAAACATCCAAACTGCCATCATAGCTACGCTAGATAGTGATGGCAATCCTTTTAACTCTTACGCGCCTTATATCTATGATGATAACCGTTTTTATGTTTACATCTCTGATATCGCAACACATGCTAAAAATCTACAAAGAAACCCTAAAGCATCACTCTTTTTCGTAGAAGATGAGAGCAAAACAGAAAATCTCTTTGCTAGAAAACGTATCTCCCTGCAATGCGATAGCTCTAAGATAGAAAGAAGTAGCGAACGCTTTGAAGAGATACTAGAGTTGTTTGCAAAAAAGTTTGATGCTAAGATGGTCACTACTTTAAAAAAGATGCTTGATTTTAATCTGTATGAGTTTAAAGTCACGTATGGTGAAGCTACTTTTGGCTTTGGTAAAGCATACTTCATCGGTGGCAAAAACATGGATGAGCTTGTCGATAGAACAGGCGACAACCCACATCATGGGGCAAAATAATTTCTTACATGTAACTTTTAAAAATGAAATGACATAATGTACATTTAACGCTTTTTTCCTACAATTAACCGACACTTTGTTCAAATAACGCCTAAAACATTTTTAAATGTACATCGATATTTTAAAGATTTTGGTACTTTTGGCTACAAAATACGTGAAGTATTGCATTTTGAAACATTTTTAACAAATCAATGAACATTTTTTATGTCGGTTTATTTGATAATATCAGACTGTTTTATATATAATGTTCGTTGAATAAATAGTTATCTCGGACGCTACGCATCCGAGATAACGGCAGCGTGGCTGAACCTCCGCTAGTCACCTGTCGCTTCGCGCCAGATAACAAGCGGGAGGAGCGAGCAACCATCGGAAAACCTAAAGGTTTACCTATGGCAGTCACTCACCCGCGCTGCCGTTGTGTGTATATGTAAACATTTATATCATTTCTAAATTCAGCCATTCTGTAAAAAAAAATGATAAAATATAGAATTAATGTAAAAAATATTTATATAACTAGAAATCAAATATAAACAAGGAAAATATCTATATGGCTGATTATTCAACTTATGATAAATCTGAACTTTTAAAAGTCATTACAAGACTAGAAAAAGAATTAAAAACTAAAAAATATGGACTTGTTTGGGATAGTGAAAAAGAGCCTGAACAGGTTGTTCTTGATTGTGAAAATAATTTACCAATTTTAAAAAGAATAAAAACTAAAGAAATCAAAACAGATGATAATGAAGATAATATTTTAATAGAAGGTGATAATTATCATGCTTTAACGGTATTAAACTATACTCACAAAGAAAAAATTGATGTAATTTATATAGATCCTCCATATAATACTGGTCAAAAAGATTTTATATACAATGATAGATATATAGATAGTGAACATAGCTATAAACATAGTAAATGGCTTAGTTTTATGGAAAAAAGATTAAATCTTGCAAAAAATTTATTAACTAAAGATGGCGTAATATTTGCAAGTATTGATGACAATGAATATCCAAGATTAATAATGCTTTTTGAAAAATTATTTGGCGAAAAAAATGTAAAAACTATTGCTGTTAAAATGAGTGAACCCACTGGGGTAAAAATGTCTCATATAATTAATAATGGTGGTATTGCAAAACTAAAAGAATACATAGTTCTTGCAAAACCAAGTGGTATTAACAATATATACCTAGATAAAATACCAAAAGAAAAATGGGATGATGAGTATAAAACGTTAATAGTAAATGCGACAGAGGACAATATAAATTTTATTAAAAAAATAAGAGATAATGAAAATAGAACAAATCAAGATATATTAAGATGTGATGAAATTTTATCATCATTTGAAACAATATCCTTAAGTAATTATTTTAAGGAAAATAATGTTTCAAAAAAAGAAGACAAAGAAAATTTTCAGTATGAAAATGCTTATAGAATTTTTAGAACAGTTGCAACAACGGGAAGTGCAAAGAATATAGCAGATGAAAAAAAAGATAGTATAAATGGTAATTTCTTTTGTATAAAAACACCTAGAAATAAATTATATTTTATGTTAGCAAACTATAATGAAGAGCAATCTCAACCAAGAATAAAGATTTTATTTGCAGATGATTATCTAACACAACATCCAGGTGACTTTTGGTCAGATATAAAAACAACTGGACTTGATAATGAGGGTAATGTAGATTTTAAAAATGGTAAAAAGCCAATTAAATTAATTGAGAGACTCATCAAATCAATCAAAAAAGATAAAATGACCGTATTAGATTTTTTTGCTGGTAGTGGTACAACAGGTGAAGTTGTCTTAAAACTACAAGAAGATAGAGATATAAATTTTATTTTATGTACAACAAATGATGATAAAGAATCTATATGTAGTAATGCAACTTACCCTAGACTTAAATATTCAATAGAAAAATATGGAGGAAACCTTCAATATTTCAAGACAGACTTTGTTAAAAAAACAAAAAATCGTGATCAAGTAAAAATCAATTTAACTAAAAAATGTACAGAGATGTTGTGTGTAAAAGAAAATATTTTTAATATTAAAAAAGAAGAAAAAGATTATAAAATATTTACTTCTAATAAAAATGATAAATTTTTATGTATTTACTATAACTTTATAGAAGATACTCTTTATGATTTTATTGAAGATATAAAAGCTTTAAATGGTAAAAAAATTGTTTATGTGTTTTCAATAGATAATGATGTTAATAAAACTCTTTTTTCTGGTATTCGTAATTTAACAGTAGAATCAATTCCTCAAAACATTTTAAATATTTATAAACAATTAGTAAAAATGAATATCCCACTAAAAACAAATGTTATATTTACAGATTACAACAAAGCAAAAACAAAAATTTTCATTGATAAAGATAAGGATGATGGAGCAAGGGTTTTAAGAGTTGTTTTAGAAAAATTAATACAAAAAATATCACAAAACAACAGTATTAATATTCTTAATACAAAAGGCAAAGAAGAAAAAGCCACAGTATTAAATGATAAGTTATATAACCAAAATATATTTACACAAATAGATTGGGAAGAAAATAAAACTTTTTTAACAATTGGTAATAATGCCTCACATGGCGATTATGATGATTATGAATTAAAACAAGTAGAAAAATTTTATAGACACATTCAGACATTGCTGAATAGCTATGATGTATAAGGCAGTAAAATGAGTACAAAAATATTAAAACAATATCAATCAAATGCAGTAGATGAACTACTATTAAAAACAAAATTACTTTTGAATAAAAATTTAGCTAAAAGAACTATTGTATTTCAATCGCCTACGGGTAGTGGTAAAACATTAATGCTTACAGAATATATAGAGCAAATCATAAAAGAAAATGAAAATGAAGATTTATGCTTCTTATGGATGAGTATAGGGAAAGGTGAACTTCATAAACAAAGTTATAACTCTTTAAAAAGAGAGTTTCAAGGGTTTCCTAGTATTTATTTACTTGAAGAAGAATTTTTTGGTTATAGAGAAACGATAGAACAAAATGAAGTAGTTGTTGTAAATTGGGAAAAATTAAGAGCAAAAGATAGTAAAACAAATGAGTGGAACAATATCTTAATGAAAGATAAAGAAACCATAAATTTCAAAGAACTTATTAGAAATACAAAAGAAGAAGATAGAAAAATTATAATGATAATTGATGAAAGTCATTCTAATTCCGCTAGTGCAAGAGCGGTTGAATTAAGAGATATGATAAATGCTGATATTACAATAGAGATGAGTGCTACACCTGTCTTAGATGCTAATGAGTACAATGAAAAAGTAACAGTAGATCCAAATGAAGTTATTAATGAAGGTATGATAAAAAAAGAGATAGTAATCAATCAAGATATTGATAAAATTGATGATAATGAAATTACATCACAAGAACTTGTGATGCAAGTTGCATTTGAAAAAAGAGAAGAGCTACGACAACTTTATAAAAAATATAATATTGATATAAACCCATTAGTTTTAGTTCAATTACCATCTAGTGATGCAGGAGAAGATAAAAAAGAATTTGTAGAAAGTTTTTTAGCTCAAAAAGGTATGGATAAAGAAAATAAGCAAGTAGCAGTTTGGTTAAATGACGAAAAAGTAAATAATGAAAGTGATTTAGTTATACCAAATGATAGTCAAGTTAATTTTTTGATTTTTAAAATGGCTATTGATACTGGATGGGATTGTCCTAGAGCTTCAATTTTAGTTCGTTTTAGGGAGACAAAAAGTGAAGCTTTTGAAATACAAACAATAGGCAGAATACTTAGAATGCCTGAAGCTGAACACTATGAAAATGACACTTTAAATAGAGGTTACATCTATACAAATATAAAAAGCCTTGAAGTTAAAAAAGAAGTTTATAATCCAAATATTATAAAGTCTGAAATTGTAAAAAGAAAAGATATTTATAAACCACTAAATTTAAAATCATACTATAGAAATAGAGTTGATTTTGGTGATATTACAATGAGTTTTTATAAAGTTTTAGATGAAGTATTTTGCAAAGAGTTTGGATTAAAAATAAACGAATTTGAATTACTAAATGAAAATTTCAAAAAAGTATCAAAAATTATAAATATCGAAAACTTAGATAGTCAAGATGAAATCATTTTGAATAAGCCTCTTGATGTAAATGAGTTTGATAAATTACCTGAGCATATTATTACAGGTCAAGAAGCTGATTTATTTTCAGAATCTACACTAATGAAAGCTAATTTATCACAAGAAGATTTATTTCATGCTTTTGAACTATTGATTAGAAATAATCTTAATGGCTTTGCATATAAAAGATCTATAACAACTGTAAAAGAAGCATTATATAGATGGTTTAAAAGATATTTAAATGTTAATCTTACAGGAAATGGTATTGTATATATTCAAAATATAGTATTAAATAATGTAGATACTTTTAATATATTATTTGATAAAGCAATTAGTGCATACAAACCAATCAAAGATGAAGAAATAAATAAAAAAATTGAAGAAGTGGAAGAGTGGAATGAATCATGGGAAATATCAGAAAGTAGAAATTTAAACCCTTATACATACACATTAGAGTACGAAAGAAAAGATAACAATAGAAAAGAATACTTTGATAGTTTTAAATTAAGTTTAATAACTCCTTGTAGATTAAATATTGATAGTGATGTAGAAGTAGATTTTATTAAATATTTAGATGATAAATCTGATAAAGTTGAATGGTGGTGGCAAAACGGTAGCGAACATATGTCATTGAACTTTGGAATAAAATATAATAAAAAATCTACATTTCAACCAGATTTCATAGTATCATTTAAGAATGGTAGAATCGGTATTTTTGATACTAAAGCAAGTGGATTTAATGAAGATGATAATAAATTAAAAAGTGATGCTTTACAACAATATATTAAAGAAGAAAATCAAAAAGACAAAAATATATTTGGTGGACTAGTTATAAAAGAAGGTCAACATTTTAAAATTTACATAAAGGAAAATTATAAATCTTATGAAGAAAATCAAAAAGAATGGCTGTACTTTGATGATTTAATAAAATAGCTAGTTTGAAGTTAGATATTGAACACACAACAAAACCTTGGAACTAATAAATTTTCTAGCGAAAATTTACAGTTCAACTCAGTCGTTATGTTCCATAGTAACAAATTGACAAAATGAATAAAATTGAATATAATTAATAATATTTATATTCAAAGGACTTTTATGAAAACAGTTACAATGAGAGTGGATGATTCTATCTACGATATGATTAAACTTGCTGCTGAAGGTCAAAAAAGAAATCTTTCTAATTTTATAGAATTTGCAACAATTCAATATCTCACTTCATCTCAATTTGTAGAAAATGATGAAATGACTGAAATTTTAAAAGATGAAGATTTAGTTAAAAATCTAATGAACGGTTTAGATGACTTTAAAAATGGTGATTACACAATTGTCTAAGTATAAAATTGCTGAAACTAAAACTTTTGAAAAAGTTAAAAAGAAAATAGATAAGAAGTTATATTCAAAAATTAAGAACTTTGTGTATCCTCAACTTAGAGAAAATCCTTTATATGGCTCTAATATTAAAAAATTAAAAGATGACCTTGAAGGATATTACAGATATAGAATCGGAAATTATAGACTCTTTTATCTTATAGAAAATGATAAGCTAATTGTTGTAGTTGTTGATTTTAAACATAGACAGCAGGCGTATGATTAACACATCAGAACAGATGCTTTGTTCATTTTGTTGCCATCTATTTGATGGAGTTATTGAGATAAATTTTATAAGAGGTGAGTTCTCTTTTGATAATGTCATTTGTAGTTGCACCTAAGAGTTCTGGGAGTTTTTCACTTAAAAGTACCCCTTGGATAGGGTTGTTTTTTTGTGCCAAAAGAGTATAAAACATCAATATCCCTGCACCGATTCCAGTAGGATAAGAGATATAAGTAGCTCCAGAATAAGGCGTTTTTACCAAATCTTTAAATCGGCTAAAAGATACGCCGATCGATTCCACGCTTTTGATTTTTTTGTTGTTTTGTGGATAAGAAATCTCAAGATAGATATCTGCAATCGCTGCAAATTCAGCATGTTTTATTGTATTGTTCAATGTATATTCTTCGATAGTTTGGAGAGCTTTCATTTTTGGAATTACATCTTTGATGATTGAATTGATTGAGATTTGCGAATCTTTATATCCATAGCAATATTTATCGGATAATAAATTAAGCTGATAGAGATTTTTCATAAGTTCTATCTCATTTCCTCCCACATACATCTTGACATCTTCCACTTCATTGAAACTATGCTTTAAAGAGATGATTTCTTCTTGAAAAATGGGATAAAGCTCTACAAAATTTTTAAAATAAGGAAATTTATAGGTTTTTGATTTTGAAAAAGGCTCTATCGCCTTGAGTTTATTTTTCTTGAAAAAGTGAGGTTTATAAGAGATCTCTTCAATAGCAACATTTGGCGACCAAGAGAAAATAAGCTGTTTTGACTGCATCTCTTCCAGAAGGTTTATTTCAATTTTCTTTACCTTTGTATTGTATGGAAGATTTGAGAAGTTATAGATTCTCTCTCCAATCAAAAAGTTTGTAATCCCAGGAGAAATTCCAAGATTGATTAATGCAAAAGTCGCTTTTTTCGTAAAATCTTCATGAAGCGATTGTTGTTCAAACTCTAGTGTTTGTAAAACCTTTTTGTTATAGATATCAGTCGCCAAATCCGCATAGTTTGCATTAAAAAAAAGTGCTAATTTCATAACCTCCAAATTGTAGCTAGGGAGTGATGAGTTAAGAAACAAATCACTGTTTTGTAGATATTTTTTATATTGTTTTGGATTTGAAAAGATCTCTTCAAAGCTCGTACATTCTAAAATTTTTCCAACTTCTAGGAGCTCTTGGTTTTTAAAAAAATGTTGTTTTGCTTTGGCTTTATCCCTTACAACATATACAAACTCAATGGCATCTTGTAAACTCTTTTTTGATAACTCATATAAAACTCTAACTATTACGCTACTGACTGCCCCAACGCCAAAAATCACTATTTTCATTGTTTACTCCATCTAGGAACATAATTGACAGATTATACACATTTGACATAGAAAATACAATGAACTTTTTAGTTAATCTTGAACAAGAAAAAAGATAAAGAGTTCCTCAAGTAAGCGAAGCTTTTTTATAGATAGAATTTACCATATCTCTAAATACAAAATAGTGCAAAGGCAGTAAAGAAAACCAATACAAACGCCCCATAATACCTTGCGGTAGAAAATAGGCTCTTTGAGTAAGTTTACCTTTTTCGATACGAAATTCAAGCCATGCTTTACCTGGAACTTTCATCTGCGCAAACAAAAGCACTCTTTTGTTTGGAATGATATCTATCACTTTCCAAAAATCAAGACTATCTCCTTTTCGCAGTTCTACCTGAGACCTTCGCCCACGGTTCAGTCCAACACCACCAAATGCTTTATCAATCAATCCTCGAATCTCCCATAGCCAATCATAAGAAAACCAGCCATTTTTCCCACCGATAGAGCAGATACTTTTAAAAATTTGCTCTTGCGTTACATCAGGACATGCCACTACCTGTTCATCTATAAACACAGCATCAGCAATAGCATTTCTATGGTCTATCTCCCACACATCTTCTCCACTATCACTCCATCTGCTTAAGACTTGATTTTCCTCAGCCTCTTTGAGTGCTTTTTTCACTGCTTTTTTAAATGATACTGGTTTTATCTGTGGAAATAGTTTTTTTGCATTCTCATTTTGCACGATAACTTCTGATTTGAGTCCATCGATAAGAGAGCGAGCCACACGAAAAGGCACTGGAGTAAAGATATTGAGCCAGTACGAAGAGAGTCCTATGGTAAGAAAAGGCACAGGGATGATAAATCTCTTCAAAGACATCACCTGCGCACACTGACTCATCATCTGCCCATAAGAGAGTATCTCTGAGCCGATATCAACTGTCACGCTTTGACTTATCTGAGGATTTTTTGCATTGTACAGATAAGCCACAACATCATCTATACCTATGGGCTGGGCTTTGATACGTACCCATTTTGGAGTTATCATCACAGGGATTTTTTGAATGAGATTTCGTATAATCTCAAAGCTTGCACTTCCTGAGCCTATAATAACACCTGCTCTAAACCATACAACATCTATCTTCTCAGCATAAGCACTCAGGGTTTCTCCTGTTTCTATCCTGCTTAGAAGGTGTTTGCTGATATTTTCATCTACTACGCCCAAACCTCCTAGATAGACTATCTTTTTCACTCCTGCTTTTATCGCAGCATCACGAAAATTTTCGGCACTCATTTTATCAAGATTTTGATAATCATCACTTCCCAAAGAGTGTATCAGATAGTAGGCTATCTCTATACCTTCCATCGCTTTTGCAAGCGAGGGCTTATCAAATGTGTTGCCTTCCACCACAGCAACACTTTGTGCTAGTGTGCCATCAAAAGCACTCTTGTTACGAACTAAAACCCGAATACTATTCTCTGATTGTAAAAGAAACTCTTCTAGCAATCTTCGTCCGATATACCCCGTAGCCCCTGTTAATAAAATAGCTTGTTTCATGGTTTCTCTTTTAGTATTGTTATGACTAACTCATTTATATTGAGAGATATCTATCTGCAAAGATACTCTTTTTTATAATACATCTTTTGAATCATTATATAGTAACCCTAGATAGATTAGTAGCCTGTTTTTGTTAGTTTATCAATAACCCAGAAGAATTTTTCAAAAACATGTTTTACATGTAAGCTTTTTCTTTGTCTCAAAGAATCGTTAATTGATATAAATCAATGAAGCAATGAATTTATAAGAGTAAAATTGTCCTAATTAACCACCTAGGACAACTCCATGAAATCTTTATTTTTAAGAATGCGTGTTATACACATACTCGCTTTTATAATATTGCCTTTAAATGCATATTTTTTTACCTCTGATGCATTGAGTGCGGGAGTTCAATACTTCTTAGCTTTTGTACTCGTAATCCATGATTTGGATGAAAAAAAGTGGGGTATTAATTTGAGCAAAAAAATCAATGACATCCTACTCTCTTTTGATTTGCAAAAAGATATTAAAATTGATACAAAATATAATTTAGAATCATCTAAGATGCTCTCTTCTATCCTCTTTTTTAGAAATACAATCAAATCAACGGTTATTGGGTTTCAAGAACACTCACAAAAACATACACAGATGGCAAAATCTCTTGATGAGATTGCTTTGTTTATCAATGAACAGATGAAAAAACAACAGCATCTTGTCAATAGCAATGTTACCAATGCTGAAAATATAACCTCTTTATTTGAAGATATCTGCGATACTATCAAACTTAGCAATCAAGAGATGCAAAATATAGCAATAAACCTCAAAGAATCACAAACAAATATGGACTATTTGGATAAAAAAATTGAAAACTCAGTAACCCAAGAACACCTCTTGGCAAATAACTTAGTAAACCTTTCACAAGAAGCGCAACATACAAAAAGTGTCCTCTCCGTTATCGAAGATATAGCTGATCAAACAAACTTACTAGCACTCAATGCCGCCATCGAAGCAGCACGAGCAGGAGAACATGGACGAGGATTTGCCGTTGTAGCGGATGAAGTGCGATTTTTAGCAGAAAAAACACAAAGTAGCTTAGACAATATCCACGTAACAATTACAAAAATTGTAGAATCTATCCAGCAAATCAGTAAAAGCATGAACAGTAATGCTCAAGAAGTTTTAGAATTAAAATCCATCTCATCTAGCACTAATGATCTCGTGAGTCAGCTCACACTAGCCATAGAAAAAAACATATCCCTTTCTAACTCCATTGTCAAAGACTCTCATGTGGTTATTGAACATACAAATGAAATAAAAAGTGCAACAAGCAACATAAAAACACTTTCAGATGAAAATCTGCATAAAACAAATACTATCAAAGAGATAGCTGAAAACTTCAATCTTTGGGGAAGTGAGCTCAATAAAAAACTAGAAGAGTTTAAAATTTAATATGAATATTTTTTATCTCTGTTTAATTAACAATATCAAACTATTGTATATATAATTTTATCGCATAAATTAAGTAGGCATAAAAATATGAAAAATTACTTTGCTAAAATGAAACCAACAGCAACCTGCCCTCCTAGAAAACCAGTGAGTAAAATCATATGGTCGTGGATTGGGGCATTCCTTGGTATCTTGCTTGTGTCTGTTATCGGCAAATATCTTTCCTCAATCGAACTAACCAACTTGTTTCTTATTGGCTCATTTGGTGCATCGGCTGTCCTTGTTTATGGAGCACCCCTAGCTGAATTTTCTCAACCTCGAAATCTTGTTGGTGGGCATGTCATATCTGCAATAGTAGGTGTTACGATATTTAGTCTCTTAGGTGAGCAAAATATCCTATCAAGTCCAACTGCAGTCTCTTTGGCTATCGTCGCGATGCATTTTACTCGAACCTTACATCCACCAGGAGGAGCAACTGCTTTGATTGCTGTCATTGGTGGAGAAAAGGTGCATTCACTTGGCTATGAATACGTTCTTTATCCTGTTTTTTTAGGCTCTATCATAATGCTATTAGTCGCACTATTTGTAAATAATATGTCAAAAAATCCAAAGAGACACTATCCTGTATATTGGTTTTAGGCTCTCTAACAAGATGGCTACGTTAGAATCCACAGCTACTAATAGGGTTTTAGATAAAGTTCAGATATTTTTACATGTAAAGATTACATAGAGGTTAAAAGATACAAAAGCCCTTTGCTTGTTTCATGTTTTTCTACGCCATACTCTTTTAAGATATCAAGGCTCACATGTCGTAGCATCTTTACATGTGTAGCTTCAAGGACTACCTTTGGAGC
>DKEY01000070.1 GCA_002469305.1 Sulfurospirillum sp. UBA6810
ATTGAACCCTCTGAATAAACCCAAAAAAATATCCATAAGCACCAATTAGATAAAATAAGAGATATAGAAGATACAGGAAGGTCAGTATGCAGCTAAGTTTTTTCGATTACGCACTGGAGTATCAGGGAGGTAGACGCAGCACTCAATTTTTGAGTGAGATGAAACTCTTGATTCCCTATGGTGCTATCGAAGCAATATTAATCGAAAAAGGGATATACAAACCCAACAAAGGCAAACAAGGGCGTCCTTCCATCCCTGCATCCGTATTGGTCGGCGCACTCTTTTTGCAAAGCTGGTACGGACTAAGCGATCCTATGACGGAAGAGCTAATCCATGATCGTATCTCGTTTCGGAAGTTCTTGGATATCAAAGATGAAGATACCATTCCCGATGAGACGACAATCTGTAAATTCCGCAATGCTCTTATACGAGAAAACCTTCTTGAGGTACTCTTCAATCAAGTAAAGTCACAAATGATAGAAAAAAGACTTATCTTAAACGAAGGGACACTCGTAGATGCGACCTTGATCCATGCATCCGAGCCCAAACGCAAGAAAGACGAGAACGGCAACGTGATTTCCAATGAGCCGGCAGATAAAGACGCAACTTATACCTCCAAACGAGGAGTCAAGCATCACGGTTATAAACTCCATATAGCAACCGATAGAGCCGGAGTGATTAAAGATATCCGAACCACAACCGCCAAAGTGCATGATTCACAAATGATCGATGAACTCATCGAGGATGAAAGCAAAGCAGTATTTGCCGATAGCGGCTATATGTCCAAAGAACGCAAACGTTTTTTAAGAGGCAAAGGGATATTCGCAGGAATTATTGAACGTCGTGTTCGCGGACAAGCAACACTTAGAGCTAAACAATCACGAAACAACCAACGCTTCTCTAAAATAAGAAGCATCGTAGAGATGCCGTTTGCTTTCATCAAACGGCTTATGGGCTATAGAGAATCAAAATATATAGGACTGCATAAGAACACCCAACATCACTATTTGATCGCAGCAGCCTATAACCTGCGAAGAATGCCTAATCTTATGCAAAGAGGTGCTTAATGAGGGAGAAATGAGCCAAAAAGGGGATGAAAATCTACCAAATCGATAAAATTTAAGAGCTGAGTGTCAAAACATGAAACTCGGAAAACTCAAAAACGTTCAACTTTCAAAACAGAGCCATGAGATTGGCTTTGTTCAGAGGGTTCTATTGTTTTTATCAACAAAATCAGTATTATAAAAAGAGACGGGTAAGTAGGTTTTCGTATAAAAACTTTTTAATCCAAAATTTTTAAAAGGTGTATATATCGCACCTAATCTAAATAATTTTTCAGTAGAATCTTCTAAATAGCCACTTCTTACATACTTATCAACTTTAGCATTTGCTAGTAAAATGAGATTTTCATGTACCTTATAGTCATCTTGAAACAAAAATGAATAAACACTCTCTTCATCAAAATCATTATATTGTGCTACATTATTTTCTTGGTTTATAAAATTTACTGTTTCAATATTTTTTGTAGTGTACTTTAGATTTTTAACATTAAAAGCGGTCAAAAGATGGTTGCTTTCAAATTGAAAAGATTTTGAGATATAAGCATTGAGCTTCGTAAACTTTATATCCTCGACAAACTCTTTTGGTAGAGTTATTCCTATATTTGCTAAATCTATAACAGGCGTAAGTCCTATGCCTTGTGCATTTTTTTCTTCCATTTTTCGTGAAGTAACATCTACGGAAAAACTTGCTTTTAAAGATTTGTCTGCAAGTAAATATCTACTTATATCGATAAAAAAGTCCTCTGATTCTAGTGTACTATCATCAGGAGCAACATCCAAAGATAAGCCCATGTAAGTATCTTTTTTTACATGTGAATATCCTAGATTGATGTTTGTATTTTCATTACTGATATCTAAGTAAAGATTTTTTCTATCCCCATTGTTTTGTAAGGTTTGATTGCTATAATCCACCGTTGTATTTGATTTTTCATTGCGTAAAAAGAGCAGATAAGACCAGCCATTTTGAAAAACTTGTGAAGTAGTGATGCTTTGTGAGTTGTCTCCCCTATCAGACATAGTAGCTTTCAATTCTCCACCATTCTCTTTTGCAGCAGATTTGGTATAAAGTCTTATAAAATAAATCCCTGTTTCATTTCCTTGAGTAAAAGAACTCTCTCCATAATATATCTCAACATGGTCAATAAAGTCTAAAGGTAAATCTCCCCAAGACAGAGATGCTGATTTGGTATGAGGAGAGCTTATCTCATGGTCATTGATAAAAAATCTAAAAAAACCACTGGTAGTTGTTTTACTTCCTGCTAAAGAGGGGCTAGAGAGTCCAAATCTATTTGTATTGAGATTTACAAGAGGAAGTTCTTTTAAGATATCACTTAGCTTGCTATACTGCATCATTCTAATCTCTTTTTGAGAGTAGATAAGCACATGTCCTAGTTTTTCATCAACTGTTTTGAGAGAATTTTCAGTTGTATTTTCATACTCTTTGAGTAGATTATCGAGTGAATCAGAAAAAAGTGTAGTAGTTATCAATAAAATAACAATAAAAATCTTCTTCATAACACCTCTATCTTAAAATCTGAATGATTATAATAAAAGAGGACTTAATAAAATATTTAAAGCAATAAATAAATTACAATTTTATATATATTAAAGAGTGTATTAAAATACACTCTTCTAAAAAAAGATTAGAAAGTTAAATTATTGAATTCACTATCTAAGAGTTTAGCTGCTACCATCGGTGGCTGAGCTATCGTAACACCTTCAACCAAAGCTGACTGGTCTTTTCCTGCATTTGGCAAGTAAAGTGGGCAAAGTTCTACTTTTGCACCCGCTTTGATAAGTCCCATCATCGCCATCTTTGGAGTTGGGGATTTACCATCTGGTTTTTTTACGGGAGTACTTGGCATATCTTTGATAGCTAAATCACCAGCTGGTCCACACAATGTAAGATTTACAGCTTTTTTGTGCTTGTTAATTGTCATTGTTGAAAGAACCATGGCCATCATCTGTGTTTGAGCATCACCTGAAGTAACTAAAACATTTAGCCCTTTCAGTTGTTCCGCACTTACCATCGAAGGAGCTGCTAAAGCAGCAACGATTAAACCCGTTGAGAATAATTTTCTCATATCTAGCCTCCTAAAAAAATCTATTGCTAAGAGTATAGCCAACTTTTTTTAAATAATTGATATAATTTTTCTATGAAAGTATTTTTTATGTTTATACTGGTTTTTTTGTTACAAGGATGCTCTTTTAAGACTCTTCCCAATCTCGATACAAAAGCTCTTGAAGGGGTACTTAACTCTATCGATATGAGTATCAATACAAGCGAAGCTAAAAGTTTTTCTCTTCTTGCTATCAAACACGCCCACGACCTTGCACTCTCTTATGAGTTAGTTCGCCCTCCTTTGTTTCATAACTGGCTAGTCAATATAGGTGCAAAAAAAAGAGGTCTTTGTTGGCACTTTGCTTTTGATATGCTCGATATGGCACTGAAGCAAAAGTATAAAAGTTTTGACTTTTATATCGTTGGAGCAAATATCAATGACTACTTCGAAGAGCACAACGCTTTGCTTGTCACATGTCAAGGATGCGAAGTATCAAAAGGCGTTATAATCGACGCATGGAGAAACTCAGGAGAGTTGTTTTTCTCCAAGATAAATGATGACCCAGATTATAGCTGGAGCCAAAGAGGAGGAGTGAGAAATGCAAGATAAAAAATTTATCTCTGAAGTACAAACTTTACTAAAATTTATACAACTTTACTGTGATGATAAACATGATGAAAAAAAAGAGAGTGTATCACTAGAAGTACCATACAAAGGGAGAAATCTCTTACATGTAAACTTTGATTTATGTCTTACATGTAAGGAAACTTTTCTCTACTGCATACAAAGGCTTCAAGAGTGTCCACATGAAGAAAAACCAAAATGCAGAACATGCAAAACTCCATGTTATGAGCGTCCAAAATGGAAAGAACTCGCAAAAATCATGCGTCACTCTGGCATGAAACTTGGACTTTTAAAAATCAAAAAACTTTTTTCAAAGAGTTAAAATTAAACAAGTTTTTAAAGTGATTTCGAGACTAATTTAGCTAAAATACGCACATCAAAAAATCTTACATGTAAAGAATTAAAAAGAGGAGAAACATTGTTAACTTTAGATGCGTTAAAAACGAGTGGCATATGGCCTGTAAACAAACCGTTTACTAGCAAAATAGGAGAACCACAACTAAAAGAGCTTGGTTTAGAGATGTTTTACTCTGGTAAAAATGGTGATCTTTATCTTATCCCTGATGCTGCTAGAGATATTGCTCTGCTTATGCGTTCAGACAGAGTCTCTGTTTTTGATATCCCTATTGGTGATGTAGTAGAAGGTAAAGGTAAAATTCAAAACTCTATCTCTACACTTGGAGCAACATATGCTCAAAATATGGGTATAAGAACGGCTTTAGATGTTGATTATGTTATCACAGACCTTCCGCAAGAGTTTGCTCAAAGAAGCCAAGTTATAGAACTTTGTCGCCCTTTTGAAGTGCAGATAGATGAAGAGATAGTACAGCTTGAGCTCATCTATAGAAATTATCTCACAGGCTCTTTATATAAAGCATATAAAAACGCCCAAGACCCTTATAACTTAAAACTTGAGGCTGGATTTGAAGAGTGGCACAAGTTTGATACACCTCTGTTTACACCAACAACAAAAGGGGAAACTGATGTTCCTCTTGATAGTGCAAAAGTAGCTCTTAAAATTCCAGAGATTGCTAAGACATTGGAAAATCTTTTTATAAGTTTTTCTCGTCATGCACACTCTCGTGGTATAACTATCATCGATACAAAATTTGAAGTTTTTTTAAATGCAAAAGGTGAGTGGATACTTGGAGATGAGATACTGACTCCTGAGAGTAGTAGATTTATCATGAATGCAGATTTTGAAGCTGGTAATTATATCTCTATGGACAAACAACTCATCAGAAACCATGCTATCAGTGCACGTTGGAAAGAGAGATGGGAGAGTGAAAAAGCAGCAAATCCTAAGCAAAAATTCTTAGAGGCTTCTATCCCAAGCGATATCAAACAAGCCGTAGTAAAAGGTTATGAGTATATCTACTCTTTATTAAAAGATTAAAACAACAACGCTTACATGTAAAGAAAAATTCTTTACATGTAAGCTATATCTCTCTTGCACTTCGTATCGTATCTACTCCGTATTTGTTTCGTAGTTTTTGTAAAGAGTCATTGAGACTGTTTTGTTTTTTATCCTCTTCAAAATCTATCAAAGAGACACTTTTTTTGTTGTGTTCCATAAAATTACTCACACTCACACAGATAAAAACCATGGGTGTATCTTTATATATATCTGCCTTTGCATAGAGTTCAAGTATGATGCTTTTGAGCATTTTTTCATTGAAAAGTCTGTACTCCGTACATCTTGCTTCACTTTTTATGTTGTATTTATATTTGAGTTTGAGATAAAAAGAGGCTGGATGCAGATGTAGTTTATTGACCATGAAAGCAACATGCCTTACAAAGATAAGGATACGCCTTTGTATCTCTTCTCTATCATTTATAGCTTCAAAACTCCGTGACATACCTATGGATTTTCGCTTTGCATTGGGATTTACTTTTTCCTTATCTTCTCCCAACATACAAGCATATAACTCTTTGGCATGTCCTCCCCATCTCTCAAAAAGATTTTTTGCTCTAAGTGCATCTGCTATCGTATCGATACCATAACCCTTAAGCTTTTGTTCATAACTCCTGCCGATACCAGGAAATTTTTTGATAGGCTTATCTTTGACATACTCAAAAACCTCACTTGGTCGTATCAGTTTCACTCCATCTGGCTTTGCGTCATTGGTGGCTAGTTTTGCTATGCGTTTTGTTTTTGCTATGCCAATGGAAACAGGTAAAGAGAGTTTTTCCTCTATCAGCTTTTTTACATGTAAGGCAAATTTTTCTGGTTCACTCTCTTCTCTCATGCCTGATATATCACAGTAAAACTCATCGATGCTTGCTTGTTCAACGACGGGGATAAGTGTGGTCAAGAGCGTATAGAGTTGATGCGATAGACTTTGGTAGTAGAGATGATTTGGTGGTACTATTTTAAGGTTTGGGCAAAGTTGTAAAGCCTCAGAGATATTCATCGCAGTTTTAACACCCTTTGCTCTGGCTTCATAGCTTGAAGTTACCACGATACCTTTATATGAATCAACTTTTTTTGGTGGCTTTTCATTGAAAAGCTTTGAGCTTCTATCTCCCCCACCAACAGCTATGGGGATATCTCGCAAGTCTGGATTTAAAATCCTTTCAGCTGAACAGTAAAAACAGTCTAAATCTATATGTAGTATCATGATGAAATTTAAACATCTTTTTTAAAAAAGTAGCTAAATTATTGCAATTTGAAAGGCTTTATAACAGTGTTATTTTTTATTAGGTTTATTTTGATGTATAATGACTACATAAAGGATTCAATATGAAGAAAACTATCGGTGGATTATCGGTATTAGCCAAAGGAAATAAAAAACATAGAACTATCATTTTTTTGCATGGTTTTCCCTATGACCATAGTATGTGGTCAAATCAAATAGACATACTTAGTGAACATTTTTATTGTGTAGCCTATGACATTAGAGGTCTTGGCAACTCGTGTGTTGGCGATGGTCAGTTTACTATGGAGTTATTTGTTGATGATTTGGAGATGATAATCAACGAACTACAAGTTGAAAACCCCATCATCTGTGCTTTTTCTATGGGTGGGTATATCGCCCTAAGAGCGATTGAACGTATGGAAGAGAAGTTTTCAGCACTTATCTTATGTGATAGCGTTTCTCATGCAGATAGTGATGAGGCAAAGCTTGACCGCTCAGACGCAATCAGACGTATCAATGCCCAAGGAACTTCCTCTTTTTCTAAAGCATTTATAAGTAGATGTTTCAGTGATTCTTTTAAAAAAGAGCATAATGATATCGTTGAAAAGCGTATCTTAAAATCTCGTAAATTTAATTCCATAGGTATCAAAGGCTGTTTACTTGCGATGATGACACGCAAAGATACAACGGGGTATCTGCCTTCTATAAAACTTCCAACACTTCTTTTGTGTGGTGAGAAAGACAATATCACCCCTCCTGAAAAAATGCAAACAATTGCAGAAAAAATAGCTGGGGCGAAATTTGTACTTATAAAAGATGCAGCGCATATGAGCGTGATTGAAAATCCAAAAGATTGCAACGATGCAATTATTGAATTTTTAGATAATAACTAATCTATAAAAAACTAACTACCCTTACATGTAAAGGTAGTTAGCCACAGTAGATATTCTAACTTACTTTTGTTATACTCACGGGAATCGCTTGTCTTGCAACGGAACCACAAGCAAAGTCAGTAGCTACTGCATGTTTTCTACTTGGGTCTTTGAGACCTAGTTTATTGTAATTTACTCCTGATTTTCTTGCAAAGATTCCTTTTGTAACTTTACCATTTATCTCGATATCAACAGCTCCCTCGCCATCTCTTCCTGCACCATGTTCTACACCGACAGTGTCAGGGTGTACTCCATGTCTATATCGAAGATAACCCTGAGCTTCACCATCACCTGAATTTAATTTTACATAATCTCCATGATTAAGTCCCAATCTTTGTGCTGTTTGTGGATTTATGTCCACATAAGTTGTATATTTTATCTCTTTAAGATTTGTACTTGATGTATTTGGTGTTGATAAAACATTTGACTTATATGAAAAAGCAGTAAGAGGAAATTTCTCCTTTGTAAAAAACTTTTCATATGTTTCTCCAGAATCAAATCTTTGTTTATAAAACTTTGGTGTACCACTATGTTGCTCTCCTGTGAGAGAATTTTTAGCCGTTCCTACTGTTTCATTGTAAACTTGTATAGGTGCTTTATACTTATGAGATAAAAACTCCCCATCATAGCTATTTTCATAATCTTCATATCTACCACCTCTTGCCATCACATAGGCTGTTTTTCTCCAATTTTCACCGCAAATTCTCTGCAAAGATGGGATAAATGACTCAATATGAGCTAGCTTTATCTCCTCGTCACTTGCATCAGGTACTGGCTTACCATCCATCGCTATATTCTCAAAAGCTCTTAAGTAAAAATCCTCTGCCCTATCAAAAGAGTGAAGTTTTCCATCACTTCCTTTGATAGCATTTTCTCCAAAACCAGCAAGGCCAAGTTTTTTACCAAGTTCGATAACAAAGCTAATCATCTCGATAGGCTCTCCATTTCTAAAGCTCGCTTGTTTTGGCTTCACCACTGGAAATCTTAATGTATTTATCTTGGTTTGGTGCCCAGCCCAAGCATGAACAACTCCCCATGTTTCATATAAAACAGAATCAGGGATAATGTAATCTGCATAGATTGAAGATTCATTGATAAAAGGGTCAATGGCGATAAAAAGCGGTACAGCTTTTTTAGGGTCTTCTATCAACTCTTTGATTTGGCTCTGAGCACCTGCTGCCCCATACATAAAATTTGCATTAAAAGTGATAAGTGTATCCATCTTATAAGGATGTCCTTTAAAACTGTTGACTATATAATCAAGCTCTAATGCATTGGTAAAAGGATACCATCGCTCTTTTGCAGGATATGGATTTTCTCCATTGGCTACTTTGTTTTTGTACTCATTTGTACTCTCATACCCTCTTCTTGTTCTATCCATCCTTGCACCATGGACTTTGACTTTTCCTTTGAAACCAAGAAGGTCATACTGTTTGCCTTTAACATCTTTGTAAGCACCACCACCACTACTCATACCGCCTTTATAGTTTAGATTTCCTATCATGGCTCCAAGCATCATCACAGCATATGTTGTATAAAAGCCTGTTGTATGCATCGTGCCACCATGACAATCCACACTTGCACGTCTTCCATAAGAAGTGAATTTTTTGGCAACTTCTTGCATCTTCTCTTCACTTACACCACACTCTTTTGCGTATTCACTCGCACTTAGCTCATTTACTCTTTCTTTGAGTTCATTAAACGATGTTCGTACATTGTAAGTCTTTTCACCAAATACAACACTCCCCTCAAAATCAAGTACAGCCTGAACAACTTCTTTTGAAGATTTGAGCATGTTATCACTCACATCTAAAACAAGTGGTATGTCTCCCTCTTTAAGTATCTTTCCAAATCCCTCTTTATCTTGGATAATGAGATGTGTAGCATTTGTCCATGAAGCATCATATTGAGCCTTCATCGCTTCTTCTGAGGGTAAGCTTAGATACTTTTCATTGTACATTTTGTTATTGATGATGATTTGTAAAAGCCCCATCACAAATGCAAGATCAGTTCCTGGTATGATAGGTATCCAACTACTTTTTTTACCAACTGCTATCGTGTCACTGTTCCCTTGCATAGGTGATACTACTGTATATTCTATGTCTCCTTCAGTTCTTGCGCTCGCCAAAAGTTTTCCTTGTCTCTTAAAAGGATTTCCAGCTTGTCCAGGAGGTGTTCCTATGCTTAAAAGATATCTTGTGTTCTCAAAGTCTGGCTTTAAATGTGGATATTTTTTAAAATCCCCCAAATACGCAGCTTCACCTGCTCTCATAGAGAGACCACAGATAGAAGTATGCCCTGTATAGTTTATAGAACCAAAAGACATCAAAAATCTATGGATCAAGGTTGCTGTTCTTCCCTCATGTGTAGTTCCTATCACACAAAGTCCATTTGCCTTTGGTCCAAAAGATGGTTCAGCTGGATTGATAGGAGTTTCTATATCTCTTGTCTCTTTAAGACCTTTTACAACTCCCTCACCAAATAAATCTCCACCTGCAACTATCTCATCAATAAGCTCATAGATATCCATCTCTTTCCACTTGTTTTCACCACGTTTTCCAACTCTTTTAAGAGGCTTGAGTACACGATTTGGAGCATCTATCTTATCAAAGATGGCATTTCCTCTTGCACAGACATTTGAGCGATATGTCTCAAAGTTACCATTTTGAGAGAGTGTTTTATAGCTCTCTTTTATACTTGTATGATAAGGAAGCCAAGGATTTGTAGAGAGAAGATTATAAGGGTTTCCCAATACTCTTACTACTTTATCTGTTTTTTTATCTACTTTTACTCTCACACCGCATTGAGTAGTACACCCTATACACGTAGTTGGCACTATCTTATAGTCATCATTGTTTACAAACTCATCTTTCACGAAACTATACTCAGCAGGTGCTGCATTAAAATAGATACTGTCCTTTGCCTTTTCACCCTTATCTGAGAGAGTTACAACAGAACCCAAAGTCTCCTTATATCCTACCATAGAAGCAGCAGCTACAACAGTACCTGAGCCTACTAAAAATTTTCTTCTACTACTTTGCATCTCCAACTCCTTTATAACAATCTTTCATCTCTTCATCCCAAGGAAAAATCACTAATACAGCACAAATAAGTGCAAACAAAACTCCCCAGTTTGAAAGTACTGAAACTATACTGTCTTGACCAAATACAGAGGGTACATAGTGTAAAAATCCTGGTGTTGTTCGAGGTATCTCTTGTCCTCCTATCACCGTATTCCATCTAAAGAGCCATACACCAATAGCCGTTACAAAACCACCAAAGTAAACAATCACTGGCATAAATCTAAGTTTTGAAAAACCAATGATAAGTGGAACAAACAGACATAAAACATAATCTATCCAAAATGTCTCTGCAAAATGCAAATTAAAGTAGCTATAAAGAGCGTATTTTTCTGCGTTTGCAAAAGTCAAAGAAAAGGTGAGCCATAAAAATCTCATAACAAGATCCGCGATGATAAACCAAGAAAGAAGCCTTGCAAGTGTTGCTACCATATCTGTATCTACACTTTTTCGTTCAGATAAAAATCTTTGAAACATCGGTATAAGCAAGATTAAAAGACCTGTTCCTGAAACCATCGCTGAAGCTAGGAAAAGTAGAGGCATCAAAGGTGTATGCCACATAACATTTGCGTGAACTGCACCTAAGATATAACCTGTATAACCATGAACACAAAGAGCAAGAGGGATACCGATAACACCTAGTATAAAGCCTTTTTCATGGTCCTTTTCAATCGCTTTTTCACTTAAGTCCATATTGCCAAAAGCAAAAAGTTTGTTAAATGTTTTTGATATGCCACTACTCTGATTTGCTTTTTTGACAAAGTAAACGCGGTACATTGCCTGTGCTTCAAAAAAGATGAGGATAGGATATGCCATCAAAAGTAAAACACCCCATTTCATAGGAGAAGTTGGAAAGTTTTCCCAGCCATAGAAGAAAAAGTTTAAAATCCTACCTGGTTGTCTTAAATCATCTATGAGATTCAGTGGTGCAGCAACGAGTAAAACAAAAGCCATAAGTAGTGATATACCAGCTATCTGTTTATACTGTTTCCATCCAAAAACATGAGCAAAGCTTGAGATGATAAACGCCGCCGCTGAACTTCCTGTAAACCAAAAATAGTTTGGTATATCAA
>DKEY01000139.1:0-7122 GCA_002469305.1 Sulfurospirillum sp. UBA6810
TTCATAGCCATATCAGCTAGAATTTTTCTATCTAGTTCGATATTTGCTTTGTTAAGCGCATTTATAAAGCGTGAATAACTTATATCATTTAATCTACAAGCAGCATTGATTCTTGTAATCCAAAGTCTTCTGAAATCTCTTTTTCTATACTTTCTATCTCTGAATGCATATACTAAACTTCTTTCAATCTGCTCTTTCGCTTTTCTAAAGTGCTTTCTTCTACCACTATAGAAACCTTTTGCTAATTTTAAAATCTTCTTATGACGTCTTCTTCTTACAACGCCTGTTTTTACTCTCATTTGTGTCTCCTTGACCTTATTTGGTGTCGCTTTAGCGAACTTGCCCTACGATGTAGGGGAACATTGAAATTGATACGAATGTATCAAAAAAACTTTTTAGCTTACGCTTTTCCTAGCATCAATTTTACTCTTGATACATCACGGCTATCTACAGTTTGTGATTCTTTAAGTCCACGCATTCTCTTCGTAGTCTTTTTTGTAAGAATATGGCTTCTAAAAGCAGAACCTCTTTTAATCTTGTTCTTGCTTGCTTTGAAACGCTTAGCTGCACCGCGTACCGTTTTCATCTTTGGCATGCATTCTCCTTTACAATTTCATTTTTCTTTGTGAAAAATATACCCTGAGATATATCTGAATGGAAGTTAAATCCCCTCTATATATTTCAGAAACCGGCAATTATACCTCAATGTTTCTTAGAGGGGGTTAAAATTTAAAAAGTATTCTTAGCGTTATACGTTTTTAGGAAGAACAAGCATGTTGATATATCTTCCCTCAATCATAGGTGCTTTATCTCTTGTTGAGATGTCTTCAACCATAGGCCAGACTTTTTCAAGCACTAGAACACCAGCTTCTGGATTTGCCATTTCACGGCCACGTAAAAACACTCTAAACTTTACGTGTTTTCCAGCTTCTAAGAATTCACGAGCATGTTTTACTTTGTAACTGATGTCATTTTCTGCAATTTTAACAGATAATTTAATCTCTTTTACTTCGATAACTTTTTGCTTCTTCTTAGCTTCTTTTTTCTTTTTCTCAAGCTGATATCTAAACTTTCCATAGTCCATAATCTTACAAACTGGAGGTTTAGCGTCTGGTGCGATTAAAACAAGGTCTAATCCCTGTTGTTCTGAAAGTTTCAGTGCCTCATCGCGAGATATGATACCATACTGCGTACCATCGTCTCCCATACATCTTACCTCACCAGCCCTAATCTCATGATTGAGAACTACGTCTTTGTCTTTACTCAAAAGTGNNATAAATTCGTCTTTTGTTAGATTATACTGTTTTCTATCTCTTCTGTCTCTTAAAGCAACAGTTTTTTGTGCAACTTCTTCGTCACCTAGTACCAAAATCATTGGTACACGCATCTTTTCTGCATTTCTTATACGTTTGTTTAAACTTTCGTTTTTCATATAAATCTCTGCATCTATGTCATTTAAAAGCAATTCGCGTGCCAATTCTTTAGCATAAGCTTGATGTGCTTCACTGATCGGAACTATGATAACTTGAGTAGGTGCAACAAAGAAAGGGAGTTCTCCTGCTGTATGCTCTATCAAGATTCCGATAAATCTCTCAAATGAACCAAGTATCGCACGGTGCAACATAACTGGCTGTGCCGCTTCATTGTTTGCATCGATATAAGTTAAACCAAATCTACTTGGCAAGTTATAATCTACTTGGATTGTAGAACATTGCCATTTTCGCTTCAGTGCATCTAGGATTTTAACATCTATCTTTGGGCCATAAAATGCTCCACCACCCTGATCTATACCATATTTGATATTGTTTTCATCAAGAGCGTCTTTTAACCCTTGTGTTGCTGCTTCCCAGAAAGCATCATCACCTATCGCTTTTTCTGGTTTTGTTGATATTTCGATTTCATACTCAAAGCCAAAACTTTTCATGATATCTTCAACAAATCCAAGCATCTCCATAACATTTTCTTTGATTTGTGCTGGTGTACAAAACACATGAGCATCATCTTGGGTAAATTCACGAACTCTAAAAAGACCATGCATAACCCCACTCATTTCATGTCTGTGAACAACACCGTATTCAAAAAACTTTAGTGGTAAATCCCTGTAACTTCTTACATCATTTTGGTACACTTTGATATGACCAACGCAGTTCATCGGCTTCATACCATACTCAGCACCATCTATCTCAGTAAAGTACATGTTTTCACCATAGTTATCGTAGTGTCCACTTATCTTCCAAGCATCTGCTTTTAAAATCTCAGGTCCACGAACTGGCTGATACCCTCTTAGACGGTGCGCTTTAAAAAGACGTTGTTCTATTTTACTTCTCATTCTAGCACCATTTGTCAGCCAGATAGGAAGTCCTGCACCTATATCTTCATCAAAAGTAAAAAGTTTAAGTTCATTACCCAGTTTTCTATGGTCTCTCTTTTTAGCCTCTTCTATCATGGTTATGTATGCATTTAAACTTGCTTTATCCGCAAAGGCAGTTCCATAGATACGAGTTAACATCTCTCTTTTTTCATCGCCACCAAGATATGCACCAGCAACACGGATAAGTTTAAAAAATCTTAGATATCTTGTGTTTGGTACATGTGGTCCGCGACATAAGTCTTCAAAATCACCTTGAGTATATACAGATACTTCACCCTCAGGGATACGTAAAAGTACTTCCTGTTTTAAATCATCATTTTTAAAGTGCTCGGTGACATCTTTTTTTGTAGTACATCTTTTTTCGATTGGAAGTTTTCTGTTTGCAATTTCTTGCATCTTCTTCTCAATCTCTTTTAAATCAGCATCACTGATTTTCTCTTTTACACGAAAATCGTAGTAAAAACCATCTTCTATCACTGGTCCAACAAAAAACTGTGCATCAGAATATATCTCTTTTATCGCTTGAGCCATCATGTGAGCAGTAGAGTGACGAATCACATTTAGAGCGTCATCAGAGTTGTCAAATAAAACTTCTTGGAATTTAGATATATCTTGTGTAGCAGCACTTTGAGTATCAATGAGAGATGCCCCATCCTTGTAGGCTATAACCTCATTTTGCATATTTATCCTTTACTAAATAGAACTCCCAAACAGTGAGAGAACGAAAAATGGTGGCCACGATAGGACTTGAACCTACGACCACTACCATGTCAAGGTAGTGCTCTACCAACTGAGCTACGCGACCATCGCAAATACATTAAAGATTGTGATAATACTTAAAAATTACATAAAAAAAACTTAAAAACCTTATTTAAGGCTAGTTGGCAAGCATAAACTTAATACTATTTGCCTATTTTTTATACATAAAATTCATCCCACAGCAATCTTTTTGAGTTAAAATCTTATAGCGATACGATAAAAAAGGCTCTTTGATGTATAGCAATCTTGATATCTTATGGATTTTAGTCTGTTCTTTTTTAGTTTTTTTAATGCAACTTGGTTTTGCACTTATAGAAACAGGTGCAGTACGTTCAAAAAATACAATCAATGTTGCTATGAAAAATCTCATTGACTCTGTTTTTGGCATCATATTTTTTTGGATTGTAGGCTTTGGACTAATGTTTGGAACTGACTATCATGGACTACTTGGTATATCTGAGTTTTTCATCTCTGGCGAAGATTTTTATCAAAACACTTTCTTCTTTTTTCAAGCTATGTTTGCAGCTACTGCTGTTACGATAGTCTCAGGAGCAGTAGCTGAGAGGATAAAGTTTAACGGGTATATCGTTGTTGCGATAGTGCTAACTTCTGTTATATACCCTATTTATGGGCATTGGGCATGGAGTGATGATGGTTGGTTGCATAAACTAGGTTTTATGGACTTTGCAGGTTCTACCGTTGTACACTCTATTGGAGCTTGGGTGGGATTGGCTGGTGCCCTTATCATTGGCCCTCGTATTGGTAAATTTAGAAAAGGTAGAGTTGAACACTTTGCTCCAAGCAATCACAATTTTATTGTTTTTGGCATCTTTATTCTCTTTTTTGCTTGGTTTGGATTTAATGGTGGAAGCCTCTTAAAATTTGATGCACATGTCTCCTCTGTATTACTCAATACTTTGCTCGCTGGTATGACTGGTGGTGTTGGAGGATGGTTTATGAGCTTGATTTACAATAGTAAAAAAATAGGAGTTGAACTTTTTGGTTTTGGAGTTATTGCTGGACTTGTTGGTATAACTGCTGGTTGCAATCAACTAGACACTACAACCTCGGCTTTTATAGGTTTTAGTTCTAGTGTTATCATGTTTTATACAAACAATCTTTTACTTTATAAATACAAGATAGATGACCCTCTAAGTGCGATCAGCGTTCATGGTTTTGCTGGTGCTTGGGGCACTTTATGTGTAGGTTTTTTTGCGACTTTACCTGAGGGGATGAGTAGAATTGAGCTTGTTTTGGTTCAATTATTGGGAGTTGTTGTGGCATTTGGATTTGCATTCTCACTAGGAATACTACTGTTTTTTTTACTTGGTCAAGCCAACTTGCTAAGAGTTTCAAAAAAACATGAAATCATGGGTCTTAATATCTGTGAACACAATGCAAAACAACCTTGGGTAGATACCATAGAAAGTATTATCAAGATAATGAGAACAGGGAATATCCATCAAAAAATTTATGAAGAACGTTATACTGAGGTTGGGCTTGTTGCTAAGTTTTTCAACTATCTCCTTACTATGTTACGTAAAAATGAAGTGACTCTCAAGAAAAACAATGTCATCCTCAAAAAACAAGCCATACTTGATCCACTAACAAAGATACTAAATAGAGGAGGACTTTTTGAAAAAATCGAATCACTCAATTTTTATCAAAGCGGCTTATCTGTTGTTATGCTTGATATCGACTCCTTTAAATTGGTAAACGACACTCATGGACACCATGTTGGAGATATGATTTTGGAAGAGTTATCACGTGTTATAACCAATACTATAAGAACAAATGATATCTTTGCAAGGTGGGGTGGGGAAGAGTTTGTCATCATAGTAAAGACCGGTGTTTTGAGTGAAGTTGAAGCTATGGCTGAAAAGATAAGAGTAAAGGTCAAAAAGCACGAGTTTCCTATCGTAAAAAACATCACTATTTCTCTAGGTGTCACAAGTGCTGAAAACGAAGAAGAAGATTTTCAAAAGTTATTTGAAAAAGCAGATAAAGCACTCTATCAAGCTAAAGATTTAGGGCGAGATAGAGTTTGTACTTGGTAGTTTTATACTAAAGTTTTTTTTGATTTGAGTGTTATATACAAGATAATAACCACACCAAAGTTTATCATCACATCTGCAAAATTAAAAACGGCAAAATCAAACCATCTATGCCAATAAAAATAATCCACAACACCACCATATAAAAATCTATCGTAAAGATTGCTACATCCAGCCCCTAAGATTATGCCGATAGCAAGGGAATATTGCATCAAAAGTTTTTTTTCAACTAACAAATAAAACATTATAAATGCCAAAAGTCCAGCTTGAATATACTTTAAATTTTCTTCCAAAAAGGCAAACATCGAGAAGGCTACACCTTTGTTATAAGTAAGTATCAAAGAAAAATAATCTCCATACCACCTAAACCCATCGATAAATAGAGTCTTTATATTTTGATCAATTACAAAAACTCCTATAAAAGCCAGTATAACGATAGCAAGTGCTTTAGCCATTTAACTTACTCTTTAAAAATTCTACGACCTCTTCCATCTTTTCTGCAAGCATATCTTCATCTTTTCCCTCAAGTAAAACCCTGAGTAGATTTTCAGTTCCAGAGTATCGGATAAGTGTTCTTACATGTAAAGAGTTTAACTCGCTCATAAGTTCCTTATATCCCTCTATATCTTCAAGTGGTTTTTTAGTCCCTACGCTGAGATTTTTTTGAAGTTGAGGGTATAGTTCAAAAGGATTGAGTAACTCGCTCACACTCTTCTTTTCGCTTAGTACATGAGCCATAACAGCCAAAGAAGCAACAAGAGCATCACCTGTTTTTGCAAAGTCTGCCAAGATGATATGCCCGCTTTGTTCCCCACCAAAGTTCAACTCTTTTTCGCCAAACATTTCTAGCACATATTTATCCCCCACATTACATCTAAATAAATCAATATCATGTAAGTTTAGATAATCTTCAAGTGCTTGATTACTCATCACTGTTGCAACTGAGCCACCATTTTTTAATTTATTATTGCTTTTCAAATAGACACTCAATGCTCCTAGTAACTTATCGCCATGGATAACATCACCATTTTCATCAACTACCACCAATCTGTCTGCATCACCATCAAAAGCAAAACCAACATCAGCTCTTAACTTTCTAACATGTTCGCCCAACTCTTGAGGATGCAACGCTCCGCAATTGAGATTGATATTGCTTCCATTTGGGGTATCATTGATAACAAAAGTATCTGCTCCAAGTTCTTTAAATATCGTAGGAGCAACCTTATAAGCAGCCCCATTGGCAACATCTAGAACAACTCTAACACCTCTTAGTGTCAAATGCTTTGGAAAAGAGTTTTTGATATGTACTATGTATCTACCTATAACATCATCTATTCTTTTTGAAGTACCGATACCAAATTCTACTTGTTGATTTTTTTCAATCAATTCATCATCATTAAATATAGCTTCTATCTTCGCTTCATCTTCTTCGCTCAGTTTATTTCCAAACATATCAAAAAACTTTACACCATTGTCAAAATATGGATTATGAGAAGCACTTATCATGATACCAGCGTCACATCTCATATCTTCTGTTAAAAAAGCAATTGCAGGAGTTGGCATAGGACCTATCTGTCTTACATCATATCCAACAGCAGTGAGTCCTGAAACGATAGCATTTTCTATCATATAACCACTNNCACTTCTTCTTGTATCTTTTCCTACCAATATCTTATTTGTAATAGAATTTTTTCTAAAATATATCCCTGCTGCCATTGCGAGTCTCATCGCAGTCATTGCACTCAGCTTTTTACCCGCTTTTCCTCTCACTCCATCCGTTCCAAATAATTTCATGCCATTTTCTCCTAGACCCAAAAAAGTCGTTTTTGATAAAATATGTACTAAATTTTTAACAATTTTGAGATTATAACACAAATTTAAGGCTACATGTAAGAAATTTTTATAAAAATATCCTTAAAATAAGTTTAGTTTAATTTT
>DKEY01000139.1:7167-20251 GCA_002469305.1 Sulfurospirillum sp. UBA6810
AGAAATAGATTCTATAAAACAAGAATCAAAAATCTTACGAAGGCAGTTAGAGTTGCAGTAGAAGCTGGAGATAAGACAGCAGCAGAAGCGGCTCTTAAAGATGTGAATAAAAACTTTCACTCATACGCTGGTAAAGGTATCTTAAAAAAGAATACTGCATCACGTCGTATCAGTAGACTTGCTAAATTAGTAAGCACAGTAGCTGCGTAATTTACGCAGCTAATTTTTCTATCCTTATTATATGTTAAAAGACAAACTACTTCCATTTTTAGTACGTTACGAAGAAATAAGCAAATTGCTTAGTGATCCTTCCATAGCATCAAACATTGCTAGGATGACTGAACTTTCAAAAGAACAATCTAACTTAGAACCGATAAAAGACAAAGCACAAGAGTATATATCTACTTTAGAAAATATAGAAGAAAATAAATCACTCTTAGATGATAATGAGTTAGGCGATTTGGCTAAAGAAGAGCTAAAAGAGCTAGAACCTCGCAAAGAGTCTTTGGAAGAAGAGATAAAAGTACTTCTTTTACCAAAAGACCCTAATGATGATAAGAATATTTTCTTAGAGATCCGTGCTGGTGCTGGTGGCGATGAAGCGGCTCTTTTTGTTTCTGATTTATTTAAATCATATGTTAGATATGCAGAAAATATGGGTTGGAAAGTTGAAATTGTAAGCGCAAGTGAAGGTGTACTCAACGGCTATAAAGAGATGATTGCTCTTATCAAAGGTCATGGTGCATACTCTAAGCTTAAGTATGAGGGTGGAACACATAGAGTACAAAGAGTTCCTCAAACAGAATCACAAGGGAGAGTTCATACCTCAGCTGTTACAGTTGCTGTTATGCCAGAAGTTGATGATGTTGAAGTAAATATCAATCCAAATGATTTGAAAATCGATGTTATGCGCTCAAGCGGTAATGGTGGACAATCTGTAAATACAACAGATAGTGCTGTAAGAATTACGCACTTACCAACAGGCTTAGTAGTTGTAAATCAAGATGGAAAAAGCCAACATAAAAACAAAGATGCTGCTATGAAAATACTCAAAGCTCGTCTTTATGATATGCAACAGCAAGAACAGGATGCAAAACTAAGTGCTGAGAGAAAAACACAAGTAGGCTCAGGCGATAGAAGTGGAAGAATTAGAACGTATAACTATCCACAAAACAGGATTAGTGATCATAGAATCAATCTAACTCTTTATAGACTAGATGCTATTATGGAAGGTGGTTTATATGATGAAATCATCGACCCACTTATCACGCATTACCAATCACTTGCTATGAGTGCTGCTGGCTTATAAAAACTAAACAACAACCTTACTTGTCGTATCTTAAAAGGTTGTTGTTTTTCATCATTCTTTGTAACATTTTGATATATGCTTCTTTGAGTTCTGAGTAGTTTATCATCGTAGTTGCAGCTTCTTTTCCACTAAATGTTTTTCCATTTTTCTTCAATTTATATCTTAACTCTCTAAAAGAGCTATACGCATAATTTCTATTGAGGTTTAGTATATAGGCATTTACAGATGCTTGTAAACTAGAAAATATCCTAATCTTGTGATTTTTACCCTCTTCTCTCTCATCAGGAACAAGTCCATGTTCGCCCCACGTCCAGTGCCCAAATATATTGTTAGCTTCTCTTACAAATCTGCTCTTACCCCAGCCACTCTCAATAGCACCTTGTGTTAAACCTAAAGAGACAGGAACGATATCTACTCTTTTAAGATACTCTTTTTGTTGAAATAGATTTTTGATTTTATATTTCTTAGATATTTTTATCAAATTTTCTATATCTTCTTTGCTAAATTCTCTAAAGCCATTTGAAAGTGCATTTGAAAAAAAGTTTTCGATAAAAGTCCTCTCATACATAACAACTTCATTTGCTTTCTCGATAAGTGGCTTGAGTATCTTGATAAACTCTTTTTTTTGCATTTTTGCATCAGTCATCTCATAATAATACGCAGGAAATCCAAGAGAAAAAGAGGCACTAACAAATAATGCTAACGTTAATAATAACTTCATATATCTTGGAGCTCTATCGTTGTTTCAAAAACTCTGGCTACTTTTCCTTTAAAAAAGAGCTTTCCCTCCACAATGCGCAACTGTAACTCCTCTTTACTTGTAGGATAAACCTTTATACTATCGCCTATAAGACCTAGTTTATTCATAGTGTAAAATGCAGCTGCCATACCAGTACCACATGCACCTGTCTCATCTTCTACACCACGCTCATAAGTTCTTACATGTAAGCTTTTCCCATCAAATAACACAAAGTTTACGTTAGCATTATGGGCATATCTCATTTTTGAAGCCAAAGCTTTATCGTACTCTGCCAAATCATTGACGATAGTCACAAGATGTGGAACACCTGTATCAAAAAAGTACCATTCCCTACCTTCTGCAACAAATTTTTCTCTTACTTCTTTTACAGCTGTTAGTTCTGACTCTACAATGTTATCTACAACACTTGAAGATATAACTCCAGCACCTGTCAAAAAACTCATATTTTTTGGAGCAAGTCCATTGCTATAAGCATAATGAGCACAAGCACGGGTACCATTACCACACATAGAAGCGTCACTTCCATCACTGTTGTAAAATAGCCATTGAAAATCAACATCACTGCATGGCAACAGCACAATCAAACCATCAGCTCCTATGCCCTCTTGTCGATGGCACAGTTTCTTAGCCAAGCTACTATAGTCTTTTTCAATAAAAGTGTGAAATATGACAAAGTCATTTCCACTTGCGTTATATTTTGATATTTTCATATTCACCTCGTACATATTCTACAAACTTTTCTACTTCACGTTGGAGATGTTTCAAATCTTTTGAATTATCTATAATCCAATCTGCTTTGGCTCTTTTCTCTTCTATACTCATCTGAGCATTTACTCTTTTTGTAGCTTCTTCCAAAGAAAAATTTTCTCTTTTTACTAATCTCTCAAGCTGGATATCTTTTGGAGCATAAACCACAATAGTTTTTTTACAACTATATTTTCCACTTTCAAAAAAGAGTGGAATATCCATGATATAGGGAACACCTTTTTCATCTAAGCTTTTAGCGAGAGTTTCTATTCTTTGCTGTATTTTTGGATGTAAAAGGGCATTTAGCTTTTCTCTGTCCTGTGTTGAATCAAATATAGCTCTTGCCAACTTTGCTCTATCAACATTACCACCTTGAAAAACCTCTGCTCCAAAAAGTGACCTAATCTCTTCTTTGGATTTTTCTAACTCTTCTCTTGCGATAATATCGGCATCTATGATGCTAAAGCCGTGTATCTTGAGTAAAGAACAAGCTGTACTTTTGCCAGTAGCAATACCTCCGCTAAGGGCATATGCATGTTTAAAGGACATTAGTTTTTCTGCACTCCAAGTAACTCTTTTCTCATATAAGTTGGTAGCGTGAAAGCGGCTAAATGCATCTCTGCATTATAGTACGTTAAATCATCCAACAAATCTGCTCTTTGGAGAACCAAGTCTGCAGTAGGGTGGTACTTTTTCGATGCCAAAATTGCTCTTGTATCCTCATATGCATATGTCATGACAATATCAAAGCTGCTTAGACTTTCCATATTTTCTTTTAATTTATCATTTGTTTTGATAACCAATAGTCCATCTTTTTTTAGCACTCTGTTGATTTGTGCTATAAATGTTGCATCATAAAATCTATCAGAATTTATCATCACGATATCCATAGAGTTATCTTTTGCACTCTCGATACAAGAAACTTTTTCACAAAGTTCTACATGTAAGCTTTCATGCTTTGCAATTTGTAGATTTATATAATCATGACGTCCTAAGATAAGTACATCTTTTGGGTCTTTATGGGTACAAAGTGCGATGTGTGTGAGCATCTCTGCATTTATAATTTCTTGTTTCATTTTATATCTCCTTTTATCCGAACAAGTCCAGACAAAATCCTCCCCTAAAAACTATTTTTTGAGAAGTTTTTTCTTTAATTGATCAAATCTTACTTTTAAAATTTAGCACGATTTTAACATATATTTGTTAAAATCACTTAAAAATATTTAAGGGTTCAAATGAGCACAGTTAGTTATAAAGATGCTGGTGTTGATATAGACGCTGGAAATCAATTTGTAGAAAATATCAAGCCTTTAGTAAAATCAACTTTTGATTCAAATGTAGTAGGGGGGATTGGTTCTTTTGCTGGCGCTTATGAACTCCCAAGTGGCTATAAACAACCTGTTATGCTTGGAGCTACTGATGGTGTTGGTACAAAATTGAAACTTGCTATTGATTCAGGCAGATATGACACAGTTGGCATTGACCTTGTTGCTATGTGTGTAAATGACCTTATTTGTAATTTTGGAACACCTCTATTTTTCCTGGACTACTACGCTACAAGCAAACTTGACATCGAAGCCTCAACTGCTGTTGTAAAAGGGATTGCTGAGGGTTGTATAAAGGCTGAAAGTTCTTTGATAGGTGGAGAAACTGCTGAGATGCCTGGTATGTATAGTGGCAAAGATTTTGATTTAGCTGGTTTTGCAGTAGGTATCGCAGAAAAAGAGGAGATGAATCGCCTCTTACATGTAAAAGCTGGTGACACACTTATCGCACTTCCAAGTTCTGGTATCCACTCAAATGGCTACTCTCTTGTTAGAAAGCTTTTCTTTGAAAAACTAGGCTATAAGTTTGACTCTATTGTTGATGGAAAAGAGTTAATCGATATTTTGCTAGAACCAACTCGCATCTATGTAAAAACGTTTAAGCAACTCAAAAACAAGATAAATGCACTCGCACATATCACTGGTGGTGGTATTGTTGAGAATTTACCAAGAGTTTTACCAGAAAATCTAAAAGCTATCGTTTATAAAGACAAGATCAAAGTTTTACCTATTTTTGAAATCATGGCTAAACACGTAGAAGAGAGCGAAATGTATAGAACTTTCAATATGGGTGTTGGTATGGTACTTGTTGTAAGCCCTGAGAATGTAGCTGATGTCTTAGCAAACAGCGATGGATATATCATCGGTGAACTCACAGAAGGAACACGCGAAGCAGTTATGGTTTAATGAGCACATTTTACATAGCTTCTAAACTATTTACCTACTTGGTTTTACCACCAGGTATCTTTATCATACTATTTTTATTTGCTGCGATTTATGCAAAAAAATTCAGATTTATATTTTTACTAGGAGCATTTAGTTTTTATGCTCTTAGTAACTCTTATGTTGCAAACTGGCTTTTGAAGCCCTTAGAGGCTCCCTATAAAACATACCAAAGCAAAGATGTAGATGCTGTTGTTATTTTAAGTGGAGGCAGTATAGAGGGTAGTCCAAATATACCAATTGCAAATGGTGCTTATAAACGAGCCATTTGGGGACTTATGTTGGCAAATTCAAACAATCTTCCAGTCCTTTTTAGTGGAGCAGGGTATGGAAGCAAATATAGCGAAGCCGATGCTTTTTTAGATGCACTCAATGAACTCAAAAAATATCTACATGTAGCCATACCACTTGCGTATGAGCTTGAACTTAATGATTTTTCAGTTTTCATAGAAAACAAAAGTGTCGATACGTATGAAAATGCGAAATTTTCTAAAGAGATATTTGCAAAACATGGTATAACAAAACCAAAAATCTACTTAGTCACCTCAGCATTTCACATGAAACGCTCAGTGAAACTTTATGAACATTTTGGTTTTGAAGTCGTGCCAAGTGCAACTGATTTTAAAGTAAGCACAAAAGAGCATACAAACTGGGACTATCTTCCAAGTATAGGAGCGCTCAATAAAAGTTATACAGCACTGCATGAGTATTTTGGGATATTAAGCCTTTATCTCAAAGGTATTTATTGAGTTTTACCACTGAGCCAGTCTTCCATGTTTAATATACTCGGATACTGTGCTCGAAACTCTTCCTCATCAAACGAAAATCGATAAGAGAGCATATACTCTTTCAAAAGTTTATATGCTTTTGAAAGCTCATCAAACTTTTTCGCATCACCAGTTGGTGTATCAGGATGATATATCTTTGCAAGCTCTCTATATCTCTCTTGCAAGTCTGAAAAAGTAACTCTCGTGCAAAGTTGCATACACTCTAGTGCTTTTTCAAACTCTTCGTACTTCATGCTATCTCTTTTATGAGCTCTAAAGCCACTTTTTTTGCATTTCCTACACAATCATTGAGTCCAACTCCAAAATAGGCATTTGAGCTCAAATAAAGCCCTTTATGCTCACTTAGTTTATCAAACAACACTTGCATCTTAGCATTGTGTCCAACTCTATAGTTTGGGATACCTCGCTCATACCTCTTTACATACGCCACAGTAGGTGCATCAGTAACTCCCATAGTCTCTTTGATTCCCTCTTTAGCTATCTTGATGAGTTCCTCTTCACTTTTGAGAGCAAGCTCTGGATTTCTCTGTCCACCTATCATAACACGAAGCGATTTTTTACCACTTGGAGCTCTATCTTTGAAAATAGAACTATCCCACAAAACTCCTAAGATATCTTTTTTGGCAGATGTTGTACTCAATAGCCCAAAACCATTTAAATCATGCGAAAATGTATCATAACCAAGCCCTACCACACTTATAGGGGAATACTCTATATCATCAAGTTGCTTTGCTAACTCACTATCTATCTCTCGTAGCATATTTGCGCTCTCATATGCTGGCGTAGATAAAATCACTGTATCAAATTCTTTTTTTTCATTGTTTACATGTAAGATATATTTTTCACCATTTTTTTCGATTTTCTTTACATGTAAGTTTTTTTTGATTTGGATATTCATAGACTTTGCAAGTCTTTCTATAAAAGTACTTACACCCTTCTCAAAGCTCATCAAAACACCACCAGGACCAGCTTCTTTTTTCTTTTTTGCTATCATCCCTTTGAAGAGTCCGCCATATTTACGCTCCAATCTAACAACAGCTGGAAAAGCAGCATTGACGGATATTGCATCTGGTTTTGAAGCAAATATACCAGCAACCATCGCATCTAAGAAAGCGTCTGTCATCTCACGTCCAACTCGTCTATAACCAAAACTTTGCAAAGTTTCATCACTCTCATCGGTTTTTGGCTTTACAAAAAACTCACACGCTACTCGCAACTTTCCTCTAAAGGTAAGTAAAGGGGAGAATAGAAATGCTTTTGGAGATTCTGGAAGTCTATGAAGTGCGTCTTTATAGATATATCTTATCCTTGCATTATCATCACTTCTAAGCAAAACATCATCGCAACCAGAGAGTTTTACAAGCTCTAGCGTATCTGGTTTGTTAGATAAAAAGCCATTACTTCCCTCTTCAAAGAAAAATCCTCCAACCTCTTTGGTCTTCATCTTTCCCCCAAGAGAGTCACTCTTTTCAAAAAGAGTTATACTGGCCTCTGGTTTTTCTTGAAGTATATAAAATGCTGTTGCAAGTCCACTGATACCACCACCGATTATAGCTATCTTCATGTGTGTAACCTTTGTGTATGTTTAAGCCCTATTATAAACCTCTTTTTTTAATAAAAAAATAACAAAAGGCAGTAAGTAGTTTTATTTTTTGATTTTTTCAAGCCATTCATCGAGTGTTTTTTCAAAGCCTACATGTAAAGAATTATAAAATTTTATATCTTTTGATAAGTACTTTTGTTGCACCCAGCCACCAAAGTCGTGTGGGTATTTATAAGTATTTTTATCTTTGCTTGTAAGATATTTTGGGATTTTTAACTCTTGCTCTTCTTTAACATAAGACAAAGCCATATTGATAGCATTATATGCACTGTTTGATTTTGGGCTACATGTAAGATATACAAGAGCCTGAGAAAGGATAATCCTAGCCTCTGGGAACCCTATCTTGCTCACAACTTGCAAACAACTGTTTGCGATATTGAGTGCATTGGGATTTGCATTGCCTATATCTTCACTTGCTAGTATCACTAAGCGTCTTGCTATAAAATCTGCACTCTCGCCCCCATCAATAAGTCTCGCAAGATAGTATATGGCAGCATCAACATCACTTCCTCTCACACTTTTTATCATAGCACTTATCAAATCATAATGTGTATCATCTGAACTAACGCCATCTTTTAGGGCATTTGGACGAAGAGATTTTAAAATATCCAAGCTTACATGTAAGCTAACTTTCGTGGCAAATTCAAGAAGATTTAGTAAAGACCTAGCATCTCCACTTGAAGAGCTTATAAGATATCTTTTTGCATCTTCTTCTATCTCAAAATTTACTAACTCTTTTGCTCGTGTTATGATTTCAGACATATCATCTTCATTTAAATCAAAAAATTCAAAGAGCATTGAACGAGAACGGATTCCTGAAGAAAGCGTGTAGTAGGGGTTTTCTGTGCTAGCCCCTATGATGATGGCTTCTTTGTTCTCCATAGGAACTAACAAAACTTCTTGTTGTGTTTTCGAAAGGCGGTGTACTTCATCGATAAAGATAAGAGGTTTTTGTAAAGAGTTTTTGTGATTTGCAAATATCTTTCTAAACTCTTCTACTTTAACACTTGTAGCATCTAACTCATAAAAAGGCAGTTCAAGCGTAGTAGATACGATTTTGGCAAGTGTAGTTTTACCAACTCCAGCAGGACCAAAAAAGATAGAGTGTGGAATCGTACCTGCTTGGAGTAGTTTGTAAAAAGAGCTCTCACGTGAGCTCAAATGCTTTTGCCCAAAAAAATCATCGAGACTCTTTGGGCGAAGTTTAAGCGCTAGGTTTTCCATCGCTTTTTTGTTCTACATAAGTAAGATAATCTCTCAGTGCTGCATACTCTGGTGCATCTAAAAATCTAATTTTTCCAGGTTTTAAAGTACCTAAATCAACACGTCCATAACTAACACGTTTCAAGTCCACAACTTCAGCATCAAAATAAGCAAAAAATCTTCTTAGTTCTCTGTTTTGACCCTCAGCTATCGTTACTTTTAAAGTAGAATAGGTTGGTCTGCTTTTTATGATACGGTACTCAACAAAAGGGGCAAAATCCATAGAACGAACATCACTATCTTCATGCCCACCTTTTCTAGCATCTTCTACATAGAGTCCTTCTTTCATAGCACTCTCCATAGGAGCTGTTATCTCACCCTTTATCTTTACGTAGTAAACTCTCTCTAAGTCTCCATGCATCAAAGCTGAAACTACTTTAGGAGAATCACAAAGCAAAAGCAAGCCTTCACTAGCATAATCGAGTCTGCCAACACTAAGATAGTGAGCATACTGCTTAGGAAGTGAATCATAGATAACTTTTCTACCTCTATCATCTTTTTTACTCACTAACTCACCTTTTGGTTTGTTATAGACGATAACTGTATATCCATCTTTTTCAAAAAGTTTACGACCGTTGACAAAAATCTTATTTTGAAAAGTTACTTTCATAGATAGGTCAGTTGCTACTTTCCCATCTACTTTTACCAATCCTTGTTTTATAAGCTCATCTGCTTCACGTCTTGAATATCTCGTATTGTGAGATATTATCTTGTTTAAACGTTGCAATTCCATTATTTTATCCCTGCTTCTACTAAATCATGTATGTGTAAAACACCCTCGATAGTTTTTTCACTATCTGTGATTACCAATAATTGTATTTTATTTTGTTCGACTATCAAAAGGGCATCACTAGCTAACATGAGTTTGTTATCAAGTACTTTTGGACTCAAACAAGCATACTCCAATACAGAGTTCTCCATAGAAAAATCTTCTTGCATCAATGCTCTTCTTAAATCACCATCACTCAATAAACCCACCAACTTGTTCTTAGCATCTGTTATGAGAACATTTCCTAGACGGCCTTCACTCATAACAACTATGGCATCTTTCAATTTTGTACTTTCACTTACTATTGGTAATTTTTTTGTGCGCATCAAGTCACTAACTTTTACAAAAAGTCTTTTGCCTAAACTACCTCCTGGATGAAAAGAAGCAAAATCTTCTTTAGCAAATCCACGTTTATACATCAAACAAACAGCTAACGCATCTCCAAGTGCAAGAGTGAGTGTCGTTGAGCATGTTGGAGCAGCTTGTAGTGGACAAGCTTCTTTTTCTATATCTACTGACAAAAATACATCACTGTACTTTCCCAAAGAGCTGTTTTTATCTCTTGCCATACCTATAAGCGGTATGTTAAATCTCTTTACATGTGGCAATATCCTTATAAGTTCTTCACTCTCACCACTATAACTTATAGCCAGTACCGCGTCATCTTTGCCTATCATGCCCAAATCGCCATGCATCGCCTCTGTTGGGTGTAAAAAGAAACTAGAAGTTCCTGTACTTGCAAGCGTTGCTGCTATCTTTGCTCCAACAAGTCCGCTTTTACCAACTCCTGTAACTATAAGCTTTCCTTTTGTATTCATAACTAAATCAACAGCTTTTTCTATCTCATTACCAAGTTTTTGAGCTGCATTTTGCAACTCTTTTGCTTCTAGTTCTAAAACTTCTTTTGCTATTTTTATAAAATCCATATCTATTTCCTAGTATTACATAACAAAAATTGTAGGTACAATCGTTGGGTATTTTTTCATTTTTCTAAATATATGTTTTCTTACTACTTGTCTTAGCTCATTTTCTAAAGCTCTAGGGTCTTGTAATATCTCTTTTTTAGCATTTACCATAAATTGGTCGATTACACCTTCCATCTCTTTACTAAACGCTCTATCTTCTCTATCAGAAACCAATCCATAACTAACTACTTTTGGTTTTGTTATCAATTTGTGTTCACTTGCATCTATCTGTGCAACTAACATAACAAGCCCAGAATCAGCCATCTTTTGTCTGTCAATAACAACATCACTTGATATTTGTTGATTGATTTGATTATCGATAAAAACTTTTCCTGTCTTTATCGTTTTTACTTTTTTGATATATTTTGGACATAATTCTACTTGATCACCATCACTCATCAAAAGGATATTGCGTGATGGAATACCACAGCTGATAGCTGTTTCTTTATGCTTTACTATATGGTTGTATTCCCCGTGTACTGGTAAAAAGAATTTAGGTTTTGTTAGTCTTATAAGTAACTTTTGCTCTTCTTGAGCGGCATGTCCACTCACGTGAATCTCACTAAAATCTTGATAAGCTACATTTGCTCCACTTTTCAGTAAAAAGTTTAATACTTTAGATACACTTCCTTCATTGCCAGGAATTGCTTTAGCTGATATGATGATTTGGTCACTTGTTTTGATCTTTATATGTCTATGTTCATCCGTTGCCATTCTATAAAGAGCACTCATCGTCTCGCCCTGAGAACCTGTTGTTACTATAAGAACATCTTTATCACTGTGCTTGTTTACTTCATGTGGATCAATAAAGATGCTTTTATCTAAATCTATATATCCCAAATCCATAGCCGTAAATAGGTTTCGTTCCATAGAACGGCCGATAACACAAACTTTTCTTCCATACTTTACACCATACTCTATCGCTTGATAAACTCTATGTATATTTGAAGAAAATGTTGACATAATCACACGTCCACGTGCTTTTGAAAAGATAGAATCAAATGTTTTTCCAACTGTACTTTCACTTCTAGTAATTCCCTCTTTATAAGAGTTTGTACTATCGCTTAAAAGACATAAAACACCTTTTTCACCATAATCAGAAAAACGATTTAAATCTGTGACGTATCCATCTATTGGTGTGTGGTCTATCTTAAAATCACCTGTGTGGATAATCGTTCCAGCTTCACATGTAATAGCCAAAGAAGAAGCATCGATGATAGAGTGTGTTATATGAATCCACTCAACATCAAAATCTCCAACTTGGATTACTTTTCTTTTTTCTACTGGTCTAAAAAACTTTCTCTCCGCTTTTAATCCATGTTCTTCAAACTTATTTGATATCATTCCCAGTGGAAGAGGCGTAGCATAAATAGGAAATTGCATCTCTTTAAATAAATAAGGCAGCGCTCCTATATGGTCTTCGTGAGCATGTGTGATAATAATACCTTTTATCTTGCTCTTTATTGATTTTAAGTATGTGAAATCAGGTATCAAAATATCTACACCATGCATATCTTCACTAGGGAAACTCATACCAACATCTATGATAATAGCACTAGTATCGGTCTCTATAACTGTTATATTGCCACCGATTTCACCAAGTCCACCAAGTGGAGTTATGCGAACTTTTGCTTTTGTATTTTGATTGAGAAGATTAAACTTTTGTAATCTATCTTTATGCATTTTTTGGTTAGCTTCGATAGCTTTTCGCATATCTGCTTGCCACTTTTCATTACCCTCAAGAGTACTTGTCTGCTTTTTAGGGCCTCTTTTCTTTTTATTATTGGGTGTTGGTTGTGCTTGCTGTTGTGGATTTTCGCCAGTTGCTCCCGCTTCTGTTTTAGAAGCATCCGCTTGCTGTGGTTTTTTTGCTCTTGATTGCGGTCTTCTTCTTGTCTGAGTTTTTGGTGTACTATTTGTACTACTACTCGTTTCCTCTTTTTTCTCTTCCATCTATCTCACCTTGTTGTTTTAATTTATTAAATAATAGATGATGGGTTGAAACACTTAATTCATGAGGTCTTATGCTTATTTTGTATCCTAGTTCTATTAAAAGTGAATTTGCTTTTTCTTTAGAAAAATCTGATGATATATTTTTTATCCAAGTTTTTCTTGGTGCTCTAAATGAACTTTTTAAATATTTCTCAAAGGACTGAAGCTCTTTTTCATCTTCAAAAAGTCCATTATATTCACATTTTATATATTCTTTACTTTTTTCAATTAAAAGTACTGAAGATACAACTTTTGGTTGTGGCTCAAAAGCCTCAGGAGGAACATCAAACAGTATCCTCGCACTACCAATACTTTGAGCCAAAATCGCTAAAGACGTAAACTCTTTACTCATACATGCAGCCGAAAATTTTTGGGCTACTTCTTTTTGTATCATCACCACCATACTTTTACACAGTGGATCTTTCAGAGTTTTCAATATGATAGTTGTAGCAATGTAGTAGGGTAGATTTGCAACTAAATCATACTCTTTATTACTCAGTGAGCCACACTCCAACTTGTCCAATACATCACCTTCGATTAGACTCAGTCTGCCACTATCTATATCTTTAGAAAATTTTTCTCTCAAATAAACGCATAAGTCACTATCAACCTCATATGCTA
>DKEY01000139.1:20273-25110 GCA_002469305.1 Sulfurospirillum sp. UBA6810
TGGGCATCGATTGGATGATTTTATGTTTAATACTAGAGTCTTGTAAAAAATTTTGTCCAAACTTTTTCTTTGCTTCAATCACACCAAGACCTCTTCTAAATTTAGCCGATTATATCTTAATATTACTTACAAGTAAATTATAAAGTGATTTTCAGAAGATATTTGGGATATTTTAAGTATCATAATTACAAAAATTTATTTTAGATTTACAGTGAAATTGATTGGATTTTTATGGAATATTTTGCAAAGAGAATCATACCTTGTTTGGATGTAAAAGATGGCAGAGTTGTCAAAGGAGTTAACTTTGTTGGTCTTCGTGATGCAGGCGACCCAGTAGAAGTTGCGAAAAGATATAACGAAGAGGGTGCTGATGAAATCACTTTTTTAGATATTACAGCAAGTCATGAAAACAGAGATACGATAGTTGATATTGTTGAAAAAGTTGCACAAGAAGTATTTATACCACTTACTGTTGGGGGAGGGATACGCACACTTGAAGATATCTATAAACTTTTAAAAGTAGGCTGTGATAAGATAAGCATAAACTCTCATGCTATAAAAAATCCTGATTTTATCAATGAATCATCAAAAAGATTTGGAAGCCAATGTATCGTAGTGGCAATCGATGCAAAAAAAACAGGAAATAGTTGGAATGTTTTTATCAATGGGGGCAGAATTGATACTGGTCTTGATGCACTCGAATGGGCGAAAGAAGTTGAAAGAAGAGGGGCTGGCGAGATACTTTTAACCTCTATGGATTGCGATGGTGTTAAAAATGGCTATGATGTAGAACTTACTTCCAAAATGAGCAAAATGCTCAATATTCCTGTTATTGCAAGTGGTGGAGCTGGAACGATGGAGCATATCAAAGAAGCCTTTTTGCATAATGCAGATGCCGCTCTTGCTGCTTCGATATTCCACTTTAAAGAGATAGATATTATGGATTTAAAACACTATCTTAGAGACGAGGGTATTCCTGTAAGGATATAGTTATGATTATATGTGCTGGTAGAAATGAAACTTTTGACTTTGCTCTACCCATAGGTGTTGGGCTTATAGAAAGTAGTATAAACCTAACAAGACTTGCTCTTTTTGATAAGCCTGATTTTCTTCTTTTCATAGGTAGTGCTGGTAGTTATGGCAACTATAAACCTTTCGATATTGTCCACTCTAAAGTGGCTTCCAATATAGAATTAGGTTTTTTAAATAGCGATTGTTATACCCCATTGGATAATGTTATTTCAGCAGAAGAGAGTCAAGATGTTTCACGTGGAACAAATACTATCGTTAATTCGAGCAACTATATAACTACTTCGGCTGCTTTTTCTAAAAAAATGCTTCTGCTGAATATAGACCTGGAAAATATGGAGTTTTTTTCTGTACTGAGCATAGCAAAAGAGTTTGAAATCCCAGCAGCTGGTATCTTCGTAGTTACAAATTATTGCAATGAAAATGCTCATAGTGATTTTTTAAAAAATCATGAAAAAGCAAAAAATGATTTAATTAAATATATAAAAGAGAAAGATTTTTTGAAATGAAAAAGAATTTATTGGACTTATCAAAAGAAGAATTATCTGCTGTTATAAAGCCTTCTTTTAGGGCAAAACAGATTTACCAATGGATATATCACAAGTATGTAAATAGCTTTGATGAAATGAAAAACATCCCAAAAGAGATGAGAGAAGAGTTGGATAAAACTTACTCTATCTCTCCTCTTAAAATTGTAAAAGTAGAAAGTAGTAGTGATGGAAGTAAGAAATATCTCTTTTCACTCAATGATGGATATACTGTAGAATCTGTTCTTCTTCCAATGAAAAAAGAAGAGGTTGATGAAGATGGTAAACTTATCCACCATACAAAATATACTATATGTATCTCTTCACAAGTTGGCTGTAAAATTGGGTGTAGTTTTTGTTTGACAGCAAAAGAGGGCTTTAAAAGAAACTTGAGTGCTGGAGAGATAACTGCTCAAGTCTTAGAGATAAAAAAAGATAACGATATAGCGCAAAATAGAAGAGTAAATATAGTGTATATGGGCATGGGTGAACCTCTTGACAATATAGACAATGTATCAAAAGCGATAAAGCTTTTTAGTGATTTAGATGGACTTGCCATAGCTCCTAGACGTCAAACCATCTCAACAAGTGGTTTGAGTACTCAAATAAAAAAACTTGGCTTGATGGACTTGGGGGTACTCCTTGCCATCTCTTTACACGCGGTAGATGATGAACTAAGACAAAAGTTGATGCCAATAAATAAAGCTTATAACATAGAATCCATCATAAACGCTGTCAAAGAATTTCCAATTGATGCAAGAAAAAGAGTTATGTTTGAATACCTTGTTATGAAGAATGTAAATGATGATATAGCAAGTGCAAAAAAACTTGTTAAACTTTTACATGGTATAAAAGCGAAAGTAAACCTTATCTACTTTAACCCTCACGTAGGAAGTGATTTCTCAAGGCCTACGCAAAAAGATGTTGTTGCCTTTCAACAGTATCTCATAGACCATGGTGTACTATGTACTATCAGACAATCAAAGGGCTTAGATATAAGTGCTGCTTGCGGGCAGTTAAAAGAAAAAACAGATAAGGAATTAAAAAATGACAATGCTTGATTGGTTTCAAATAGGTTTTTTAGCTATCGTTGTTATCGTTGGTATTGGCGGACTTATAAAAGTTTTATTTATCAATAAGTGAGTAGCTATAAAGCTACCCACTCTTTTGAGATGAGGCATTTTTTATCATCATGAATCTCACCTCTAAACACATCTCCCTTGTTCACAACTCCCACTCCTTTTGGAGTACCACTCATCACAATATCAAAATCTTGCAGTTTAGAAAAGCTCTCTATCTCTTTTAAAATATCTTCTGGCTTATACATCATCAACTCTACTCCACCAGATTGGATGAGTTTTTCATTGATAAAAAGTTTTACATGTAAAGAATTGATATCACTATCTAGCTTCACAAATTGACTGAAAAGTGCTGCACCATCAAAACATTTTGCCCTTTCCCAAGGAAGTGCTTTTTTCTTTAACTCACTTTGTAGTTCTCTTTTTGTTAAATCAAGCCCAAAACCAACTCCAGAAAATTTACCATTTTCAACGATAAATGAGATTTCTCCTTCATAATGAATATCTTCATCTAAATGCTTTGAATACAGTGTGTCTTTTACACATGAAATTGGTTTCATAAAAACAACCATAGAAGTTGGAAGCTCGTTACCTAACTCTGTAACGTGCTCTACATAATTTCTTCCTACACAAATAATTTTTCCAGAATTCACAAATCTTCCATTGAAACTAATACTTCCCATCACTTAACTCCATCTCTCTTAAAAATTCTTTTTCAATATCAACTTTTGATATGATGTCATACTCTATATCTTTATACTGAAACTTTATCCTATTTGCATGTAAAAGTAGCCTAGAAGATTTTGTTAATTCCAATCTTTTTTCATAACTTAAAATCCCATCAAGATACTGATCGGTATATACTTCATCTATACCATAGATTGTATCTCCGATAATATTATGTTTCACGTGGAACAAATGAGCTCTTATTTGATGTTGCCTTCCAGTAAAAGGAATCGCCCTTACAAATGTCACATCATACTTTTCAAAGTAATTTATCGGCTCAATTTTTGTTTTTGAATCCTTACCACTATCATCTACATGTACTTTAATCTTTATAGAAGAACTTGGATGACCTACTATCAGTTTTGCATCTATTATGATCTCTTCTTTAACTTTTCCATTAACTAAGGCAAAGTACTCCTTATATACTTTTTTCTCTTCAAAAAGATTTTTGAGTGCTATCTCATTCTCTTTATTTTTACCAACTAAAACTAAGCCACTTGTCTCCTTATCGATTCTATGTGCTGCATTTGCATCTTTACCAAAGAGATGTTTGATATCGTCATTAAGTGTTCTAACATCTTCTCTCTTTCTTGGATGTACAAGTAACCCACTAGGTTTTTCAAAAACTGCAAAATCTTCTGTTTCAAAAACGGGGATAAGCCCAATTGGATCAGGTTCAAACATAACAACTTCTATCACTCCACAAAGTGATGAAGCTTTATCTTCGACCAACTTTCCATCTAAAAAAACTCTTTTTCTATCCACATACCTTTGTGCTTCATGTATAGAAAAACCGAGTTCATCCATCAATATTTTAAATATTTTTTTTGGTTCTAACTGAAGAAACTTTTTTGTGACATATGCCAAACTTAACCTTTTTATAACCAAGAATTAGATAAAATCTTTTTTCTTACATGTAAGAAAAATTTCACAATTTTAACATAAATGACCTAATGAAAATCAAAGGCTTTGCCTAGGATATAAAATCATTTTGCTAAAAAGAATTATAAAAAGGTATGAGAATGGTAGAACGCTACGCTAGAGAAGTGATGAGTAAAAACTGGACACAACATGCAAGATACCAAGCATGGCTTGATGTTGAAAAAGCTGTAGTAAAAGCATGGAATAAACTTGGTCTTATCCCTGATGCAGATTGTGAAAAGATAGTTAAAAATGCAAAGTTTTCTGTCGAGAGAATAGAAGAGATAGAAGCCGTTACAAAACACGACCTGATAGCATTTAATACAAGCGTATCAGAAAGTTTAGGTGAAGAGTCAAGATGGTTTCACTATGGCATGACAAGCTCAGATGCGGTCGATACTGGTGTAGCACTTCAGATGAAACATTCACTAGAGATAATTATAGAAGATGTTAAAGAGCTGATGAGTGCTATCAAAAAAAGAGCATATGAGCACAAAATGACTCTTATGGTCGGACGTAGCCACGGGATACATGGTGAGCCTATTACTTTTGGTT
>DKEY01000139.1:25263-25403 GCA_002469305.1 Sulfurospirillum sp. UBA6810
AGATAGATATGCTAGACTTGCAACATCTCTAGCTTTACTTGCTTCAAGCGTAGAAAAATTTGCTGTTCAAGTAAGACACTGGCAGAGAACTGAAGTATATGAGTGTGAAGAGTTCTTTGCAAAAGGGCAAAAGGGAAGTT
>DKEY01000108.1 GCA_002469305.1 Sulfurospirillum sp. UBA6810
ATGGCTGATATTTTAAGTCAAGAAGAGATTGATGCTTTATTGGAAGTTGTTGATGAAGAGGGTGATACCGAAGCCATAGAAGCACAAGATGGTATCGAAGATAGACAAATCATCCTTTATGACTTCAAACGTCCAAATAGAGTTTCAAAAGAACAATTACGTGCAGTAAAAGGCATCCATGATAAGATGGCAAGAAACCTTGCTGCTCAAGTCTCCTCCATCATGAGAAGTATTGTCGAAATCCAGCTCCACTCTGTTGATCAGATGACTTATGGTGAGTTTTTGATGTCTCTTCCAAGTCCTACAAGTTTTAACGTTTTTTCTATAAAACCGCTTGATGGAAGTTGTGTTATAGAGATAAACCCTTCAATAGCATTTCCTATGATAGATAGACTTCTTGGTGGGATTGGTGAATCATTTGAATCTACACGTGAACTTACAGATATAGAGTTAAACTTACTTGATGCAATCTTACGTATAGTGATGCAAAGGCTCAAAGAAGCTTGGGCTCCTATTACGGATATGTATCCAAATGTAGAGACAAAAGAGTCTAGTCCAAATGTTGTTCAAGTTGTTTCACAAAATGAAATTGTCATTATGGTTGTTATGGAGATAATCATAGGTAATTCAAGTGGTATGATAAACCTTTGTTACCCTGTTATCTATCTTGAGCCTATTCTTTCAAGACTTGCCAATAGAGATATTATGCTTGGTGAAACAAGTGCTAAAAAAAGTAGAAATAAAGAGTTAACAGCACTCATAGGACGTGCAGAAGTTTTCAATGAAGCTATCATTGGGAAGTCTGAACTGAGTGTTGGGGAGCTTTTAGAGATAGAAAATGGTGATGTTATAAGACTAGATAGAGCAGCAGATGACCATGCTATAATAGCCATAGACAAAAAAGAGTTGTTTTTAGCCGAGATTGGATTACACAGGTTTAGAAAATCAATAAAAATCAAAGATTTAATTAAAACCGACAAAGATTATGTAAAATCAGCGTTGGAAAAAATTGAGTTTAAGAGAATGGAAAAAATTTATGCTGGAAACTCAAATGAGGAGGCTGTATAGTGAGTGAATTTATTAAGATACTAGAGCATGAGATAGTCTCAACCATAGAGGGTTTAACAGGTATTGCCCCAAGTGTAAGTTTACATGAAGAAGTTGCGATAGATGAGAAAGTTTCTCTAAGTCCTCCTGTGGCAATTCTTGATGTGAGTGTCAGTGGTGATACTACTGGTAAGATGAAGATTACGATGTCAGCAGTTTTGGCAACAGCCATAGGTGATATGATGCTTGGTGGTGAGGGCATCGAAAAAGAAGAGATGGATGATGATGACTTAGATGCTACAAAAGAGATTATGTCCAATATACTCGGCTCACTCTCAACAGCACTTGGTGGACAAAAATCTATGCCAAAGCTTAGCTTTAATGTTGATGATATAAGATATGTTGAATCAACTGGCAATATCAATTTTGATGGGCTTAAAAAATTATATATCTTCGATATGGGCATACAAAGTACGACTGATCACGTTGCTTTTGCAACAGATAAAAATATCGAAACACTTTTAGGAAATAAGGTCACACAAGACAAGCCAGAGCCTGCTTTTAAAGATGCTCCTGTAAATGGAACATCAAATAAATATGAAAGCGGTCTTAGCAGTGAAGAGATGAGAAATATCGATCTCATCAAAGATGTAAAGCTTCCAATTCGTGTAAGAATTGGTTCAAAAAAAATGCTCTTAAAAGATGTACTTAGTATGGATATAGGTTCAGTCATTGAACTTGACCAACTTGCAAATGACCCGCTTGAAGTACTTGTGGGAGATAAAGTTATAGCACTTGGAGAAGTTGTCATCATAGATGGTAATTTTGGAGTTCAGATAAGTGATATAGGCTCAAAGAGAGAGCGTTTAGAAAAACTTAGATAAATGACTTCAGGTAATAAACATATAAAAGATACAGAACACTCAAATGTCTGGAGTGTTCTTCGCATCATGAGTGATTTTGTAAAAGGTTTTGATGAGCTGAAAGATATAGGTCCATCAGTGACATTTTTTGGAAGTGCTAGATTTGATGAAGAAAATCCCTACTACGCTCAAGCAAGAGAACTCTCAAAACTCTTAGCAGATAAAGGTTATAACATCATCTCTGGTGGCTCAAAAGGTATCATGGAAGCTGCAAACAGAGGCGCTTATGAGAGTGGGAAAGCAGAGTCTATTGGGCTTAATATAGATTTAGAACATGAGCAAAAAGGCAATGGCTACACAACGAAAAATCTTACATTTGATTACTTCTTTGCTAGAAAAGTGATGCTTGTAAAGTACTCCTTGGCGTATGTTATCTTTCCTGGTGGCTTTGGAACTATGGATGAGCTTTTTGAAGCCCTCACACTGACACAGACAAAAAAAATAACAAAGATAAGCATCTTTCTTGTAGGTACCAAGTATTGGGAAAAACTTTATGATTTCATAAAGACAACTTTAGTTGAAAATAATGCTATAAAGCCTGAAGATATAGAACTCATTACCTTTAGCGATGATTTAGAGTTTATAGCTAAAGAGATAGACAACAGACTTATTTCACATGTAAACGAACTCAAAAATCTTGATTTATGCGATAGTAATTATTATAAAAAAGCTATACAATTCATAATCGAAAAAGATATAGAGGGAAATTAGTAATTATGAAAAAAATAATGGTTGCAATGAGTGGTGGGGTTGATTCAACAGTAACTGCTTATAAACTAAAGAATGCTGGAAATTATATAGAAGGTGTTTATATGAAATTGCATGATGATGAAGAGTATCATGCAAATAACATTAGAAAAGTAAAAAAAGTATGTGAGTATTTGGATATCAAGTATCATGTATTGGATTTAAGAGATAAGTTCAATGAGTATGTTTATAGTCCATTTATCAACAGCTACAAGATAGGACTCACTCCAAATCCTTGTGTTTTATGTAATAGAAATATAAAGCTTGGAGCACTTTTAGAGTTTGCAAAAAGTCAAGGTATGGATAAACTAGCTACTGGGCACTATGTAAAAATAGAAGATGGATTTATAGCAGAAGCAAAAGATATGAGCAAAGACCAGAGTTATTTTTTGGCTGATATAAAAAAAGAGAGTATAGATTTTGTAGAGTTTCCGCTTGGAGATATGTATAAAGAAGATATTAAGGATTTTGCCTCAAAAATAGATGTATTGCAAGAGTTTGCAACGCAAAAAGAGAGTAGTGAAATCTGCTTTGTTCCACAAACTTATATAGAAGTACTGCAAAAGCATATAAATGTGGACCTTCCTGGAAATGTACTCAACACAAAAGGTGAGATAGTAGGAAAGCATAGAGGGTATATGCACTATACTATCGGAAAGCGAAAAGGGTTTGAAGTGCATGGTGCACATGAACCACACTATGTTGTAAAAATCAATCCTCAAACAAATGAGATAGTAGTTGGACTCAAGGAAGAACTTGGTGTTACAAAGTTTACTATCAACGATATCAACATGTTTATGGACAAAACAGAGTTTGAATGTGGTGTAAAAATAAGATATAGAAGCCCTAAAGCAAAATGTAGCGTAAAAATTTTAGATAGTCTAAGAGCAGAAGTAACCTTACATGACGAAGTACAAGGACTCGCTGCTGGACAGATGGCTGTTTTTTATGATGACAACAAAGTTATCGGTGGAGGCTGGATAGAGTAAGAAAGGGGATTCCCCTCTCTTACATCATGTTTTTATTGCCTTTGCCCATTCCATTACCCATGCCTTTTCCCATATTTTGTTGGCGATTATTCATGCGTTCTTGTTGCATGAGGAGTAACTCTTCTTTTGTCAATTTGCCATCACCATCTTTGTCGAAATCTGAAAATACAGGAGAATTTCCTGCATTTCTCATCGGCATCCCTTCTTCTGCTCTTTGAGTCATTCTTTTCATTTTTGAGTTATCAAATTCTTCCATAGTAACTATCCCATTTTTGTCACTATCATACTCTTCAAACGTAGGCTGGCTATTTGGAGCAGCAACAGCTAAAGTACCAAGTGCTAAAGTTAGCAAAACTAATTTTATATTTTTCATAACAACTCCTTTAAAGTTTTATACTACAATTATAGGACGACTATGTTAATCGAGTATTAATCAAAAATTTATCTATACATTTTGGTAAAATTGAACTATACTTATGCAATTTTTTTATGAAAGTATTTTATGAGTGAAGAGATAAAACGTATAGCCTTTGGCAAGATTAATCCATACAAGAAAAATGCTGTATTTTTAGCAATCTATGTCAAAGAGATATCTCCTTGGAAGTATTTTAAAGATGAGATTTCTCATATGAAGTGTCCTGCTGTTATCATGATAGATAGATGGGATGGTCGTATGGGATTTCCTGGTGGGACCATGGAAGTAGAGGAGCCTATACTAGACGCTCTTAAGAGAGAGATAAAAGAGGAGATAGGTATCAATGTTAAAAGAGACAAGGTACACCCTATCGCTTCACATGAGTGGAAGATATGCACACATTTTTATGGTCTTGAAGTCAATGAGCTAGAATTTTTACATATCTACTATCACATACTCAACAACTTTTCTCGCTCAATCCTTCTTCATGCGTACGAAGAGGGAGATGAGTCTAGGTTTATGTCTGAAACGACAGGTATTAAGATAGTACCTATTATGGAACATGCAGGTAAAGGGATCAATAAGTTTTTGGAAAACTCTTTTGCAGGGGCTACAAAACAAGATTTTGAGATTTTTATAGATGAAATATTAGGATACAAAAAAATAGAGTTAAATTGATTGTAGTTATCAAAATTTTAGCTTAGTTTAATATTTTTTGATTATAATTATCAAAATTATTTAAAGGGTTAAAATGATAAAAAAACTTCTTATGCTTTCCATAGCATCTTTTCTCTATGCATCTTCAGAGGTCAATGTTTATTCGCATAGACACTATGAGGCAGATAAACAACTGTTTCAAGAGTTTGAACAGCAAACGGGTATCAAAGTAAATGTAGTAAATGCAAAGGCAAATGAGCTTATCAAAAGGCTTGAAAAAGAGGGAAACAAATCACCAGCCGATCTGCTTATCACTTCTGATGTTGGAAGATTGTATCTTGCAAAAGAAAAAGGCTTACTCAAAAAAGTAGAATCTAAATTTTTAGCAGAAGTTATACCAGCACATTTAAAAGATAGTGAAGATTACTGGTTTGGACTTACAAAAAGAGCAAGAGTTATCGTTTATAACAAAGAGACAGTAAAGCCAGAAGAACTCTCTACGTATGAAGCACTTGGAGAGAAAAAATGGGAAAAAAGAGTTTTGATAAGACAATCATCTAACATATACAACCAATCTTTACTTGCTTCATTTATAGCACAATTTGGTGAAAATGCTGCGCAAGATTGGGCAACTAGCATAGTAGCCAATATGGCAAGAGTACCAGCAGGGAGTGATAGAGACCAGATGAAAGCCATAGTTGCAGGCGTTGGTGATGTAGCGATAGTCAATACATACTATGTAGGGATGTTACTCAATTCACAAAAGCAAAATGAAGTTCAAGTTGGACAGAAGATAGGGGTCTTTTTCCCAAATCAAGAAGATAGAGGAACACATATAAATATCTCAGGCATTGCTCTTACAAAGAGTTCAAAAAATGAAGCCAATGCTATAAAACTCATCGAGTTTTTAGCAGATATAAAAGCGCAAAAGATATTTGCTGAGGCAAACTATGAGTATCCAGTAAACAAAAATGTAAAGCCTTCAAAACTTTTACAATCATGGGGTGATTTTAAAGAAGATAAGTTACCTTTATCAAAACTAGGACAATACAACAAAGAAGCTGTGATGATTTTCAACAAAGTTGGATGGAAATAATTTGTGAGAAAAAAAATCCAAGATTTGTCATGGGTAGGAATAACAACGATACTCACTTTCGTTGTTATCTTACCTATTTGTTTAATAGTCATTTATGCACTCAGTGCTGATGGAGAAGTACTGGCGCATATAAAAGAGACTGTACTTTTTGAGTATATTAAAAATACTATTATACTGCTTGTGTATGTTTGTGCACTTTCACTCCTCTTTGGTGTTGGAAGTGCCTTCTTTTTGACATTTTATAAGATAAAATTTGAAAAAATTATAGTAATTGGACTTATGTTGCCATTTGCAATTCCAACTTATATTCTTGGATTTATATACTCTGATTTGCTTGGTTATTATAGTTATTTTCACCTATTTTTAATCTCTTTGGGGATAAAAAATTATATAGATATTTTAAATATCCATAGCGTGAGTATTATCTTGGCATTAGCTTTGTATCCATATGTTTTTATGATAGTAAGAGCATCCTTTAAAAAAAATTCAAGTACCATCATCAATCCAGCCCTTTCACTCGGACTTTCTCAATCTCGTGCTTTATTTAAACTCGTATTGCCTCTTAATAGAGTTGCGATTGTCGCGGGACTCTCTCTTGTTATGATGGAGACTATCAGTGAATATGGAGTTGTAAGTTACTATGGTATCAACACTTTAAGCACTGCTATATTTTCAACTTGGTTTGGCATGGGTGATTCTGGAAGTGCTGCTTATATCTCATCCATCGCGATGATATTTATTCTAAGTGTCTTGGTCTTAGAGAAGTACTCTCAAGGCAAAGCAAAGTACACACTAGAATCTACACAAAAACCTATCCGCAAAATAGAATTAAAAGGGATAAAAAAAGTAGGTGCATATCTGTTTTTATCTTTTCCTCTTTTGTTTGGATTTCTCATCCCGATAGTGTGGATTATCTATTATAGTGCTATCAACTTTCATAAAATGTTAGAAAAAGAGTTCTTACATGTAATAACAAATTCCCTATTTGCAGGGGTTTTGTCTTCTGTTGTTATAGTTGTCATATCTTTGGTTATAGCCTATACTTTTAGGATAATCCCAAATACATACACAAAGTATCTCACAAGAGTAGCAACACTTGGTTATAGTATGCCAGGAGCTGTTGTTGCCATCGGTATCATTATCCTTTTTGGTGATTTTGACAATTATCTTATCGAGCATTTTTCACTCGCAGAGTTACTGCTTAGTGGGACTATATTTGCTCTTTGTTTTGGCTATGTTGCGAGATTTTTAGCAGTAGGTTTAAATGCCATAGGCTCAGCTTTTTCAAAGATAGGTACCAATATAAACAAAGCTTCAAGAAACTTAGGAAAATCACCACTCAAAACACTTTTACATGTAGAGATACCGCTTTTAAAAGGGTATATTTTTATCGCATTTTTGATGGTTTTGATTGATGTTTTAAAAGAGTTGCCCTTAACTTTGATTTTAAGACCCTTCAACTATGAAACACTTGCAACAAAAGTTTATGAATTAGCAATCAATGAGATGGTACAAGAGTCATCTATCTACGCTTTATTTATAGTACTTTTATCTTTTATCCCTATCCTCATGAGCACAAAGGTTTACAAATGATACTTACACTCAAAAATATCTCCAAAAAATTTGAAAAACAAGAGATTTTAAAAGACATAAATTTTAGCCTAGAAAAAGGGGAAATACTAACAATCCTAGGCTCGAGTGGCAGTGGAAAAAGTACTATACTCAACCTCATAGCTGGTTTTGAAAAGCCAAATTCAGGCACTATACAACTAGGTTCAAAAGAGATAAATTCTAAAAACACTTTTGTGGAACCACATAAAAGAAATATAGGATTTGTTTTTCAAAATTATGCACTTTTCCCACATATAAATGTTTTTGAAAATATAGCTTTTGGTATCTCTCATGAGGATATCAACAAGCAAAAAAGAGTTGTTGATAAGATGATAGAGTTGATGAGACTAGAGGGTTTGCAAAAGAGATATCCACATGAACTCTCAGGTGGACAGCAACAACGTGTTGCGCTTGCGAGGACTTTGGCAACAGAGCCTGAGTTGATACTCTTTGATGAAGCTTTTTCAAATATAGATTCTATTTTAAAATCACGCATCGAAAATGAACTTATCGAGATTATCAAAGACAATGGCTTAAGTGCTATATTTGTCACCCATGATGCAAAAGAGGCTTTAAATATCAGCGATAAGATAGCATATTTGGAAGATGGAAAGATACTGCAACTCTCAACTCCACACCAGATGTATAATTGTCCATTGAGTCAAAGTGTCGCTTCTTTTTTTGGAAAAGCAAACTTTATAGAAAAAAGCTCAAAAACATACTGTATAAGACCTCAAATGTGTAAGGCTGATCAAAATTTTGGTAAAATACGAGCTCTTATAAAAAGAGTTTCTTATCTTGGTGAAAAGTACGAGCTGGAAGTTTGTTTTGAGTATGAAAACAAAGACTATACCTTTACGATATATGTTGATGATAGCTTTGATGTATCCCAGGAGTTTATATATTTTGACATTGATTGGGAGAGAAGTGCGATGATTGAACAGAGCTGTAAACTATGATAGAAGTTTTTATACTAGCCCTTGCCCTTAGTATGGATGCTTTTGCTGTCTCTATCGGGCTTGGGGCAAAAAGCTTACATGTAAGTAAAAAATTTGCCATAAAAGTAGCTTTGTACTTTGGTTTTTTTCAGGCATTTATGCCTTTTGTTGGCTATCTAGCAGGTATAGGGCTTGAGAGTTTTATCAAAGAAATTGACCATTGGGTAGCTTTTGTGCTTTTAGGAGCTATCGGTGCGAAGATGATATATGAATCGCTTGGCGAAAAAGTAGAAGAGGAGATAAGCAAGGTATCCAACAAGATACTTTTAACACTTGCTATCGCTACGAGTATAGATGCGATGGCAGCTGGATTTACACTCTCTTTGTTTGATTTGCCTTTTTTAGTTTCTATCCTTATCATCGGTGTTACTACTTTTGCATTTAGTTTTTTTGGTGTTTTTATCGGGAGCAAAGGTGGTACATTTTTCGAGTCGTATGCAGAGTTTTTTGGTGGCGTAGTTTTAGTTGGTATAGGCATTAAAATCTTACTTGAACATCTTGGTTTTT
>DKEY01000107.1 GCA_002469305.1 Sulfurospirillum sp. UBA6810
AAATATCATCGTTCGTATGGGTGCTCAAAAGATAGAAGACGAATTCCCAAAACTTGTACGTGCAGTAAAAGAAGCGGGTAAGAAAGTTATCTGGAGTATTGACCCAATGCATGGTAATACTATCAAAACTTCAAATAACTATAAAACAAGAGAGTTTGATGAAGTACTACGTGAAGTTAAAGGCTTTTTTGCTGTTCATAAAGCTGAGGGGACTTTCCCTGGTGGTGTACACTTAGAGATGACAGGTCAAGATGTTACAGAGTGTATGGGTGGTGCACAAGATATAACAGAAACTGATTTAGAAGCTAGATATTATACGCATTGTGACCCAAGACTCAATGCTGACCAAGCACTACAATTAGCATTTTTGATAGCTGAATCTCTCAAAGAAGCTAGAAATCATCTCAAAAAATAGATAGAAAATTTAGGTAGGCTCTTAAAAAAGAGTTCTACCTAACAAAGTGGCTTTTCATTGCTATCTTTTGCATATTTTAGAAAAAACTTATAAAGATGTCTTAGGTGTTTAGCTGGAATCTCTTCTACATTTGGACAATTTTCTTTAAAGATTTGATTGAGCTGCTTATTTTTATAAAATTCAGTCCACTGGGCTTTTGTAAATTTTTTGGCAAAAACATCGCCATTGACATTGCAAGTACGTTTTAGCTTGTTTGCATAAACCATTTCACCTGTTATCTCATCTGCTGATAAAGAGTTTTGAGTGAGTCCAAAAATCAAAACAATTACAGCAAAAGTTTTTATCCACATTTGTTACTCCACGTTTTGTATGATAGATTGTATAGGAATTTATATTAAAAAAATATTTAATATAAATTTTTTATTTAATTCAAAAAAAGTAAATAAAAAATTTATAATCTTATAATCCTATCGCTACACCAATTTGCTAGATATTCGTCATGTGTGATGAGTAAGATACCAAGTCTATCTAAGAACTTTGTTAAAAGTTTCATGACTTCAAGTTGATTGATATTATCAAGGGCGCTTGTGGGTTCATCTGCTAAAAGAAGCTTAGGTTTCATAAGGAGTGCTCGAAGGATAGAACACCTTTGTAGTTGCCCCCCACTGAGTTTATGAGGTAATTGTTCTAGCAAATCAACTTCAAGTTCTAATGATTTACATAACTCTTTATATCCATTTGTATTACATACATCACTTATTTGATTTATGATTGTATATGTTGGATGGAAAGAAGTATAGGGGTCTTGAAAGATTTGGGCAATATTTTGTGCTTTAATTAAGCCCGCTTTTGGTTGAAGATTTTGATTGATAAGCTCAAAGAGAGTGCTTTTACCAGAACCACTAGGCCCTACGATAGAAACAACTTCACCAATGTTTACATGTAAGGATAAATCTCTGTACAGCAAGGGTGCGTTTTTATAAGAAAAGGATAAGTTCTCAATACTGAGAACTCTATGCTCTTGCATGACCTTTTCCATAAATCTTAAATTTGTAAGTTGTTAAATCATTAATTCCCATAGGTCCACGGGAGTGAAGTTTGTTTGTACTGATGCCAACTTCTGCACCAAAACCAAACTCTCCACCATCTGTATATCTTGTGCTTGCATTGACATAAACACATGCAGAATCAATAGCGTTTAAAAACAGCTCTGCTGTTGTATAGTTTTCACTGATAATCGCATCAGAGTGTCCTGAACTATACTGGCTTATATGCGCTATTGCAGCATCAACATCTTTTACAACTTTGATTGAGAGGATATTGTCAAGGTATTCTGTTTCCCAATCTTCCTGTGTTGCTTCTTTGACATCTATGATATCTTTACATGTAAGACAACCACGAAGCTCAGTATGATTTAAATCAAACTGCTCTTTTAAAAGAGGAAGGATAGTTTGTGCGATATCTTCATGCACCAAAAGTGTTTCCATAGCATTACAAACACCCGTTCTTTGGCATTTTGCATTTATAGCTATCTTTATAGCATTTGCTATATTTGCATCTTTATCTATAAAGATGTGGCAAAGCCCTTTATCATGCTTTACAACTGGGACTGAAGAGTTTTCGCTTATATATTTTATAAGAGCTTCTCCCCCTCTTGGAATAATCAAATCTACATATTTATCCATCTTGATAAGCTTTGCAACAGCTTCTCTTGAGTTATCAGGGATAAGTGAAACTATCTCTTTTGGTAAATTATTTGTTTCTAAAACACTTTGTAAAATTTCAGCGATGATTTTGTTTGAGTTTGCAGCTTCTTTCCCACCTTTTAAAACNNCACAAACATTTCCACTTTTAAAACAAAGCGCAGCTGTATCACTTGTAACATTTGGTCTGCTTTCATAGATGATAGCTATAACACCAATTGGGATAGAAACTTTTTCGATTCTTAGTCCACTTGGAACTACCCAACCCTCTAGCACTCTTCCAACAGGCTCTTTAAGGCTTGCAATCTCATCTATCGCTTTTGCCATTGATTCAACTCGATTTTCATCAAGTAGCAATCTATCAAGCAAGGCGGAGCTGAGATTGTTTTTCTTTCCATCAACTATATCTTTTTTATTTTCATTTATAATTTTCTCTTTGTTGCTTCTTAGTGCATTTGCCATTTGTAAAAGTATTTTGTTTTTTATACACGGCTCTAACGAAGCAATTACTTTTGCTGAGTTTTTTAAATTTTTTAAAAATTGTTCCATTGATTCCTCCGTTTTTTTATCTTAGAGTTTACATTTTTTTCACTTAATATACTATTTGTCTTATGTAACACAAATATAACGATTTTACATTATGATAGTGTTTATAGAACCATAAAGGAGTTTGAAATGTTTCAAAATGTCAATTTCTTTAAGTCTCAAGATAGTTTAAATAATAGTTTAAAAGAAGGAAAATATCTTCTTTTGGTTGCTCAAAATAGTAAGTTTGAGTTGAAAGATTTACCAAAAGATGTGGCTATTGTAGGAGGAATTTTCCCTAGAATCGTTTTTCATGAACAAACTTATGAAGAGGGATTTCTTCTTGCAAAAATGTCGCCTTGTACTTCAGCTTTGATAATTGAACATATGGATGGTGAATTAGAGATACCTGATTTAGAAAAGCTCAATTCTTTTATGATAGTTGTTGATGGATTATCCTCTAAGATAGACTATTTTTTGGAAAGCTTTTTTGAACTCATTGGTGAAAATGCGATGATTATAGGGGGTGGAGCTGGAAAACTCACTTTGAAACAAGAACCTGTTATATTTTCAAATTATGATATGTATCAAGATGCAGCTCTTATCATAGGTTCATATGATTTGATGGGTGTCGGGTTAAAACATGGTTGGAGTGAGTTAGAAGGTCCATTTATAGTTACTGATTCAAAAAACTGTGAGTTAAAACAGATAAATTATATGGATGCATTTAAGTTCTATAAAAATATTATTGAAAAACATAGTAAAACTTTGATAAATAAAGATAATTTTTTTGATATAGCTAAAGGCTATCCTTTTGGTATAAATAGATACTCAAAAGAGGCCATCGTAAGAGATCCTATCACGACAAATGGTAATAGTATAACCCTCGTTGGCAATATTGATATTAATGCGGTGATTTCTGTACTAAAAGGTAGCAAATCAGATTTGATAGATGCATCAAGAAAAGCCGCCCTCTGTGCTATCAAAAATTTGCCAAACAAAAAACCAAAACAAGCTTTGCTTGTAGATTGTATTTCAAGGTTATTGTATTTGGATACATCTTTTGAGGATGAATTAAGAAGTATTGCCAATGAGTTTGATAAAAACACTATCTTATGGGGCGTACTAAGTTTAGGCGAGATAGCAAATGTAAACAGAGAAAAAATCGAATTTTATAATAAAACTTGTGTGATTGGAGCATTGTAATGTTTAGTCGTTTTCATATAATCAGTTCAGCCAATGAAGTTACTGATTTTGTTAAAGAGGGAAAGAGATATTTTATATATGCTGCAGAAGAGTTTGATTTTGAGAGTTTAAAAGATGAGATGAGGGCGTATTGGGTTGGAGCAGTATTTCCGATGATATTTTATCATAGCACTTTGTATGTAGATAAAGCATTTGTTTGTGAATTGAGTGATGATATACACATAGATATTATTTGCAATGATGAGTTTGAGGATAGCTGTGATGAGTGTCATACTTACATGGTTTTTGCAGATGGACTCGACAATCATATAAACTCAAAATTGGAAAAGATATTTTCTAATACTCCTGAAAATGCTGTGATGTTTGGTGCTGGATGTGGCAAAACTACTATGATAAATAAAAATATAATCTACAATGGCAAAAGGTTTACTCAAAACGCTATTATCTCTCTTAAAAGTCCAAAAAAATGTGCTATTGGTGTAAATCATGGATATATAGCTAAAAAAGATTTTTTTGTTATAACAGAAGCAAGTGAAACTACTATAAAATGCATAGATGGGCAAGATGCTTTTAGCTATTATAAAAACTATATCAAAAAAAACTTTGACCTTGAAGTAACTCAGGAAAATCTTTTTTCTATTGGACTTAAACATCCTTTTATGTTTGAGTGTACATATGGAGAAAAAATTGTAAGAATACCAACAACAACAGATGGAAAAGTACTTCATATGGTTGGAGAAATAAACCAAGACACCATAGCCTCTATCGGAACTATAAATGATAAAGATTTAGTAAATGCTGCTTTAAAGTCTATTGTTATTGCCAAGGAGAGCTTTATAAACAAACCAAGTTTTTGTATAGTGTATAGTTGCTTAGGCAGAGAGAAGTATTCTCATGAGAATTTTGTAAAAGAGTTGGAAGCTATAAGTGGGGCATGTTCAAATGTAGATGTTATAGGAGCTCTTTCCATAGGAGAGATTGCTAACACTTCACAATTTAACTTAGAGTTTTATAACAGCACCTGTGTTGTTGGAGTAGTGTGATGCATTTTAATCAACAACTTTTAGTCACATATGAGTGTGTGAGTGCTATTGGCACATCTTTAGATAAAAAGAGCATGATAAACTATTTTTTGAGAGTTTTTTCAAGAAAAACAGGAGCTGTTGTTTGTGTATATTGGGAAAAAGTAGAAGATAGATATGTTGTTTTTTGTGGGCAGGGAAAAAAGTCTTTAATTTCAAAGATAAAGCCAAAAAATATCTCTGATAAATGGTACACAGTGATAAATGATGATAATTCAAAATCTCTTTATATGAGTATAGGTGAGGGGATTTTAAGCTTTTTATTTGTACAAAATGATAGTTCAGTTGATTTGATAGAATCCATCCTACGTTCTTTATATATAAAACTTGATAATGCAATTTTAGCTTGCATAAATCATAAAAAACTACTCAAACTCAATCAAGAATTATCCAATAGAGTTGAGGAAGAAGTAAGAAAAAATAGAGAGAAAGACAAAC
>DKEY01000087.1 GCA_002469305.1 Sulfurospirillum sp. UBA6810
CATTTGCATTTTGTGAAGCTTGAGAAAGTTTACTCTGTAAAGAGAGTTCGCTTTGCATCGTCTCTTGCATAGCTGTTTGCAAGATATCTATCTTGCTTGTCATTTTTGACATTTCTGTGCGTGTTGCAGACAACTCTGTTTGGGATTTTTTAGCATCTTCTACTGAAGCCACTAGCTCTTGACTCAAGCCTTTTCCCCTACTCGCTGTATCATTTACATAATTACTCTGCTCTTCAGAATTTTTACCAAGACTCATGGCAGTTGATGAAAGTTCACTTGCTATAGCAGAATTTTCACTTGAAACTGTTTTAGAATTGTTTATGATAACTTGTAGTTTTTCTATAAATTTATTTGCATTTTGCGTTATATCAACAAACTCTTTTTCTAAACCCTTTATATCAAGTCTTGTTGATAAATCCGCATCATTACTTGCAAGATTTTCAAATCTCTCATTGAGGGTAGAAGTTGAGTTTTTGATAGTACGACCAAGTAAAACAGAGAAAACAATAGCTAGCAAGATACTCACTAATGCTGAAATGATAAAGTTGTTTTTCGATGAGTTTAGCAAAGATAGTGTTGCTGCATACTCTTGATCAATGTTTTTATAAGAAATTTCTGTAAACATATCTAGCATATCTCTCATAGCTTCAAAATTGAGGAGATAATCACTCACATAGAATTTCTTTGCTTTATAGTAAGAAGCTTCTTTTACCATCTCTATTAAAAGTTGTGTATCTCCTTGAAGTTTTTTATGCTTTATATAAAAATCATCAAATTTTGATTTTATATCTTTTGATAAGTGTGATTCAATCAACTTTTGAAACTTTCCAAATCTGTCATGAGTTTGCTGTAGATTTTCTAAAATACCACTTTTTATAAGCTTGTCCAAATCTTTAAGTTGATTATCATTTATCGCTCTAAGCATTGCCAAATTTGACTGATAAGCATCGCTATCTGCTTCTAAAAGAAGTGTAATACTTTTAAAAGATACTGTATCAAGTTCTTTTACATTTTCCTCAACTTGCATTATTTTGTTAAAAACAATCACATTTGATATGATTAAAACACAGATGATAACGATATATGAGCCGATTATCTTTGTTCTAAAATTCATCTTTACTCCTTTTTCCACAATATGCAATTATTATAACACGAATTTTGATGAATTTTTGCTTATTGATATACTCTAAATTTTTAAGTTATATAAATAAAACACTAAAAAAAAACAATAAAAACAACGATGCAATCCACATAATCAAATTTAGGATTTTCTTTTTCTAGCCTTTTTTACATTGATTACTATTTATTAATTCAATTTTTGATAATATATATCTAAATTTTAGAAAGGGAGAAAGATGCTTCTAGGAGTAAATATAGACCACATAGCGGTGTTAAGAGAAGCAAGAAAGATAAATGATCCAGACCCTTTGGATGCTGTATCTTTAGTAAAAAGAGCGGGTGCTGATCAGATAACTATACATTTAAGAGAAGATAGACGCCATATCAACGATTATGATGCTGTGCGTATCATAGAAAACTCTGCTCTTCCTGTGAACATGGAGTGTGCTATTGATGAAGAGATGATAGATAAAGTTATCTCACTCAATCCTCACCGCATCACACTCGTACCTGAAAAACGAGAAGAAGTAACTACTGAGGGTGGACTTGATTTGATTAAAAACTTTCAAAGAGTTGCACAAATATCCAAACAGTTAAAAAAAGAAAATATCGAGCTATCTGTTTTCATAGACCCAAATATGTTTCAAATCAAGATGGCAAAGAGTGTTGAAGCACAGTGGGTTGAGCTTCATACTGGACACTATGCTAACGTTTATGCCATGCTTTTTAGTAACTTAAGATATACAAAACACTCTATCAAAGACTTAGCGCTTCCAAGAGATGCCTTACATGTAAAACTGGGTCAAGCCCTTGAGCAGATAGAAAATAGTTCAAAAGAAGCAAATAGCATAGGTCTCAAAGTTGCAGCTGGGCATGGATTGAACTATCAAAACGTAAAGGCAATCGCACAAATTTCGGAGATTATTGAGCTAAATATCGGACAAAGTATAGTTGCTAGAAGCGTATTTACAGGCTTTGAAACTGCTGTAAGAGAGATGATAGATATTTTAAAATGAAAAAATTAGCTATAAGCATTGGTGATTTAAACGGTATTGGCTTAGAGATAGCTCTTAGAGCACACGATGAGGTAAAAAAGCACTGTAAGCCAATATACTGTATCAATGAAACTATGCTTACATGGGGAAGTTCTCTTCTTGGCATAGATATACCAAAAGATTTTATCATACACCCTTGCGGAGAAAACTTTGAAATCCTCCCTGGTATATCTACAAAAGATGCAGGTGCATCTTCCTTTAGCTCTTTTAAACAAGCCGTTCAATTAGCCCTTGAAAAAAAAGTGGTAGGTGTTGTTACTTTGCCTATCAACAAAGAGTCATGGTCGAAAGCTGGTATAAAATTTAAAGGACATACAGATGCACTAGCTTCGATGATAGATAGTGAAACTATCATGATGCTTGGTTGTGACAAACTTTTTACTATACTCTTTACACACCACATTCCACTTAAAGATGTAAGCAAAACAATAAAGAAAAAAGCGTTAGTAAAATTCTTTTTAGATATATATAATTTCTTACATGTAGAAAATATTGCTGTGCTTGGATTTAACCCTCACGCTGGTGATAACGGTGTTATTGGTGATGAAGATATTAAAATCAAAAAAGCGATTAAAAAAGCCAATAAAAAGCTTGATAAAAGCGTATTTAAGGGACCTTTAGTTCCAGATACCGCTTTTACACAAAATAATATGCAAAATTTTACATACTATATCTGTATGTACCATGATCAGGGGCTTATACCTCTTAAAACTCTCTATTTTGATGAGAGTATCAATGTCAGTTTAAACAAGAGTGTTATCAGAACATCTGTTGATCATGGAACAGCATTTGATAAAGCATATAAAGATAAAAAACCTTCAATTGTTAGTTATATAAACGCTGTAATCGAAGCTATAAAATTAAGTAATTCTCACTAACTTTTTATCTTGTACTTCATAGATAGTATCTGCAAAATCTTCTACAAATTCTTTATGATGTGAAACAACGATGATACTTTTATCTATCTTTTTCAAGATAACAGAGAGCTTTTTTTGCATCTGTTTATCTAAGGCGTTTGTAGGCTCATCTAGGAGCATTAGTTTTGGCTCACACACCAAAACACCAGCAAGTGCAATAAGCTTTTTTTCACCTCCTGAGAGGTTATATACAATCTTCTCTTTTAAATGTACAATATCAAAATCTTCGAGAATCATATCTACCCTCTTTTGTGCCTCTTCCTTATCCATACCTCTTGCTAAAAGCGAAAAGGCTATATCATCTTTGACAATAGGAGAGAGAAACTGGTCATTTGAGTCTTGAAAGAGATAACCCACAAGCTCTCTGAGGGGCTTATAGTCTTTTTTCTCTTCTATTTTAGTGTGAAACAGTTCAAAAATACCACTGTTTTTTGATTTTAAGCCTGCTAACATCTCCAGTAAAGTTGTTTTACCACAGCCGTTTGCCCCAACGATAGCAACTTTTTCTTTGTGCGATACATTTAGCCATATATTTGTAAACAATTCTCTTCCATCAAGGCTCAAACAGATATCTTTTAAATCAATCGAACAGCTCATATAATCTTTCCTATCTCAAATAGACTCAACACCACTAACCCAAGCAGTAAAACTTCTGTTTTATATAAAGTATTTGTACTTGAGAGGGTATATATTTTTTTATCAAATCCTCGAATTATCATAGCATTTTGAAGTTTTTTGGCATTGTGAAAGGATTTAATGATGAGCATCCCTATAAAATTTCCATAGGTTGTGTAGGTAAACCAAGAAGTTTTAGCCACAAATCCCCTTACATGTAAAGTTTTTCTAAATTTTTGCAACTCAAGACCAAGTAAAAATATAAACTTTGCACTGAAGAAAAAAAGAGCCACTATGTTTGGGGGGATTTTTAATTCTTGAAGCCCCAATGTTATCTCAAAAATATCTTTATTGGCAAAGAGTGATAATATAACAAATAAAACCATATTTGAGCGTATAAAAATCAAAAGTGCCAAGTCATAGTTTTGAGAGAGAAGAACACTCAAAGTAACGATAACAATGAATATATTAAGAAATAGTAGCTTCTTTAGTACTTGAGGCAAATTCTCTTTTGCATACCATATACAAAACAAAACGATAGGCAAAAAAGAGATATAAAGACTTTGGTGTAATCCTACATTAAAGCTGTATATAAAGATGGCTATTAGTGATATACCTACTCTTATGTTTTTTTCCTTTTGATAAACTGCAACAGCACAAAAACAGCCCCTATGATGCCTAGTGCAAGTAAAATCTTTAAAAGAGCCTGTATATCACTCTCTTCTTTTATAGGATGCTCACTTGTAAATTCACTTATGCCCTTATGCCCCATAGATGCTATCACAACTATCTTAAATGTTTGTTTTTTTATGGGAAAACTAACTTCTCCAAACTCATCACTGATACCTGAGGTAAACACTTTTTCTTTTTCATCTACAAGCTCTACTTTACAGCCTTTGCATGGTGAAGATTTAGTAAAATATGCCTTTACATGTAAGATTCCATTTTCTTCGTTGGCGAAGACTTTTAAAGCATGAGCATTTGCCATGCTAAGAGATACAATAAGACAAAACAATATTTTTTTTAGCATCTCTTCTCCAAAATTTTTGGGGAAACTTTTTTGATAAACTCAAAAATCAGGACAACAAGAAGTCCCTCTATAATCATGATAGGTATATTTGAGAGAAAGCTAACACTTGCAACAGTATAGAACTCTTCACCATTTAAAACAAGGATGAGTGAAAGTAAAAAAGCGGAAACTACTATAGGTAAACTTCCTGCTAAAAAGTATATAAGTTTCTCTTGCCAAAGTTTTTTAGGTTTGATGAAGAGTATAAAATACGATAACAAAGCTGGTGTTGCTATAATCAAAAGATTTACACCAAGAACACTTAACCCACCATAGCCAAAAAGCAAAGCTTGTAAAAACAGTCCTACAAAGATAGCAACAAATACCCCAAACCCTAAAAATGCCCCTATAATCCCACTCATAATCAAATGCACAGAAGTAGGTCCTATGGGGATATGGATAAAAGAAGCTATAAAAAAGAGTGCAGATAAAACTGCACTCAAAGTTAATTTTTCTTGGTCGAGTTTTTTAAAGCCAATATAGAGTAATCCACAACTTATAACAGTCCCTGCTATCAATATGTTTGGATTTAAAACACCTTCGCTGATATGCATTATTTCATATCTTCACAATAAATCCAGATAAGTGCACCTAGTTCTACTGGGTACTCATGTGAATCTTTTTTGATTTTTATGTCATCATCAAGAAGTGCAGCAAACCCCCACCAACCACTTTTAGGCATAACAAAATGAAAGATACCATTTTCATCTGTTTTTACAACCTGTGTTACATGTGCTTCGCTTGGAGCTTTATAACCTTTTTCATTGTAGAGTTCGACTTCAACTTCTATATTTTTTGCCAATTGCCCTTTGTAAAGTACTTTTGCGCTAAAGATATTGCCTGTATATAATCCATATGGACGAGTAAGAGGGATAATCTCTGCTTTTAAGCCCACTGGTTCATCCCAACCCTCACCAACGCCATAAGCATCGATGATAACCTTTGTTTGGTGTATGATAAACTTTTCCTCTGCAGGCTCAAAATAAGGTTGTGGTGTTACATAAAACTGGTACATTGCTGGTTCTTTAAACTTATAAGCTGCTTTCCAAGTATCAAAGCCCTCTTTCTTTACATGTAAAAGTTTATCGAGTAAATTTTCCTTTTTACCATCTCTAAAAACACCAACTTCTTTTGGCTTTTGCATATGCATCAAATGCCCTTCAAAAGGATGAGTAAATTTGTATGCTATATCTATCTTGGCATCATTTTGAGTTTCTACGATAGATTTTGATGGTAAAACCATTTGAAAATGTCCCCAAAGCATAAATGGGAAAAACAAGGTTACAAATAACACTAATCTCATATTCATCCTTTTATATATTAATAAATATTTTTTAGTATTATTCATAAAAATAACTTTCACTCTGCTTAAATTATAAATAATATTTATAATAAATATTTTTATTATTTTGCTTTTTCCAGTCTCTCTTTTATATCTTTAAGTTCCACGATTGCCTTATCAAGATTTTCTGTATCTACCGTAAAATCAATCTTTGTAGGTTTTTTATATACTTTATCATAGTACTCAACCAATAAAATCTCTGCTACTTTTGCCAAATCAGAGTGCTCAAAAGCTTTTATGCTCTCTTCTTTAGAGTTTTTACAGATATAAGGACTGATATGATTCATGCAAGAGAAAAAGAATTGTTCGTCTATATTTATGTAGTCTTTCAATATCCTCTGTACTCTTTGTTCTAGTGGTGCGGTAACTTCTACTCTTACGCTGGAGTGTATTCGCTTGTATAAAAGGTCTGGTTGAACGACAGAGCCTAGTTTTTTACTCTCTCCTTCAACAAATATCCATTCATTTGAATCAAAACTTAGTAAATTATCGCAGATACTGTTTTGAAACTCTTTTTGACTAGGTTGCGAGCCGTTTACACCACCAAAAGTTGAACCAAAATGATTTGCCATAGCTTCTATATCAAGACTTGGAGAGAGTTGTCTTAACACTTCACTCTTTCCACAACCTGTATTACCACCAAGTGTTATAAATTTTTCATGCTCAAAAGTCTCAAGATAGTTTAAAACAAATTTGCGATAATCCTTATATCCTCTCTCTATCTTTTCTACTAGATAACCTGTTCCAGAGAGTATGGTAGCGACTGAAGTTGAACGCAATCCCCCTCTTGCACAATATATTCCTATGCGAGAACCAAGAGGAAAACTTTTATATATCTCTTTTACATGTGAAGATACGTTGTTACATATATAGCTAGCACCCAGTACTTTTGCCAAAGAGTGAGATTGTTGTTTGTATATAGTACCTATTTCATGGTGTTCATCTGTATTTAGAGCAAAATAATTTTGAGAATTTGGTACTTTTGATTCAGCGTATTCTTTTGGACTTCTTGCGTCTATAATCAAATCATATTTTGATTTATTTTTTATAAACTCTTCTATACTTACAGTTTTTAACATTGTGAATCTTTAAAATTTTTTGCTATTGTATCTAAATTTCTTCTATTAGAGGGGATGGTCTGCCTCTATAATAGCCTTGAGCATAGTCAATACCAAGTTCTTGTACTGCTTTATCAATTTCACTTGAACTTACAAATTCGGCTATGGTTTTCATACCGTTTTTCTTTGAAAAATCCACGATACTTGCTATCAATTCTTTGGTTTTTTTATCATCAATATTTTCTATGATACTTCCATCAATTTTTACAAAATCAGCATCAAGCTTTCTGAGATAGTTATAGTTTGAATATCCTGTACCAAAGTCATCTATGGAAATCTTTGTTCCTTTTTGTTTAAACTCATCAAGAGTCTCTTTGACATGCTCAAAATCAACTAATTCTTGTGATTCAACTATCTCTATAACAAGGTTTTCAAAGATATCAGCAGCAGTTGTTATAGAGTATAGATACTGCATAGTTTCTTTGTTGAGTAAATCCTCAAGAGTTAGGTTTACAGAAAAAGAAAAATCTCTCAAAAACCTAAATTTATCTATCGTTTTTCTTAAAACTGTCTGTGTAACCTTTGAGTATAAACTTGTTTGCTTTATCACATCTAAAAATTCACCTGGATTTACTATGGTACCATTTTCATCTTCAAGCCTCAATAATGCTTCAAATTTTACGACCTTTTGGCTCTCATAAGAGTAGATTGGTTGAAAATAGACCAAGATTCTATTTTCTTCAAGCGCAAGAGCTACTTTTTTCATCCATGTTGCACTTTTTTGGTACTCTTTTAACAAAGAGTCATCTTTAGCATAAATGCTTACAGGGATATTGTTTCTTTTCGCATTTTTAAGCGCCATATCAGCACAAGCCAAGGCTTCATAATTTCCATGAGAAATTCCAGCAACAAAATCAAATGTTACATTTGCTTCATCTTTATCAAAATGAAATGATTTTAAATATTTTATAAAATTATTGATTTTGAGTGCAAAATCATTTGGATTACACTTTTTGCAAAGAATGGCATAAACATCAGCATGAAGCCTATATGAGAGCATTGTTGTACTTTTAGTAAATTCGAAAATTTCATTTGCAACTTCTTTGATAATTTTATCACCAACATGTTGTCCAAAAGTATCGTTAATCTCTGTAAATCTTATGATATCTATAATCGCCAGTATGCTATCTTCATTTTTTTGCAAATCATTTAAGAGTTTTATCCTGCTACCTAACCCTGTCAAACTATCTGTTAAAACCAAGTTTTCTAACTTGTCATTTTTTTCGATAAGCTCTGTTATATCGACGCTTGCAGCAACATATTCTATTATTTTACCCATTTCATTTTTGATAGGAATGATAGTTATACTAACATAGTAGCTACTAAGCTTATCTTTTTTGAGGTTTTTAATAACACCTTTCCAAATGCCACCAGCACTAATCACATTCCAAACTTCTCTAAAAACTTCCCTTGGCATTGTTGGATGCCTTAGGATATTGTGATTTTTTCCTATAAGTTCTTCTTTTGTATATCCACTGACTTGCTCAAATTTTTCATTTACATATGTTATATTGCCAAATATATCTGTTTTTGAGATGATGGAGCTTGCATCAAAAGCAAATTTGTACTGCGAGAGCATATTGAAGTGTTTTTCTTTTTCATCTTCTATATGCTTGATTTTTTTACTTACATAAAAAGCTATACCAAGTGAACCTGCAAAAATTATAATAAGAATGATAAATAGTGATGAAAGCTTATCATTGAGCTGATTATGAAGTTCTCTCTTCTCATTTTCAACTAACTTTAACTGTTCTCTAAAGTAAAAGCCACTGCCAACAACCCAATCCCAATGCCCAACACTCTTAACAAATGAAATCTTTTTTTCTTCAGGCTCTGCACTGCCTGGATACTTCCACAAATACTCTAAATATCCAGAATTTTTTTCTTTTGCTATGGCATTCATCTCTTGGAAACAGTATCTGCCCTCAGAGGTTTTATAATTATAAACAGATTCTCCATTTAAAAATCCTTGGATAGGATGGACTATCATGGTACCATCAAGAGAGTGTATCCACATATATCCATCATTTTGTGTGCCATATCTAAGGTTTTTTATCAATGAAATAATATCATTTTGAATTCTATTTTCTACACTCTTTGTATAAAATCCTTTTGCTATAAAAGCATCTGTATGAGCTATACGTTTTATATATGCAAATTTTTCTTCTACTTTATTGGTTAGGGGATTTTTCCACATGTAGATACCAGAACTCTCACCTTTTTGTAAAGCTTGATCCACCAACACATAAAGTGCTCTTGTTCCTCCATGTATATCAAACAACCTAGTTCCAATAAGATTTTTATCATTGCCATGGTATATGAAGTTTGATTTTAAGTCAAAAATAAAAAAATATTCATCACTATGCTTTACTTTTATCTTATCTAATCTTTCAGCAAAAATTTTCAAAGCTTCATTTGTATTTTTTGTATTATTTTGTTTTTTTATTTCAAAAAAGAGAGAGATGGCATTATCCACATCTTTTATCAAGTTTTTTTCAAAGATATCATACGTTATGTTGATTTGAGTTTGTATTCGTTCAGTAAGTTTTATAACTTGCTCTTTTGCAAGCTCTTTTTTTGACTCAATATATCTATCTTGCATCCGTATAACTTGCTTATTGAAATTTTCATAAGAGCTATACACTTCCCAATACGAGATAGATATGATAAACAATAAGGCAGTAAAGACTATATTTAAAAAATTTATTTTCGACAAAGTCAGTTTCATAGTAATTCCACAATTCACAATCTAAGATAAGTATATTAGTAATACCTTTAATATGAGGTAAATAAAAGGCCTACTTGATATATTGAGGTATTAAATTTTTTATCTTTCGATACAAATCATCAAAATCTACTGAATACACTCTTGTCTTTGCAATAGTCGTTATAAAGTTTGTATCCCTCTCCCAACGAGGAACTATGTGATAGTGAACATGCTCTGCTATACCAGCACCAGCGGCACGTCCTAAATTCATGCCAAGATTTATCCCACCTACATGTAACTCTGCTTTGAGCATTTTTACACACTTATGTACCAAATCATTTATCTCATTCCAAACTGTTATATCCAACTCTTCTAGTTTGTCTGTATGTTGGTTTGGAATAACCATAAAATGTCCAGGTGTATAGGGATAGAGATTCATCACTATAAAACAGTGCTCTGCTCTGTACAAAACCTTTGTTTCTTCATCTTGCGTTGAATGGGTTACAATATAACAAAAAGGGCATTCTCCCTCTCCTAAACGCTTCATATAAGCATCTCTCCAAGGAGCATAGAGATGTTCCATCTTAGACTCTCTTTAACTCTTGCAAGGATTCACTTATGTTCTCTTTACGCATAAAGTGTTCTCCAATCAAAAAAGCATCTGCTCCAACTTTAGAGAGATGTACGATAGTCTCTTTATCGTTTAAACCACTCTCCGCAACGATGATCTTCCCATTTGGAATAAGAGGCATTAGTTTTTCAGTTAAGCTCATATCCATCTCAAAGGTATCCAAATTTCTGTGATTGACTCCTATGATGTTTGCTCCAGCAAAAATAGCTTTTGTCAAATCCTCTTTATCATGAATTTCAACTAGGGCATCCATCCCTAATCTCCAAGTATATTCTAGTAAAGACTTTAACTCTTTTTTACTCAAAGCTTTTGCAATAAGCAGTATAAAATCTGCTCCATATACTAAAGCTTCTAAGATTTGGTATTCATCAACGATAAAATCTTTTCTCAAAAGAGGAGTAGCTACATATCTTCTGATACCCGTTAGATACTCCAAATTTCCTTTAAAATAATGAGGTTCAGTAAGTACAGAAATAGCATCAGCGCCACCTTTTTCATACTCTTGTGCTATAAAAAGTGGATCAAAATCTTCTCTGATGATGCCTTTGCTTGGGCTTGCTTTTTTAACTTCAGCAATAATTCTATATGGATTTTCTTTTGTAGAAGTCAGATAAGATTTTATATCACGTGGCATAAAAGGGTTAAAAGCCAAGCTTCTGCCCAACCAATCAGTCGAAAACTCTTTTTTTCTTCTTTCCAAATCATCTTTTGTTTTTAAAATAATCTCATCTAAAATCATTTATGCTTTTCCTTAATACATTGTTCTATTTTTTTATAGTGCATTTGCACCTCTTCTTCATCAACATTTTTTATAAATTTATCAAGGATATCTTTAGCTTCAAGACATCTGTTTTGTTTATAAAATCCCCAAGCGAGTGAATCAAGATAAAAAAGTGAGTTTGGTTCTTTTAAAAGAGCTTTTTCAACAAGTTTGATACCTCTTTTTATATCTCTGTCATGATCAATTAACAAGTAACCATAGTAGTTAAGGAAAAGAGGATTATCGAGTTTTGCAACAACTTTTTCAAACTTTTTAGAGACAGAATCAAGTATCTTTTCATCTAAATTATTTTTATTTTTTTCATACTCATAGATCGCCATCTGCCCCAGATACTTGACATCATCATGTTTTTTATAAAGTCTTTGTGCTACTTTGAAGGCACCATCAAAATCGCTTGAAGATACATATATATCTAAAAGCATCTCTTGGTTATAACCTGTTGTATCTAAAAAATCAACAGCTCCTTGTTTATCTTTTTTATAAATCAATAACTCAACGACTTTTTTAGCATATTGTTCATCTTGGTATCTCTCAAACATCTTTTTATACGTAGATATAATCCCATCTATATCTTTTTCTTTACCATAGATTTCGATGAGTTTGAAACAAATTTTTGTAGTACACTCTTGCAATCTAATATGAGTTTCAAGATAGGATATAGCTTCATCTTTTCTTCCTAGATAACTGTACAAAACATCTACCATATTTAAAAGCACCATTTCATCAACAGACTCTTTATAAGCACTTTGAAAATATTTTAAAGATAAATCATAGGACTTTAACTCAAAGTATATACTCCCTGCAATAGTTAAATTTCTACTATTTTTTTCTACTTCAAGAAGTTTATGAGCTTCTACTCTAGCTTCTTCTATCTTATTTTCTTTCATATAAAGACCAATCAAAATACGCATAATATCTGGATTGTTCGGTGATGCTTTAAGTGCTTTTTCTATCAAAAGATATGTTTGTTGGTTATTTGAAGTTAAAAAAGACATTTTAGCCGCTTCTACGATATAGTTTATCTTTTCACTCTGTTCAAAAAGCATAGCGTATGTTTCTATAGCCCTTGGATAATCTGCATTTTGTCGGTATTCCAATGCTTGGATAATCAACAAGTCTTCACTTTCAAAAGATTTTTTCCCTAGTTGCACTTGATGTGTTGTAAAACTACAACCGCTAAAGAAAAAAAGAATAATTATAACTTGCAGATACCTGGACATTCAGCCTCAACCTCACTAATATTGTTTTTAAAATGGTCCCAAAAAGGAAAAGTTCTACACTGTAATGGCCTTAAATCATAAATGCTACATTGTCTTTTTTCTATATCAAAAAAAACACATCTAAAGCCACCCTCAAAAATCTTCTCTTTTAAACTGTAACGATACCCAATTTTTGTTAAATACTCTGTTATAAACTTATCTATATCTATTTTTAGATGATTTGCTATATCCATGATATTTTGAGTACTCACCCAGATATACCCACTCTCACCGATACAACAATTACCTTTGCAACTTTCACATGCTTTTGGATTAAAAGCATAATTAAAACCATTTTGTTTTATCAATTTTTCCAAACTTTACTCTTTGTTTGTGATTTCTCATATATACTATTTACATATTCGCTTAACGTTCCATCTGTATTATGTACTATGAGTGGGGACATCACTTTTGTAAGCGACTTTGAAGATTTCTTTGCATGTATCAGCATCAGATTTGCATCTTTACTAACTTTTGTATGAACAAATTGTATATGTTCTAACTTCAATTTATAGTTTTTTAACTCAAATAAAACAGCATCAATCTGCTTTGCATCATAGCAAAACAAAAAAGAGCCTCTTGGCTTGATGATTTGAGATACTTTTTTAAAAAACTGTGCTAGTGGGAGATTATCAGCGTAGCGACTTATAGTAAGTGACAGATTTTCACTTTTTTTGGAACCCATGTCATAAAAAGGTGGATTAGACACTATAAAATCAAACTTTTCTTTAAATGCATGAGTTAAAAAATCATCATTGATAAGCTCTACTTCAATCTTATTTTCAAGGGCACTCTTTTCATTCATCTCAAAGTGACTCTTTTGAAGTTCAATTTGACTTAGAGAGATATCTTTAAAATCTCTTTTTAAAAGAAGCCCTACGATACCACAACCAGAACCTACATCTAAAAGTTTACCATGCAACTTAAAATTTGAGATAAAGTTATACAACAAGAGTGAATCACTGTTGTATCTATAACCATCTTCATGCTGATATAAATTCAAAACATTACCTGTAAACACGTATCACAAAGCCACGTTTACCATCTGCTTCGATATTATAAACAGTATAACTTATCTTTGCAAAATCACCAAATTGTTCACGTATAAGCCAACCACCCTCTTTTGCTCTATGTTTGCCTAATCCTAGATTTGCCAAATCAGTTAACCTATCTATCTCGGTATCTGGTATATTCACTTTTGTATTACTTCTTAGTTTATTGAGAGAACCAAATCCCCCTTTACCTACGATAGGAATAACTTCAAAGTAGTTATCAGCACTATACTGGCTTAAAAACTCTGCTACTTTAGTTTTACATGTAGGAGAAACTTTAAAGTTTCCAGAGTTCATATCATCACATTCGATTGAGCCTAGAAGCGCTAGTTTTCGCTTTTTATCTGAGATAGGAACAGTATCGCTACTCACTATTTGCCCATCAAGTGATTTGAGAGTTTTTTTCAAATCAGTTATCTCTCTTAAGTAACTTCCTAGTTTTTCTTTATCTTTTTCTCTAAGTGCTACGATATCTTGTGCCTGCTTTAACTCCTCTTTTAGTTTGTTGATTTGAGTTAGATAAGCACTCTCTCTGTTTTTCACCTCTTTTTGTAAATCTTCAAATGATGTTCTTATCTCTATAAGCTTTTCATGTTCACTTTTTTCTAAATGCTCTTTTTCAGAACTTACTAACTTGATATTTTCTTGGAGATTTTTGAGTGTTATATCTCTTTTTTGTAACTCTTGTTTTATCTTTAAAAAATCTGTATTTAAAAGTGTATATTTGGCTTCTGTATCCTTTAGCTTTTTAGTTGCCAAGATTTTAGCTTCTTGGATGTCTTGTGTGTACTTAGCCCCTAAAGTTTTAAGTTGTGACTCTAAAGATGCAATTTTTTCATTTAAGAATTTATAGTTTTTATTGTGTTTTTCTTCATTTTCTTTGACTTGTTCAGCTACTTCTGTATCAACTGAGCGACTTTTTGTATCTAGTGTTGCAATTTTGTCATTTAACTGTAACATTTCATCACTATATTTTTGCGCCTTTAGTTTATACTCTTCTAACTCTTTCTTTAAAGATACTATCTCTTGTTCTGATTTTTGCAATACTGCTTCTATATCAGTTTTCTTGGCATTGATACTTGCTACATTAAAGTTATACTTTTTTGTTATATCTTCTAAAAGCTTTTTATACTCATTTTCTTTATCTTTTAAGCTTTTTTCACTGTTTTCAAGTATAGCTATACTACTTTGGCTTACTTTGTTTAACTCTTCTTGCAGTTTTTTGTTTTCATCTCTAAGAGTATTTACTAGCTTCATATAATCAAGTGTGTTTTGTTTTATCTTAGCTTCATAAGACTCTTTTATGGCTACTTTGTCATCTTGGTACTTTTGAATAGTTTGTTCGATATCTTTTAGCTTTAAACTATATTTTTTTTCCAGAGTGATAACACTTTGGCTGTTTTGTGTTAAAAGAGTGTTTTTTTCCATAATAAGAGCGTTGATTTTGTTTTGTAACTCTACCAAATCCTTATCTTTTTTTGCATTGGTTATGATTTGAGATTCTCTCTCTTCTTTTAAAAGTTTATTAAGTTCTTCAAGTTTTGATTCAAGAGATATTTTTTGCTTTTCTAAAGTGTCATATTTGAGATTTTGTGCCCTAAGAGCTTCTCCTTGAGATAAATCTGCTTTTGCCTTTTCTTGCATCAATTTTTGATTGAGTTTTTCAATCTCATCTTTTAAAGCCTGTTTTTCACTATTTAACTGATCAGAAAGCGCTATGTTTTCCCTTTGCAAGTCATTTATCTTCATAGTGAGTTCACTGATGTTTTGATAGTGTTGCTTTTCCGCTTCATTGATTTTCTCTAAATTTTTTGAGAGTAAGCTAGATTCTTCTATGGCTCTTGTAGATTTCTCACTTTGAACGATCTTTAACAATTCATTTTTATCATTTGATAAAAAAAGATTTTCTTGTTCCAAAAACATTACTCTATCTTGAAGTGATTTGATGATGACTTGCAAGTCATCAATATCACCCTCGATAACATCAAGTGGATTTCCAAGTTCATCAAATACTTTTTCTAAACCACTATTGGTTTTTGGTTTTACTTTTATATCATCTTTTTTTATGTAACTCTTTTGTATTTCAAGTGGTAAATCAGCAAATTTGATGGACTCTTTTGTAACATAGTTACTCTTTAACTCTTTTATACTTATGCCACCAAAGTTACCAAAAAAATAGCCAAATGCAATACTACCAGTAAGCAAAAGAGCTAAAACCATACTTAGGAACATTAAAAATGAATTGTTCTTGTTTTCCATAAAACTACTTATTTTTTAAGATGTGCGTAATGATATGATGAGCATGATTAAGTGCCATTGCGATTGAGCCACCACTTTTTACTGCTATATCACCACCAAGATATAACCCTTTGACTTTTGTTTCATAATTTTCATCAAATTCTGGTTTATCATTTTCATCAAGAGTAATCCCACATTTTTTGATAAAATCAACAGGTGTAGTTCCACCGATTGCATAGATGACTCTGTCATATATAGTATAGTAGCCATCAGTAAATTCAACTTTTACCAAACCATCTTCATTTTCTAAAGAGACGATATCTGTACCGAGTCTTAATCTTAATTTTTCTTGTCCATTAAACTCAAGAAGAATTTTTTCATTTATATCATTTAGTCTTGAAAACTTTGCTTGTCTATAATTGAGTGTGACTGTATTTGTTTTTGAAAGTTCTATCGCATACTCAGCAGCCGAGTTTCCCCCGCCAACTAAAAGAAGTTTTTCACCTTGAGAACACTTATCAAGATTGAAGTTTACTCTCTCTTTTATCGAAGGAGGTATCTTATAATCTGGTTTATTTGGCTTACCCATAGTTCCTATCGCAACTATCACATTTTTAGCTTTATATCCAGCACGAGCAGTTACGATATGAAATTCATCGTCAACTTTTTTTATACTTTCAACTTCAGCATTAAAAGCTGTATCAATCTCATCATTGTCTAGCAATGAATCAAAATAGTTAAGCGTGCTCTCTTTTGTGCCATCACTGAAATCCACATTTCCAAGTAGTTCAACAACTTGACCTTTATAGTCTTTATCTACTCTTTTATTGTCTTTATAAAATTTTCTTATTGTTTGAGAGTGGTTTTCACCTTTTTCAATCATCAAGATCGATTCTATTCCCAAAACTTTTGCTTCAACTGCTGCACCAATTCCACCAGGGCCACCACCAATAATAACTAAATCATATATCTGTTGCATTTTATTATCCTGATAAGTTTGTATTTTATTTGTATTATACCTTTTTGGAGTAAATAGTTTTTTAAAAGATATAAGCTATACCAATTTTTACTTATAAATTAGAATGTTTTTTATGAAATTTGGTTTTTTTATCTCTATTTCTTTTTCTAACTCTTCTAAAGACATAGAAAGTTCTAATTTTTCAAAAATATCAAATGTTAATTTATCAAAACGAAAAAAATGTGCATAATTTTCAAAAGTTTTTGACCAATCCACATTCTCTTTTGAGCTTATAAGAGCTTTTTGCATTTGAGCTATATATAAGTGTTTCATAACCATTGTTATCTCTTTTTTACAAATATCAATTTCAAAATAAGCTCTAACTTTCGCATATACTTCATCTAAATCAAATCTTTCAATACTCTCAAAAAGCCCTTTTAAAAAACTTCTTTTCATCCCCTCAAGTTTTCTAACAGGCTCGTATGAACTTTGAATTTTAAGTTTATTTTGGATTTTGATTGCCTCAAATAAATTTTTATTGTTTACATGGTACTCAATCACCATAAGAGAGTTGACGAACTCCTCTAATTTTTTTGCATGATCAAAATATATACTAAACTGTTCTAAAATTTTTATATTTTGAAGAGCCAGTATATAGTCATTTTCTCTCAAGTGAGTAAGTACATTCATCTTTACTTTATCAGCTAAACTCAATACTTTTTTATACAAAGGTGTCAATTCTAAAAAGTTATTTTCTTTTACCAGTTTAAAATATAGACCAAAATTTTGATTTTTAACTGCCATTTCAGCTCTTGCAAAAGTATTTGCATACTTGAGCATTCGCTCAATCATCTCTTTTTTTGCTTCAACTTTTTCAAATGCATATAACTCTTCTCTCGCTTTTTCTTTGTTTAAAATTGGATCTCTTGAAAGAAGTATTTGTGCTTTGTGCAAAGCCTTTTTCCAAATATCCTCAAGCTTTACATAAAGAAGTGTTGCCTTTAACGATGGTTTTTTATCGACTATATCATAAGCTTGAGCAAAATGACTACTCCTCATAAATCTTTGTAAAGCCATCAAATCTGGTTGTAACTCTTCTATCTCTTCCATTTCTAACTTGCACTTTGGATGGAACATAAAAGTAGATGCCATCTTTTGTGCTTCATCAATCGAACCATTTGTCATAAGTTGTACGATTGTATCTTTTTGTTCAACCCACATATCATAGATACTTCTTGTTTCACGATGTGACATTAAAAAGATATTTTTACTAAACAAAGCAACTGCTTCATCCATCTTTTTGAGCTTCACAAAGAGTACAAAGTTTTCTTCAAATTCTCTGTGATTAAAAAACTGTACCTCTCCTGTTTTATAACCAACTATAAAATACTTTGGTGTTCTAATCAAACTTGTTATACCTGATTTGTTTAGTTTGATACAAAAGAGCATATCAAGTGACTTTACATGTAAAGCATATATGCTTGACTCTCTCGTTCCGATATAAACAAATTTTTTACTATGCGACACACATATCTCACTTGGCCAAACAGTGTCAGCTAGCTTGGTTTCTTTGATGATTTTTTTGCTTTTTGCATCTATTTTGATGATGGAACCATCTCTTGTTATGGCTAAAAAAACATCTTCGGAGACAAATTGTATCATCTCAACGATGCTACTTAATTTTATCTCTTCATTTAAAACAAGTGTGTTGATATTGAGGATTTGGAGTTTTTTTCCAAAAGAGGCACTAATAGCATATTTATTTTCTGGACTAATCGCTACTGCACTTACTGAATCAGCAGCATAAGGAAACTCATAAACCAATGAGCCCTCTTTTACATCTAAAAAGCAAGTTCTACCTTTGTCATTTCCGATAATTAAAAAGCTTGCATCTTCACTAAAATGAGCTTTAGTAATTTTTTGATTTTTGTTGTAATTAAAAGCTACTTGTTTTTCAATCTTATTTTGAGTAGTTAAAATATACTCTTTCCCTGATGTTGAAAGCTTGACGTAAGCAAAATGCTTTTTTAAAGCTATGGGTCTATTATAATAATCAAATTCACCAATTTCATCATGACTTAGTGGAACAACTTTTTTTATCTTTAAATTAGTGAGGTCTATAAAGTTTAATTCTTTGTTATCGGTATATACGATAAGTGTGTTTTCATCACATAAACACATCCTTGAGACAGTTGCATCAAGGATTAACTCTCTTGAACTAGGAAACATGTTTCTAAGTCCTCCTTGCATACCAAAGAACCCATATAGTTGTTTGCATCAAGTTTTTTGATTTTAATAATAAAATCAATTACTCCTCTTACTGTGCTCACTTTTGCTTCTAAATTTATGGTTTCATTTATTTCGCAGATAGTATCTACAAAATCATTGTCTTTTAAAGATATAAGTCCTTTAAACTCTAAAACATCATTTACATGTAAAGTTTTGGCAACTAGTTTTGTATAGTGGTTTACATCAATCAAGTCTGTTATAAAGTTTTCAAATAGTTTGTTATAGTGAGTAATTTTTGATTTTTTATCAAATATAACTGATGCAAAAGGCAAAATATTGAGTATTTCATCTTTTTTTATATCGTGACTTGATTTTACACTATCTATAAGTTTTGCATTATTGGCTTCTTCTATTTTTGTCAAATCTTGTTTTATAGCAATAAATTCATAAATATTGTCCTTATCATCAAGTATAGGGATAATCGTTGTATAGTGATAAACTGCTTGAAATGTCTTTGTTTGATTTACAAGCATTCCATGCCAAATCTTTTTAGCTAAAATCATCTCCCACATCTCTTTATATAAATGTTCATCAGTACTTGGATGCTTAAATATTGAGTGTTTATTGCCTATGATTTCTTCTTTAGTGAAACCAAGTGCTTTGCAAAAGTTATCATTGACATCTTTGATTACACCATCGGGAGTTGTCACAGAAACTAAAGCAACTTCATACAAAGCATCTCTATATGACTTTAGAACTGAAGTTTTAAAGTCTATACTCTTTGACTGTTTTGAGACCAATTTTTTTAATGCAGCATTTGCAACTTCGAGTTCTTGCTCGTACCTCCGTAATTCCTTGGTTTTATGTATCGACTCTATAACTTTGTGCAAAACACTAAAAACTTGTTCACTCTTGATAGGTTTTGTAACAAAATTATCAATGCCCAAATTTATGAGTTTTAGGAGATATTCTGACTCATTATGTGCAGAAAAAACAACGATAGGAAGTTTTGAACCTTCTCTTTTGAGCTTTTCTATCATCTCAATTCCATTCATAACAGGCATTCTTATATCTGTTATAATCAAATCATAATTATTTTCAGATATTTTTCTTAGACCTTCTTCTCCATTTTCAGATACATCAACAACATCAAATATATCTGAAAGAAGGATACTAAGCTCCTCTCTAAGAGCTATATCATCTTCAACATAAAGCAGTTTTAAACCTTTACTCCAAGTTATGAGTTGTTCTATAAGTGATATCATATTGGTCTCCATTTTTTAATACAATATCATATTATTTAATTGTTGCGTTCGTGTTTCATTTTTTGCTATACTCTCAAAAATTTGTATCTAGGACTGCTCATTTGGAAAGCCCTCTTGCCCTGCTTTTAGTTGAAGATGACATCGATTTGAGAAATGAACTTAAAGATTTTATGGAAAATTTTTTTGAAATCATTGATGTAAGTGACAATATCAAAGATGCCTATGAATTTTATAAATCAAATAAATATGCTTTAGTTTTAACAGACATTCAACTCCCAACTCAAGATGGGCTAGTTTTAGTAAATCAAATTAGAAAAATCAATCCTGAACAACTTATAATCGTGATGTCGGCTTATAAAGAAACGGAGTATTTTCTAAAAAGTATTGAACTGCATATATTTAGATTTTTAGTAAAACCTTTTAGCAGCGAACAACTTATGGAGAGTATCTTTGAAGTAACAAAGATTATCAAAGACACAAGCAATAAAGAACACGAAAACACTTGGTTACAACTCAGCCCAAACATCACTTATAATCTTCAAACAAAGTATCTTTACATCGATGGTGAGATGGCTATCTTAACCCAAAAGGAAGAAAAACTTCTCAATATACTTGTTAAAAACATAGATGGTCATGTAAGCGATACGCAGCTCAAAAATGAGATTTGGGATGATGAGAATGTTGCTGATTCTACTATACGTGTTTTGATAAAAAGGCTTAGAACAAAGCTTGATTATGAAGATGCTATCATAAGTTTGAAAGGGAGAGGTTATAAACTTACACTTGACAAAACCTCTTGAATCAAAAAAATCAGAAGACGCTATTTGCTACTTTTAAAATCTTATTTTTTATCGACAAAAACATTTTTTTGCACTTATCTAGCATAAAAGAATTTTTCACAAGCTTATCTTTTAAAAGTTACATGTAAGACTTCAAGAGGTGTAGGTATGCAACTAGAAAAAGGTATAAAAGGTCTAAAAAATTCTTCACACAAAAATTCAAAGTAATCCATAGCAGAGCTTTTTTCTAGCAAGATTAAATACAACATACCGCACCTCCTGTTAAAAAAATAATAACAAAGAATAGTTTCATTTGTGTTTCATTGTGTAAAAAAATTTAAACGATATCGCATTTTACAGTCTCTTTTTCCGGTCTAAAAAAGTAATACCCTTGTGAAAAATCTATACCTAACTTTTTTATGATCTCATACTCTTCTTTAGTAGATACATATTCGGCGACCACTTTTATATGTAGCTTTTGGGATAGTTCAACTACGGTTTCTACTATCTTTAAATTTGTCTCATTTTTATCAATACCTTTTATAAACTGTCCATCTATTTTTATGTAATCTAAATCCAATACAGACACCAGTCTGCTTAAGTTAGATCTATCACTCCCAAAATCATCTAAAGCTAGTAAAAAACCATGCTTTTTCAATTTTGCAAGATTTGCTAAAGGAGCTTTATAATTTTTATCTAAAATCACATTTTCCAATATTTCAAACATCACTTGTGTAGGTTCTATCGCATACTGTTGCTGCTTAGCTATAACAAAATCAGCAAATTTTTCATTGAGTAAATCTTCATTTGTTATATTGATAGAGAAATTTATATTGGTTTTTGAAAATAACTTAAAGCATTTATTAATCATCATAATAGAAAGATTTTCAATAAGACCAGCTTTTTTGATTGACTCCAAAAAATCAGCTGGAGCGATAATCTCTCCTTCATCGTCTATGCGTACCAAGCACTCATAACGTGTTACTTCATGCGTTTCATTGGAAACGATTGGATGAAAATATGGGACTACATGATCTTCTTCTATAATCTCTCTTATCTTTTCAAACCATTGATTTTCAGTTTTTAACTCTTTCATAAAATAAGCATTTTCATCATATACATTAAAATGCCCAACCATCTTTAGTTTACTAAGCTCATTTAAAACCGTTCTGGCTTTACGTAAGATATTATAAGGAGGTTGTTGATGAACGATACCACAAGAAACTGTTATATATATATCTTTTTCTTCTACATTCTTAGCAACAGGAGTCTCTTTGAAAAGTGCATTAATCTGTGTAGCTAACTCTATGAGCTCTTGTTTTGTTCCCTCTTCAAACACAACAACAAAATCCTCTTCTGAGTATCTATACATCATAGCTTCAGGTGGAAAATTAAGCTGCAAAAAACATGCACAATTTTGAACAATTTGCTCACATATCTCGTGAGAATACGTTTGTGATAAAAAATTACAATTATCTATTTTAAATATACAGATACTTATGTCATCTTTATGGTATAAATCAAGATATTGATAGAGCATGTTTGCATTTGGAAGACTTGTTGTTTTATCAGCAGCCAAGAGTAATCGCATTTCATTGTAATTTTTCTCTAAATCTTTGGTTTTTTCTTTTACCAACTCTTCCATATAGAACTTATACTCTATATTCTCTTTTTTTTGCTGTATTATCAATGTAACTTTATGCAGCGTTACAAAAAGTTGTTCAAAATCAATAGGTTTGAGAATATACCCATCTATACCACTTTGGATACCATCTATAAAATATTCTGTTTCATTGTGCGCAGAAATAATAATAACAACTTGCGTTATATCTATCTTTTTTATCTCTTTTATAAGCTCAATTCCATTCATATTTGGCATATTTACATCTGTTATGACGATGTCATAATTACCTTGTTTATATATTTCTAACGCCTCTTGCCCATTATTTGCTGTTTTAACATCTAAAAATAAATCTTCAAAAATTATTTTAGTATTTTCCTGCACTTCTAAGTCATCTTCTACATACA
>DKEY01000191.1:0-4133 GCA_002469305.1 Sulfurospirillum sp. UBA6810
TTGGATAGAATCGGAAGTGGAAGCAGTCCTAGTTTAGTTAAAACTTACGCAGCAGCGTAAGCAGGACGATAGTTACTGTTATTAGCAGTTATTGTTTGAAGGTTGTCTAACGCAAGACCCTCACTCGCGACATGCAGCCATAAGCTAAAACTACTCCTGTCGAAGCCAAGTCAGCCCCACAAGAAAAGCGGAAGCAAATTGTATCCAAATAACTTAAATAGTGCAACATGTGAAAAATAAGCTTGGATATTTATTTGAGCATAACTTTTACTACTAATTTATATAAATAATAAAAATTATATGTTAGACTATCAGTACCATTCAAAAAGGATTCTTTCATGTATAAGTTAGTTGCTTCAATAGTTGTTTGCCTTACTTTAGTTACGAGTGCGAGTGCAGGGGTTGTTTTTGGTAAAAATACATACCTTAGTAAGTTAAAAGAACCATGTGGATTTACAGGTGATGTGATGGGCAAAAAATTTACATCTGCTGAGTGGGAAAGTTTTTACAAAAATAACAAATTGGCAGAAGTGCTTAAACAAGAGTGCCCTCGTTCACGAATCATCACAGATAAGAAAGAGTTAAGTGGACTTTATAAGTTTTTAAAGACTTTTGCAAAAGATACTGGCAATACACCAGCTTGCAATTAAGGCATATTGATGAATTTTGCAAGAGTATTTTTTTTGGCTTTTCCTCTTATATGGACAGGTTGTACAAAAACAACATACATACCCTATGAAGAAAGCAAACAAATACAAGTTAAACATGAGATAGAAACTTTACATGTAAGAAAAAATGGCATAGCAAAAGGTTATGTGAAAGCGCTGTATCTTGAGGGCGAAAAGAGTCTTTGGGTTTATGAAGTTGCAGGTACGGATACAAGCAATGGAAAGCTGCCTTTTATAAGATTTTTTTCTGATAAAAAGATTGCAAATCTCAATGATAGAATATATGTTGTTGTGAAGGATGAAAGGTTGGTTGAGTATTTTGTATTAAATACATCAAAGGTTATCAAAAAAGCCAAAGTCAAAGAGAAGATAAAAAAAGAAGAAGTAGTGAAAGAATCCACTCATAAGAGAACAAAAAAAAGAAAAACTCCATGGCTCGAAGTGCCACAAAGTGAAAGTATCAGTTTAGACTAAAGTTGTTAACTGATGGTTTACTCAAATACCTTACAATTTCATTAAGCAATTTCATACACAAACTCTAAATAAAAACTTATGAGAGGGGAGTCGCCAAGCGCCTCTCTCATTAAACTTTTTTTAGCCTTATGGTAAATTTAGCGCCTTCATTTGTGTTTTCTACACTGAGCATCCCACCCATACTTTTTTCTATGATAAGTTTTGACATGTAAAGACCTATACCTGTACCACCACTATCTTCTTTAGTCGTGACATAAGGCTCAAAAATCTTTTCTATTGGCTCTATCTTGATGCCACCTCCATTATCTTCTATCTCAAGATATAAGTAGTGAGTATCTTTGTGAAGTCTTATCTTTATATACCCATTTTGGATATTTTCATAAAAGAGGATTTGTTTAGAGTTTGTAATGATATTTAAGATAACCTGTTCAAACTCATTTTTATAACCATTTATTTTTTCATCTTCATTGACATCTATCTCTATCTTTATATTTCTATGTTTTGTGGTAGCACCTATGATATTCATAACAGCATCAATAGCATTTTTTATGTAAAACTCTTTTTTCTCTTTTTTGGGCATGAAAAATTCTCTAAAGTCATCTATCGTTTTTGACATATACTCCAAGAGAGTTTCAGCTTCTTGGCTTTTTGTATCAATCACGCTATCGGTTAATTGTCCAAGTTTGTATTTTAGTTTTATTGTCATCATCAGTGCAGAAAGTTCACTTAGTGGCTGTCTCCACTGATGTGCGATGTTACTTATCATCTCCCCAAGCGCTATAAATTTTGATTTTTGTATGAGTAGCTGTTCTTGTTCTCTCGCTTTTTTTACCTCTTCCTCTACTCTTCGCTCAAGTGTTTTGTTAAATTCCTCAAGCTGGGCAGTCTTCTTCTTTACCTCTTCATTGTAAGCAGTAAGGTATATCTCTATACGTTTTCCCAAAAAGATTGCAAAAGCATTTGCTATAAGTGAGAAAAACAGAAAAATGATAACAGCTGAGGTGATTTCAAGTTGGACTGTTTTTTTCAAAACAGCTTTTTTTTGAGCTATCTCGACATCTATATCATCAAGATATGCTCCAGCAGCTATGACCCAGTTCCACTCTGGATAGAGCCTAAAGTATGAAATCTTTGGTCTTATCTCATTTTCTGCTGGTTTTTTATACATGTAAGTTACAAATGAAGAACCTTTGAGTTTAATCTCTTTGATAAAAATCTTTCGAAATTGCTTTCCTTCTGAGTCCTTATACGAATCAGAGATATACTTTCCCTCCAAATCAGGTCTGTTTGGGTTGATAAGCATTTTTGCAAAGTTATCACCACCTTCAGGATTTTCAAGCTTATACACAAAGATATAGTTTTCACTTTTTTTCCCAAAACGTATGCTTCTTATCCAAGCTGATAACTCTTTTTGTATAGTTTTTTCATTTTGATAGATTTTTTGTAAACTTTCTCGCTTGAACTCTATGAGATCTATGATCGAGTCAACTTCTCGCTTGATGAGTTTTTTTTGTGAAAGTACAAATGACTCTTTACTATCTTGAATACCTCGCTCCAAGATATCATACTGTTTTGTTATAAAGTAGTATCCATTGAACAACATCAAGGACATAATGATAAGCATAGAACTAAAAATAATGACATTTGATATATTGTGTTCTTGAATTATTTTCAAACTTTAACTCTCCACTTTAAACAAAATAAAAAACATAATATATTATCATACAACAACTAAGGAGCAAATATGAATCAAACCATGCTAAGCAAACTATCAAAGTACAAAGTTTTGTACGCTGAAGATGATGAGGGAGTTAGAAAAAACGTCAGTGAAATGCTCTCTTTGATGTTTAGTGAAGTTGTTTTAGCCAAAGATGGTATGCAAGCATATGAACTCTTTCAAGAGAGACATTTTGATTTGATTATCACAGATATAAAGATGCCAAACCTTAGTGGTATAGAGTTAGCCAAAAAAGTTAGAAAAGAAAATAAAAATATAGAAATCATAGTCATATCAGCACATACAGAAGTTGACTATATGCTTGAAGCAGTAGAACTAGGTCTGATCCGTTATATCGTAAAACCAATCACTGAAACAAAACTCATAGATGCACTAGAAAAGTTCTTAGCTACACAAGAAGATGAAAATCAGCATATCATAGAAGAGGGTTGGGTGTATGACAGTTTGGAAAAAGTCATCTTCAATGAAAATGAAAAATTTGAATTGACCAAAAAAGAGGCAAAATTTTTAGAAATGCTTTTAAAGAAAAAGAGTGTACTTAGCTACGAAGAGATAGAAACTTCACTTTGGGGTGATGAGTACATGAGTCTAAATGCCCTAAGACTTATGATAAAGAACTTTAGAAAAAAACTTCCACAAGGTGCTTTGAAAAATATACAGGGCTTTGGCTACAAGTTGTAACAAAATTTTACTTAACAAGTTACCATAAGTAACTAGCAAAAAGAAAACATCTTACTTTCCTCAAATTTATATAAAAGTACATAACTTATACATATGTTTTTATTATACTCCAAGCAAATAACCCAAAAGGAGAAATTTGATGAAAAAGTTTATCAAAGTATTAACTGCAGCAGCAGTTTTATCAACAGCTGCATTAGCAGCAGACTACACTATCAAGTTGAGTCACGTTGTTAGTTCAAGCACGCCAAAAGGTAAGGCAGCTGACTTTTTTGCAAAAAGAGTTGGTGAATTGACAGCTGGAAAAGTTGAAGTTGTAGTTTTCCCGAACTCTCAACTTTATACAGATGGTGCTGTTATGAAAGCATTGAAAATTGGTAATGCGCACATAGCAATCCCAAGCTTTTCAAAGTTTACAAGTTTAGTTCCAGAGATGCAAATCTTCGATCTTCCTTTCTTATTTAGAGATACAGAACATTTACATGCGGTGCTTGATGGTGAAGTAGGACAAGCGTTAAAAGATAAAGTTACTGCAAAAGGTTTCGTAGCACTTGATTATTGGGATGCAGGATTTA
>DKEY01000191.1:4196-7578 GCA_002469305.1 Sulfurospirillum sp. UBA6810
TTCTTCCTTTCTCAGAAGTTTACTCAGCACTACAACAAGGTGTTGTTGACGCAGCTGAAAACCCACTTTCAAACTTTGTTACTAAAAAGTTCAATGAAGTTCAAACAGACTTAACTTTAAGTAACCACGGTTACCTTGGATACCTTGTTATCATGAGTGAAAAGTTTTGGAATAAATTTCCAGATGAGTACAAAGGTAAAGTTATGCAAGCTATGAAAGAAGCAACTGCATTTGAAAGAAAGTTAGCTGTTGAAGATGATGCAAAACTTTTAGCAGAGATGGAAGAGTATGCTAAGACTACGGGTAAATTAACTATCCATACACTAACTCCTGAGCAAAAAGCTGCTTGGCAATCAACAATGGAAAAAATATATCCAGAGTTTTATGATGTAATCGGTGAAGATTTAATCAAAAAAGCTCAGGCTGTAAAATAAATAGAAAGAGAATATTATGGGCAAATTCTTTACGATCTTAGATCTAGGAGTTGCCGCTATAAATAAGAATGTAGCCGTTATAGGTATTGCCCTAGGTGTTATCTTAGCCTTCGTAAATGTTGTGCTAAGATATGCCTTTGGCACTAGTCTTACATGGGCAGGTGAGTTGACAAACTACCTGTTTATGTGGTCTGCGTTGTTTGGTGCGGCATATGGTTTTAAAAAAGGTATTCATATCTCTGTAACTGTTATGTTGGGACTGTTTCCATCACCCGTTGCAAAAGCTTTTGTAATTCTCTCAAATATGATTTCATTTGTTTATCTAGCATTGATGTCCTATTTTGGTTACGAGCTTGTACTATTGGTTGCAGATTTTGGAGAAATGAGTATCGACTTAGAAATTCCTATGTGGATACCACAGCTTGTTCTTCCTATTGCTTTTGCAGGAGCTGCATTTAGAGCAGGTGAGAAGATTTATGAAGTATCTATCATGGATGCAGATAAAGTTCTCAAAGCAAATGAACATGAAGTAATTCACGATACAACAGAAAGATCAGGAGTACACAATGATAATGCTTAGTCTTTTCGGACTTCTATTTCTACTTATGATGGTAGGAGTTCCAGTAGCTGTATCGTTGGGTATTAGTACACTTCTGACAGCTATGGCATTTACTGATTTTGACGTTTTGGGTATCACTTCGCATGTTTTTGATGGACTCAATAAGTACTCTTTGATGGCAATTCCTATGTTTATCCTTGCAGGTGCATTTTTATCTCGTGGTAGTGCAGCAGGACGTATCATAGAGTTTGCAAAGTCTGTGGTTGGACATCTTCCAGGTGGTTTACCAATAGCTGCGATTTTTGCAAGTATCATTTTTGCAGCAGTTTCTGGTAGCTCTCCCGCAACGGTTGTTGCTATTGGTTCTGTTATGTATGGTGCTATCAAAGAAGCGGGTTATCCTGCAAAATATGCGATAGGAACTATTGCCACAGCAGGTAGTTTGGGTATCCTTATCCCTCCATCTATCGTATTTATCGTATATGGTGTTACAGCAGATGAGTCTATCGGTAAGCTGTTTATGGCAGGTGTTGTACCAGGTATCATGCTTGGATGTATGCTTATGTTTGTTACATACGTTGGAGCAAAAAGACTTGGTTTTGAGAGAAGCGAACCGGCTCCATTTAAAGTAAAACTTATAAAGTTTAAAGAAGCTTTTTGGGCACTGATGCTTATCGTTATAGTTATCGGTGGTATCTATGGTGGTATCTTTACACCAACAGAAGCTGGAGCAGCGAGTGCTGTTTATGCATTTGTTGTAGCATTTTTTATCTATAAAGATTTGAAAATGAAAGATATATATCCTATTCTTTTAGATTCAGCTATGACAACTGCTATGATTTTCTTTATCATTGCAAACGCTATGATTTTTTCTCATTTCTTAACAGATGAGATGATACCACAACATATCACGCAGATGATATTAGATGCAAATGTTGGACCTATCATGTTCTTAGTTATTGTAAACGTTCTATTGCTTTTGATGGGACAGTTTATGGAGCCAAGTTCAGTTGTTATGATTACTGTACCACTTTTACTCCCAATCGCTACAACTTTGGGGATAGACCCTATCCACTTTGGTGTAATTATGGTTGTAAATATGGAGATAGGTATGATAACCCCTCCAGTTGGGCTTAACCTCTTTGTTGCCAGTGGTATCACAGGACTTGATTTAAAAGAAGTTATCATGGCTTCATTGCCTTGGAGTTTAACTATCTTTGTTGGACTACTATTAGTTACATATATACCAGAGATTTCTCTCTTCTTACCAAACTTGATGTTTGGCTAAAAAACTTTCTTACATGTAAGGGTATATCCCTTACATGTAAGCTTCTATTTTACTTTTTTTTCTTGACATGACACACTAAATGCTATACAATAAATGCTATACAAAGTACTAAAAGGCTATTTATATGGAAAACAAAATGATGATTTTGGATTTACTTACAAAAATTAAATCTTCATATAGCAGCGATGGTATAAATATATTGGGATTATTTGGTAGTTTTGCAAAAGGAACGGCAGATAAATATAGTGATATAGATATAGTTTATGAAATCGACTATAAGAAGTTTGATAAAAAATATAAAGGAGGCTTTGCAAAACTTTTAAAGATAGATGCAGTAAAAAAAGAACTAGAGGGTATGTTTGGTAGAAAAGTTGATCTTATATCAAATAAAAACAAAAGAATTATCGAGGAAACTATATATGTCTAAAAAAATACATAGACTTCAAACCATCAAATCTTGTATAGAAGATATAGAGTTTATCCTAGATAAGAAAAATTTAAAAATAACCCAAATTTTGGAAGATAAGCTTGTAAAACCTGCTATAAGGATGAATTTAGTCAGGATAGCAGAACAGTTTTCTAAACTAAAAGATGAAAATGAGTTCACAACGCTAGAGCATTTTTCAAATGAAGATTTAAGAGGGATAAGCTCTGTAAGAAATTATATAGCTCATGATTATGATAGTGTAGATGATGAAATCATAGAAGATGTGATACGCACGAATTTACCAAAATTAAAAGATACTATTAATTCTCTAAAGATACTAAACTAACCTTACATGTAAGCTTTTTTTCTTTTTTATAATCAACACTTATCTACAATATTTCATAAATCCATTTTACCTTTTTGTACAATTAAATTTTACTTTTTTGTCACAGTGGTTACAAAATTGTAATAAATATCCCCTTTGGAAACTTTTTTACAACTTTTTAGCGACTTTTTATTGAATTTCACGCAACTTTTCGCTACACTTGTCAGGTAATTAAATTTTCTAAGGAGAAATATATGAAATTAGCTAAACTTAGCTTGGCAGCTATCGCAGTTGTAGGACTATCTACAAGTTCATTTGCAGCAGACACACTTGCTGATGCATTCAAAAA
>DKEY01000037.1:0-297 GCA_002469305.1 Sulfurospirillum sp. UBA6810
TTTTTTCATCTATCAAATCTTTTACTATCAGTACATCTCTAGCACCAATTGCTTTAATGATGTTTGCAGCGTCTTTAGTTTTACCAGATTCTACTGCTACTGAATCAACAACAAAAAGAGCATTATTTGCAGCTTTTTCATTTAATGCAAATTCTAAAGCCAATCTCTTTTGTTTTTTATTCACTTTAAGCTCATAGTTTCTATTTGCTCTAGGACCAAAAGCTGTACCACCACCTACCCAAACAGGGCTTCTTCTACTACCAGCACGAGCGCCACCACGACCTTTTTGAGCCCATG
>DKEY01000037.1:319-1191 GCA_002469305.1 Sulfurospirillum sp. UBA6810
TATAGGTGTAAGTTGTGAGAGTTAATCTCTTCATAGTTTGCAGGAAGAGTTACCTCTCCTGATTTTTCAAATTTATCATTTAGTACGATTGCACTACTCATTTAACTATCCTTACTCTACCCATTGCACCATTCGCGCCAGGAACTGCTCCCTTAACCGCTAAAATGCCATTTTCTGCATCAAAAGATACTACATCGTTTTTAACTGTAACTTTTGCATTTCCATAGTGTCCAGGCATTTTTCTACCTTTTTGAACACGACCAGGCCATTCACAGTTACCTATAGAACCACCATGTCTATGAAAACGGCTACCGTGACTTGCAGGACCACCAGCCATACCATGACGTTTAATAACACCAGCAAATCCTCTACCTTTAGAGTTGAAAGAAACTTTTAAGTTTTTTGCTTCGCTGAGTGGCGCAGTATCTAAATCACCTGCTGTTTCATTTGCTACATCCATAGTTGTAAAACGATTGAATTCTGCAGACAAAGAGTATTTCTTTTGCTGACCAGCTATTGCTTTATTCATCTTTTTACCACTTGTATATGCAACAAGCGCACGCTTTGATTCGTTTATTTCACAAACTTTTGCTTCTATTACTTTTAGTAAAGTTACAGGAACACTCGGCACTGCAATAGTTCTGCTCATTCCGATTTTTTCTACAATATATTCCATCATTTACTCCCTATTTACCCATAGCTCTAACTTCAACATTCACCTCAGGTGCCAAGTCAAGTTTCATCAATGAATCGATTGTGTCAGTCGTAGCAGATACTATATCTATCATACGTGCATGAATTCTCATTTCAAATTGCTCTCTTGATGTTTTGTTTACGTGTGGTGATTTAAGCACTGTATAGCGCTTTATCTT
>DKEY01000037.1:1240-34639 GCA_002469305.1 Sulfurospirillum sp. UBA6810
TGAGTTTAAGTCTAATTTTTTCCATAAAAACCCCTAAAAAAGAACTTGTCACCCATCTAACTGTTTTCTTTAGCTTGAACTAAGTCCAATCTAAATTCATTGCACTTAAAGCTTGTCTTTTCAGACAGAAACCAACTAGTGATGACTATTAAGGAACGTGATTTTACTAAAATTAATATTAAAAGTCAAGTATTTAGGGCTTTCGAGAACTTTTGATGTAAATTTATTTCCTTTTTATAAGGAAAATAATATAATTTCAACAAAGGAGTTTATATGCAAGATTTAGAAATTTTATATGAACTAGAAAATAAAAATATAACTTTTTACGACAGAAAATTACAAATTTCATCTAAAAGATTACTTATAAAAGGGATAAAAAAAAGTGGAAAAACACATCTTATTTATGACTATCTTTCAAATTTTAAACCAGAAGAGTACTTATATATGGATTTGCTAGATGAGAGAGTTACTCTTTTACATGTAAAGAATGATTTGGATGCTTTTGTGAAAAAAAATCATATTAGTTTACTTGTTATAGAAAATTATGACCCTGATATTGTTTTGCCTGATATACCTGAAATCATACTCACAAGCAATAAATTAAACTTACATGTAGAAAATTTTGATGAAAAGATTTTATATCCGCTTGATTTTGAAGAGTTTATCGCATTTGATAGAAAGCACTCCAATATAGAACAACTCTTTAACAACTATGCAAATCATGGAACATTTCCGCAGATCGTTTTAAACCATGAAAATAATCTACATAGAAATATGCAAGATTTGATACACCTCATCATCGACGATAGACAAAAGCATATCCTTTTTAAAAAGTTTTGTGAACTGCAAAGTACAAAAATTTCCCTTTTTCAAATCTATAATCAACTAAAGAGTAGTATCAAAATATCTAAAGACAAACTCTACAAAAGCGTGGAAGAGTTAGAAAATGAATCATTACTTTTTTTAGTACAAAAGTACAATTCACCAAACTCCAATAAAAAAGTTTTTCTTATAGATTTTGCGATAAAAAATGCCATGAGTTTTAAAAAAGACTTTATAAAGAGATTTGAAAACATCCTTTTTTTAGAATTGTTTAAAAAAAACCTTGAGATATTTTATACCGACTTCATAGATTTATATGTACCCAAACTAAATCTTGCCATCATGTGTCTGCCTTTTTCACCCCAAAATGTCATAGAAGCAAAAATCAAAAAGAACCTCTCTCATTTTAAAGAGATGGATATCTCTGTTATAGAAGTAGTCTCCTTAGGGAATGAAGAGGAGTTCATGCTAGAAAATCTTACATGTAAGATTGTCCCCTTTTGGGAGTGGGCTTTGCGTGAGTGATTTGTTTATATTGAGATATTTTCTGATAGTAATACTATTGCCTTGTTCATTGTAGTAAAACCTATCAAGAAGTTTTCTTGCTATCATAATACCTCTTCCATTGAAACTACGTGGATTGAGAACAAGCTGTCTTAATTCTCTTACATCAAATCCTTTACCAAAATCGCTAATCCTAGCGATAAACATAACTTTCTCAGCTCGTTCTCTCACGAAGTACTTTACACTGATTTTTTTATCTATAAACTTTGTTTCCAATACATCAAGCATATCATCAAACTCACCCTCTTCTATCAACTTAGCCTTCTCCTCTTTACTCAGTCCATATAACCCATGTTCTACTGCATTGAGTAGTAATTCTGACATAGCTAAAACAATTTCAGAAGCACACTTGGCGTCAGCACCAAATGAAGTGACATACTGTCTCACTTCTTGGAGTAAGACATCTACCTCATATCTTGAGCCATTAATATTTTTATCTATCCAAGCTACTTCTAATGAGACAGAGTTAATATAAAAATAAGCTATATCATCTTGTTTATCATCTACCCTAGAATCAACTAATTTCATAAAGCCAGTGATACAATCAGATTGTTTAAAATCTTCATAGAGATAATTTTTATAAAACTCTCCATTTGTTAATTTATTTTCACATAACCCATCTGTATATATGAGAATTCTCTTCATATGCGCCACATCAATACTATTTATAGTAAAGTCTTCTGTATATTTGCTTATTGGCATATTGTTACTTTTTGCTTTTATTAACTCTTCATTTGCATCTATCGCAAGCATTGCTGGCATCCCAAAGGAAGCATACTCACACCTAGAGGTTGCTCTATCATACATAGCAAATACTATTGCTATCATTTCATTGTCAAGTAAATCTTCTTTAATATACTCTATATATCTTTGTATCCAAGTTTTAAACTCAAAATTTTTACTATGTTGCATTTGATTGAATATATAATTTAAAAGTGTAGTAGAAGAGGTAGCAGTAAGTGAGGCAGATATGCCTTTACCCATAGCATCTATAAGAAACAAAACAATTTTACCATCATAACATTTACGCAAAGAGTAGCTATCTCCACTCAATATTTCCATAGGCTTGTAAAACATATCAAATCTTAAAAGAGTATCAATTCCCCCCACACTTCTCTCAATTTGTTGATAATAGAGGTCATTTTTGATGATATTTAACTCTTTGTTAAAAGCATTTTCTAACTCTGAGTTCATATTTTTTTCTCTTTGCATTTGGAACCTTTATATAAAGTATCGTAAATATAATATCTACTTTTTAGTTAGATTAGATTAAAATAAAATCTTACATGTAAGGAGTAGACATGCTTTGTGGGATTGATGAGGCTGGGCGAGGTTGCATTGCAGGTCCACTGGTTGTAGCTGGTGTTGTTTTGGAAAACTTCGTTGCAGGGCTTAATGACTCAAAAGTTTTGAGTGAGAAAAAAAGAGAAGAGTTATTTGATATCATAAAAACAAATTCAAAACACAAAATTCTCTTTTATGATAATAATCTCATAGATGAAAAAGGCCTTAGCTACTGTCTTAACAATGCTATTTCTGAGATAAAAAATCACTTCAGTGAGTGTGAAATTTTGATGGATGGCAACAGCACTTTTGGAGTAAATGGCATAAAAACCATGATAAAAGCAGATGCACAGATTGCTGAAGTGAGTGCGGCAAGTATCTTAGCAAAAGTAAGTCGTGACCATTATATGTATGAAGTCTCAGAAGAGTATAAAATGTATGATTTTAAAAAACATAAAGGGTATGGAACAGCTTTACATGTAAGTGAAATAAAAGAGTATGGATACTCCAATATACACAGAAAAAGTTTTAAGATAAAGAGCTTACACCAGCCCTCTTTGTTTTAACAAGAGAGAGGATACCCTCCCTCTTGTTCTGTCTAATTTAATCTTCCTCAATTATTCTATAAAACTCTGCACTCTCTAACCAAAGGTTTGGAGAAGCTACAAAGTTAGCTATATTTTCTAGGAGTTCTTGGTGCTTTTTTTCTTCCTCTGCTATAAGAGTCCAAGCATTTTTCAAAGATTCATCACTCTCTTCTGCTGCTTTTTGCATATAAAACTGGTATGATTTATCTTCTACATCTGCTGCTTTTTTATAAAATGCTACTTGCTCGTCATTGAAGTTGTATCGTTTATTTTCTGCCTTAAGTGCAACAAATATCTTTCTAGCACTTTGCTTTACATCAAAGCCTTTTGCTGCTTCTATCGTTTGATTTTTTGACATTTTTTCAAATGCCTTATAGTGCTTGAGTTCTTCATCAGCTAACATAACTAAAACACTTTTTAGTTTACCATCACTCGTTTTATCCGCCATATCTCTATAAAGTTTTTCTGCCTCTAACTCCATACGCATAGCATACTCATAAGCGTTCATCTATCCCTCCCATCAAATCTCATTTTCATAGAGCATAATAGTATCAAGAACTTATGAAAAAAAAATGACTTATAGGTAAACTTTTTTTACATTTTCTAGGCGAGAGCTCATGTTTAAAAGGAGTAAATCCGCGACTACCAAAGCGCTCATAGACTCAGCAACAACACTTCCTCTTACAGCTATACAAGGGTCATGTCTGCCTTTAAGGGAACACTCTTTTTGCTCATTATAAATATCAACAGTCTTTTGGCTAATAAAAATAGAAGGTGTCGGTTTAAAATAGACTTTAAACTCTATATTGTCTCCATTGCTGATGCCACCAAGGATTCCTCCGCTGTGATTTGTCACAAAGCCATCTGTTTTTATTGGGTCATTGTTTTGAGAGCCTTTTAGAGATGCCGCTTGAAAGCCATCTCCTATCTCTATGGCTTTTACGCCATTTATCCCCATCATCGCATCCGCCAAAAGAGCATCTAGTTTGTAGTAAAGTGGCTCACCCAACCCAATAGGTGCATTGATGATGCGTACAAGTGCAACGCCTCCAACAGAGTCATGCTCATTTTTTGCTTCCAAAATGGCCTTTTTTTGAGACTCTTCGACATTTTTATCCAAAGCATATATCTCACTTTTGCTTACATGTAAGAAATCAAACTCTTCTGCTTTGATACCCGCTATCTCGCAAATACCACTTTGCACTTTTATACCAAGTTCACTAAGTAGTATCTTTGCAATAGCTCCTGCTGCGACTCTTGCTGCTGTTTCTCTTGCACTGCTACGTCCTCCACCTCGATAATCACGAAGTCCGTATTTGTTAAAATAAGTAAAATCAGCATGACCTGGTCTAAATATATCTTTTATATTATCATAGTCATTGCTTTTTTGATTTTCATTGAAGATAACCAAAGCTATGGGAGTACCTGTACTAAGACCTTCAAAAACTCCACTGAGGATTTCTACTCTATCACCCTCTTTTCTAGCGGTTGCAAATTTATTTGTCCCTGGTTTTCTTCTATCAAGTTCACTTTGGATAAAATCTACATCTATGACTAAACCAGCTGGAACACCATCAACAACACAACCAATCGCCTTGCCATGAGACTCACCAAAGGTTGTAAAGCTAAATTTTTTACCAAATGTATTAGTGCCCATTTTCTACTCCATTGAGCACATTGAGTGCTATTTTTGCCGCATTTTGCTGTGCTTCTTTTTTACTTTTGCCCTTGGCAACAGCTATGAGTGTTCCTCTTATATTGACAGAAACTTCAAACTCTTTTTTATGATCAGGTCCACTTGCATTTTCCAAAATATACTCTGGTGTTACCCCTTGATGGGCTTGAGTAAACTCTTGGAGTGTTGTTTTATAGTCTTTAAAGATAGTGTCTAAATCTATCTGTGGATAAGCTCTCTCTAAAAGTTCTGTTGAAATTGTTTTCACTTTTTCTATACCAGCTTCAAGGTAAAGCGCTCCCATGACAGCTTCAAAAGCATTGGAGAGTAAAGATGACTTTTCTCTACCTTTGTTGTTCTCTTCTGCCACCGAGATAAAGATGTATTCCCCAAGATTGAGAAGCTTTGCCAGTTTTTCAAAACCTTTTTCATTGACCAAAGAGGCTCGCAGTTTTGAGAGATCTCCCTCAGGAACGTGAGGAAAGTTTTTATAAAGGTACTCTCCAACTATCAAATCTAAAACTGCGTCTCCTAGAAACTCTAGTCTTTCATTGTTGTATGGTTTTTTGTAACTCTTGTGTGTAAGTGCCTCGATTATCAGGTTTTTGTCTTGAAACTGATAATCCAAACGCTTCTGTAATGCCTTGATATTCATAATAATCCTTTGACTAAATATCTGTTGGTGTTCTTAGTGTCTCAGCCTGTGCCTTTGCTATAACATCACAACGTTCATTTTCTTCATGCCCTGCATGACCTCTCACCCAAGTTGCTTTCACGATATGCGGTTTGGAAACTTCTATATATCTTCTCCACATATCTGGATTTTTAACTTTTGCAAAACCTCTTTTGACCCAACTCTCCAGCCACTCATTTATCCCTTTGACAACATAACTTGAATCACTCACGATATGCACTTCACAAGGCTCTTTGAGTGCATTGAGACCTTCGATAACAGCTAGCAACTCCATCTGATTGTTTGTAGCATCTCTTTGGGCACCACTTATTATCTTTTCATTGTCTTTATAACGAAGTATGGCACAGTACCCTCCTAAGCCTGGATTGCCTAGGGCTGAACCATCACTGAAAAGAGATATTTTCTTCATATTCACTACGTGTTATAACTGGGTTGATTTTTGCCTTTGCAATACTATGACAATTTGGGCATCTGTAAAAATGCATAGGAAAAGTATTTTTACAAGAATCACACATATACTCAAAATTGAGTGTTGCTTTATAAAATGCTGCTTTGCTTAGTTTTGAAATTACTTCAAACTCAAAATATGCAAAAGATTTGTCAAATCCATTTTTGATACCTCTTGCGTCAAGTATCTCTTGGATAAGTTCATTTTGTGAGGCTTTTAAGTCCATAAAGTTAAAATCCATATACCAAATCAAATCAATCAAATTTTTTATCTCAAAACTATCAAGCAGTTCTAATGAAATAGGCTTATTGATAAGGATGGCAAACTCTAAAAGTTTTCTTTGCAAAAATGGAGTTTTTTGGCTTAACTCTTCTAACTGAGAGAGTTTTTTCAAATCATCTATCTTATAGTTGTAGATGATGGATAAAGCTTTAAGATAAGCTCTTTGGTTGGTTACTTTTGCCCCAAGTTCTTCTAGTGAGTCAAGTACTTCTATCGCTTTTTCGTACTCTTTGAGTTTTTCATATGTGACACTTAAAAATTTGAGTGATTCTTCATTGCGTGGGTGTAGTTTGAGTGACTCTAAAAATATATCCTCACTTCTGCGCAAAAAACCCGCTTTAAAATAAGTCTTTCCAAGTTCTGCTAGTACATACTCTTTTTGTTCTCTTTTCTTTGTTCTCTCTAAAACGATAAGATAAAGACCGATAGCCTTTTCATAATCCCCACTTTTTGTATAAGAGTGCGCTAAAAGGGCTAATGACTCTGGGGGAATAGTATAATCTTTTAGCAGTTTTTTATACTCATCTTCATCACTAACGATTTCAAACTTTTTGATAAATTGTTCTATCCCATGTTTCTCTTCTTTGCTCTTGTATGTACCCCACCAGTAGTTGACAAAAGAGATAACAAATACAGCAGAAAAAAGTATGATAAGCCCAAACATCGGGTCTCTATACTCTATAAAAAAATTATCCAAAACACGACCTTTAAATCTAGTTCTTTACAAAAGCAGAACATTATAGCAAATTTAGTATAATAGCTTTATGATAGACACAAGAAGAGCTTTAAAAATTGAGGAATATGAGATATGAATATATGCAGAAGTTCTGCTTCGTGCTTTAGTAAGATGAATTTTTATTGGACTTGTTCAATAAAAAGAAGATGATAAGATGATAGACACGCAATCGATTGAAAATTTAAAACAACGCCTTGATATTGTTGAAGTAGTTGGAAGCTACATGGAGTTGAAAAAGAATGGTGCAAACTACAAGTGTGTTTGCCCTTTTCATGATGACAGCAATCCAAGTTTAGTCATCAGCCCCTCAAAGCAAATCTACCACTGTTTTAGCTGTGGTGCTGGTGGTGATTCTCTGCGTTTTGTTATGGAGTATGAAAAGCTCACTTACCCAGAGGCGATAGAAAAACTAGCAAATATCTATAACTTTTCGCTCACCTATACAAATAGTAATGGCAAACCCGAAGTTGATAGAAAGCTTCTTGAAAACCTCAATGCCTACTACAAAAAAAATTTAGATTTAAATAAAACAGCCCTAGAGTATATAGAAAAAAGAGGTATAGGTGAAGCGAGTATCGAAAAATTTGAGATAGGATATGCACCCTCCTCTGAACAAACACTTAACTTCCTAAGTTCTCATGGCTACACTATAGCAGAAGCTAGTGAAGTAGGCGTTGCTGGTATCGGGGAGAGAGGAAATAATTACGCTAGATTTATAGAAAGAGTTACTTTTCCTATCTACTCAGCGAGTGGAAAAGTAGTTGGTTTTGGCGGTAGAACGATAAGCGGACACCAAGCAAAGTATGTGAACTCTCCTCAAACAAAACTCTTTAACAAATCATATCTTTTATATGGCTACCATTTAGCAAAAGAGACTATACACCAAGAGAAAACCATCATCATAACAGAAGGCTATCTCGATGTTATAATGCTGCATCAAGCAGGTTTTAAAAATGCAGTGGCTACACTAGGAACGGCTCTTACCAAAGAGCATATCCCTCTCATCACACGCTCAAACCCAAAAGTTATCTTGGCATATGATGGAGATGATGCGGGGATAAATGCTGCACTTAAAGCCTCTTATATGCTAAGCTCTCTTGGGATAAGTGGGGGAGTGGTACTCTTTGGTGAGGGGATGGACCCTGCTGATATGGTGCAAAACAAGCAGATAGATAAGTTAAACAAACTTTTTCATAACCCACAACCATTTATAGAGTTTGCCATAGAGAGAATTGTCAAAAAATATGACATCAAAGACCCATTGCAAAGACAAAAAGCTTTAGAAGAAGGAAGCTCTTACCTCAAAACTCTTCCCTCTTCCATAGCAAGTGGCTACTCAGGAATGTTAGCAGGAAAACTCAACATCGCTCAAAATCTTGTCAAAATAGAGACACACAAGCCAAAGCACAAAGAAGCCAAAAGTAGCTTCAAAGACTATACCGAGTTATCAATCATCAAGACACTTCTAACAAAACACTCTTTAATTGATACTGTTTTAGACACGATAGACATCACTATGTTTAAAACACATACACTTGAGCTTTCACTCGTACTCAATAATGAAAAAGATCATCCTCTGCTTCGCCAAATTGAGTTAGATGAAAGTGCAAAGATAGTTGATGAAGAAGACTTTATAAAAGCTATGAGAAACTTTTTGATAGGCTTTTACAACGAAGAATACAAACGCATAAAACTCTCTAAACTAGATTATGAAAACAAAAGTTTTGCCATAAAGAAAGTAAGAGAAAAAATATACAATTTAGAACAAGGAAAATTAGTTACGTATGAAAAAATCTAAAAACATAAGAGCACTTGCTCTTTTTAGTGGTGGTCTTGATAGTATGATTGCTATCAAACTTATGAGATTACAAGGGATAGAAGTGACTGCACTTCACATGAATATTGGTTTTGGTAGCAAAAATGACGTAAGCGAAACGCTTAGAAACAGAGCAAGAATAGTTGATGCAGATATAGAGATAATTGATATTAGAGAAAAGTATATACAAGAAATTTTATTTTCTCCAAAATATGGCTATGGAAAGCATTTTAACCCTTGTATTGATTGTCATGGTTATATGTTTAAAATCGCCCTTGGACTTTTAGAAAGGTTTGATGCGCAGTTTGTAGTAAGTGGTGAAGTTGTAGGGCAACGTCCTATGAGCCAACGCTTAGATGCTATGCGCTCTGTTAAAAAACTCTCTGGTGATGAGGACAATCTCATCTTAAGACCACTGAGTGCAAAAAATATGCCTTACACAAAACCTGAGTTAGAGGGTTGGGTAGATAAAGAGAAGCTTTGGGGTGTAAGTGGAAGAGGGAGAGATATGCAACTTAGCTTTGCAAAAGAGTGTGGTTGGGAAGACTTCCAAAGTCCAGGTGGTGGCTGCCTTCTTACAGACCCAAGATTTGCTATAAAGATGAAAGAGTTTTTAAAGTATGAAAGCTTACATGTAGAAGATATAGACATACTCAAAACTGGCCGTCATCTTAGACTTCCCGATGGCGCAAAGCTAGTGGTTGGTCGAGATGAAAAAGAGAACACTATCTTAGAAAAAACAAACCATCCAAATTTCTTACATGTAAAGGCTGATGACATTCCTGGACCATTTTCTCTGCTCTCAAAAGAGGCAACACAAGAGGATAAAGAACTTTGTGCAAGGATTGTTTTGACATTTACAAAAACTTCAAAAGAGACTCTTTATGGAGTGCAAATTGGGGATATAAACATTAAAGCATCTCCCCTTGATACAAGAGAAGATGCACATAAATATTTTGTGATTTAGAAAAACTCTAAATCACCCCCATCATCTTCATCAACAACTTTATCTTCAAATATTGCCTCCATCTGGATGCAAGAGCTTAAAAGTGAAGCATCAAGATAGTGTACATCTCTCGCACTTTGTTCGATAAAAACATTTTCTCTCCATGATTCTAAATCATGCAAAAGATTGAGCAGCATAGAAGTGAGCGTTTTTACCTTTGCCTCTTCGAACTGCTCTTCAGTTATACTCCCTAAAAAGTTCACCAAAGTAGTAAGAGCATATGCCAAATGTTCAAAATCAACTAAAAGCTGCAACACTTGGTTATATTCATCAAAGTTTTCACATATAACATTTAAAGTTCGTTTTGAAGGGTTTTGCTCAAAAGCTAAGATAGCTCTATCTGTTTCATCATTGATAGCTTCTAAACCATCAATTTTACCCATCAAAGAGATAGCAGATTCATTGACATACTCTATCGCTGAAACGACATTGTTGTGCTCTTTAGATAAAATCTTTTTCTTTTCATCAGATATAGTAATGCTCTCTTTATCACTCTCACTTTTAGGCATAATATACATTTTATCAAGTTGAAAAGAGAGGGTATCTCCACTTAGGATATACTGTGCATTTTCATAATGTTTCAAAAGAAGATTTCTGATGATATTTTTCTTTATAGTGGAAGCTTGTGTTAGCATCATATAGAGTTTATCTTCGCTCTCTTCTGCTATGATATTAAACTCTTTTCCTCGTTTGAGCATCCATAAACCAAATCCATACAGGATACGCACACAATCACTCAAATCAGCTACATCTTTTTTGCCACTAAGCCAATAATCCCAAAACTCTGCAAGAGATTCTTCACTCTTTATTCTAAAATTTATCGTTCTGTTAAAAACATTTTTGCTAAAAGGGTTGAGGGCATCTAGGTCAAAAACAGGCGTTTTTCTCTTTTGTATGATACTAAGATAATTTTTTATCCTCACCATAAAAAGTTCAGAATCAACAGGCTTTGTGAGATAATCCTCTGCTCCAAGTGCCATCATCTTATTTTTTGAGCTATCATCATCAAGTGCACTAAGAGCTATAATCATCGCCTTATGTCCACTTGCTTTGATAGCTTCTGTTGCTTCAAAACCATCAACATTTGGCATCATAATATCCATAAAGATGATATCAAAATCCTCTTGTTTACACATATCAATGGCAATCTTGCCATCACTTGCTTCATAAATCTCTATATCTTCTATCTCTTCAAGAAGCAGTTCTAAAGTCAATCTATTGTTATCATTATCATCTACTAATAATATTTTACTCATATCAATTTTCCTTTTTACTCTTAGTCAGTATAAATTTCAGACCCCCTAAATCATAGGAGTCTTCTAATCTATATTGTAAGTTTAAATCTTCACATAGTAACTTAACAAAATTTAGCCCGATACCTGTTCCTTTTTTCTCCTTTTTCAGCAATCCATTCCCGTTTTGTTCAAAAAGTTCAAATACAATCTCTTTATCTTTTATACCTCGGCCATCATCTTCTACTATAATCTCTACGCTACTACCTGTACTAGCTAAAAACACTTCAACTGTACCAAATGAGTATTTGATAGCATTTGAAATGATGTTTGCTAAAATCTGGTGAACTCTTACTCTATCACTTGTGATAAAAGGAACACTTCCATCATCTTTAAAAGTTATATCTACCCTATTCTCCTCTGCTAGGGCTGTATGATTGGCAATCACTTCTAAAATCACCTCTTTTATACTAAATGAAGTCAAATTGTAGGTTAGTTTATGGCTTTTGATGCGACTGATATCCAAGATATTGCTTACATCACCTAGCATCCTTTGTGCTGATTCATTTATCTGTTCAAGGAGATGTTGCCTTTTAGAGAGGGGAATATTGTCGATAGTATCACTACTTACATGCCTTAAAAGATATTTTGAAAAGTTTATGATGGCATTGAGGGGTGTTTTTAACTCATGCGTAAAAAGAATTAAAAAAGAGTCTTTTGCTTCTGTGATTTTGCTTTGTTGCTGTGCTTGTATCTCTTGGTCATTTATCTTTCGTTTCATTTTTAACATAGAAGTTATATCTCGTCTGATAGCTATATACTCTACTATCTCCCCCTCGATGTTTTTATAAGGGATTATGGTAGTTTCAGCCCAAAAATCACTGCCATCTTTATTTTTATTTAAAACTCTCTCACGCCAAATATGTCCTTTTGTGATGGTATTCCACATAGTTTCATAGATTTCAATAGGATTATCTGGATGTCTGAGGATATTGTGATTTTTACCAATACACTCCTCTTTTGTATATCCCGTTATTTTCGTAAAATTTTCATTTATATAGGTGATGTTTCCAACAGTGTCAGATTTAGATACGATAGAGTCTTCCAAGAGAGCATTAAAGTACTGCATATCTTCTTTAATAGTCTCTTTGTTATTGGTATATTCTATGATTCTAAGAATATTACTCATGATATCTTCAATAGGTGATTTTACGAACATATACTTACTAGCTTTGAGATTTAAAATATCTTGCAAATTGGAACAATTTGAATCATCAACTAGTAAAATTATCTCCACATGTGGATCTAAGGCTTGGATTTTTTTGATAGTTTTATCGTAATAAACACCCCCATAAGTATAACTTGCTACGATGATATGAGGTTTGTATTTTTCAAAAAGTTCTAGCGACTTGTCTTTGCAAACTTCTCTATGGACATTTTTACATACCTTGGCACTCTCTTGTAAAAGACGTGTATTATCAGCAGGCATACCTAAAAAAAGTATGTTTATCTTACTCTCTTTAGTGCAAAAATATCTCATAACTACCCTTTACATCGAGTTTAGTGTTGCTATCATTGAAGCTGCTATCTTATCCAAATCCACTATCTTATCCACAGCACCCAGTTTTATAGCCTCTTTTGGCATACCAAATACGACGCAACTTTTTTCAGATTGGGCTATCGTTTTAGCACCACTTTCATGCATGTTAAAAAGTCCACGAGCGCCATCATTGCCCATGCCTGTGAGGATAACTCCTAGGGCATTTGCTCCTGCTACTTTTGAGACCGAGTTAAAAAGTACATCTACACTTGGACAGTGTCCATTGATAACTCTGCCCTTTCCTATCTCCACATAGTACTTTGCTCCTGAGCGTCTTAAAACCATATGCAATCCACCTGGAGATATGAGAGCTTTGCCCATCTCTAAAAAATCTCCATTTTTTGCAACTTGAACATCAATCTCACTTGCCTCGTTTAATCTTGCTGCAAAGGAAGGTATAAAAGAGTTTGGCATATGTTGGACTATGAGCACGGGAGGTGAGTTTTTTGGCAGCCCTGAGAGAACTGTTTTAAGAGCTTCCGTTCCTCCTGTACTAGAACCGATAGCAATGACTTTTTGTGTAGTCTCTGCCAATCTTGGCTTTACATGTGAAGATGTGATAAAAGCTCTTTTTTGTACTATGGCTTTTGAAGCAGATACAACTTTCTCTATCAACTCCTCTGCAATTTCATCTTTTCCATCATAGATATTTGAGTGTGGTTTAGCAACATAATCAACAGCTCCTGCCTCAAGTGCATCCAATGTTACTTTTGCACTTTTTCTTGTTAGTGAAGAAACCATCACAACAGGTGTTGGCATATACTCCATAAGTTTATATAAAAAAGTTACTCCATCCATCCGTGGCATTTCTACATCCAAACACACAACATTTGGCTTTAACGCAACTATCATATCTCTTGCCATAAAAGCATCAACGGCAAGACCCACTACTTCTATACGAGGGTCTGAGTTTAGTATCTCTGAGAGGATATTTCTTGCGGTTGCACTATCGTCAACCACTAAAACTTTAATTGCCATCAAACATCTCGTTTTTTGCATATTTCAGCATTATTTTATTTGTATCAGTTACCATCATGATTCTTCTTCCATTGTAGCCACCAGTATCTTCTGCTTTAAGTGGTATGCGATACTCTGCGAGTATCTCTTTGGCTATCATGATATTTTTTTTGCCTATCATATGTCCTTCGATTTGGGTTTTATGTATATTTGCTCCACCAAAAATTTTGGCTTCCATATTTCTTCTCATGCAACCTATATCTTCCATCCCTTTTATCAATTTAGGTATAGCTATATTTCCATATTTTGGACTCTCTAATCCATTGCCATTCCATAGTGGCAATAAGTAGTGATTCATACCACCTATCATCTCAAAACGGTCATATATGCAAACACCTACACAAGAGCCGAGTACTGTAACTATCTCTGTGGGTTCTTTAGCTATATAAATCTCGCCTACATGTATAAATTTGCGAGGAAGCATCAAAACTCTTTCATCTCATCAAAATCATCAAATAAAAATTCATTGGCACTATCGTTGATACATGATTGTGGTCTATCTTTTTTATCTACTTTGATATTTACACTAAACACTGTCTCTTCTTCGCTTGAATCATAATCAATCTCTCCACCAAGTGATTCAACAAGAGCATAAACAACACTCAGTCCCAAACCAAGACCCTCGACGGATTCTCTTGCTTTTGAGTTTTTATCGACTTTTTTAAATCTATTAAAAACCTCTTTTTTGTGCTCTTTCAAAATAACATCACCAACATTATGAACGCTTATAGCCAACCTATCTTCACCTTGCATTTTTGCTTTAAAGAGGATACTCTTATCCCTAAAAGAGTATTCACATGCGTTTGAGACAAGATTTATCAAGATAGTATGTAGTTTTTTTGAATCACTTACTAAAACAGTAGGTATAGCTATCTCGCTAAAAAAGAGTAAGTTTTTTTCTTTCATTATATGTTCAAATGTACTCACAACTTCATCTAATATCGTTTGTATATTGACTTCTGAAAAGTAACTTGCTATCTCTCCTGCTTCTATCTCTGCTGCTGTAAAGATATTGTTGAGTTGAAAATCAAGCTTTAAAAGTTCTATCTGTATAAAACTTTTTATCTTTTGTGTTTGTGGAGAGTCTTCATTTTTTTGCATCATGCGAGAGAGGTTTAGAAGTGAACTTATGGGGTTGTTAAAAACATTTTTAATCAGTGATAAAAACTCTCCCTTGACTTTATCGTTATCTTTGAGTTTTTGGTTCAAATCATAAAGTTTTTTTGTCAAAAACTCCATCTCGACAAGAGTTGCATTTTTCTCATCAAATCTTTTTTTTACCTCATCAAGTAACTCTTTGTCTCCTAATTGTACTTCATTCATTTTAAACCTTTTGATATATTGATGGACTCACTAGCTTAAAACCTTTTCTCAAATCAGTCAAGGCTTCTGAACTTCCTATAAAAAGATATCCCCCTGGTTCTAGCAAATCGTAAAAGTTTTTCACCAACTCGCTTTGTGTTGCTTTATCAAAATAAATCATCACATTTCTACAAAATATAATGTCAAATTTTTTCTTAGCAAATATCTTGTAATTCCCTGTAACTAGGTTAAATATCCTAAAGACTATATCTTTTTTTATCATCTCTTTTATAGTATATTCATCTTCACTATGTTGTACTTTTGTAAAGTATTTTGCTCTATATCTAGCTTCTAGCTGGCTATAAGCTTTACTCTTATACTTACCTTCTTTTGCTTGTTTTAAAACTTTTGTTGATATGTCTGTTGCCAAAAGTTTTATATCCCAGTGCAAAACATCATTTAGATGCTCATACAAAAACATTATGATACTATAAGGCTCTTCGCCTGTTGAAGAAGCAGCTGACCAGATGCGTAGTTTTTTATTTTTGGAGTGTGTTATCTTTGCCAAGTTCTCCTCCAAAAATTTCCACTGTGAACCCTCCCTAAAAAAAGAGGTTACATTTGTAGAGATAAAAGTAGAGAGATAACTCAACTCTTTTTGGGCAACATCATTTCGCAAAAGATCACAATACTCTTTAAAAGAGTCCAAGCGCAACTCTTTGAGTCTTTTGTTGAGCCTACCTTGGACAAGATAAATCTTTTGTTCGCTTAAAGATATCCCAATATGCTGGTATATAAAATCTTTGAGAAATAAAAATTCCTCTTTTTTGAGAACCAAGGTATTCATCATCTTAGTTAAAACAGCTCTTCAATATTTAAGATAAGGGCTACTTCTCCATTGCCCATCACTGCTCCACCTGAAACACCTTTAGTTTCTGCAAAAAAATCACCAAGTGATTTGATAACTACTTGCTGTCTTCCGACTAATTCGTCCACTAAAAGAGCAAACTTACCTTTTTCATTCTCTATACACACTAAAGTCGATTCCCAGATATTTGGCTTCTCTTTTCCAATCTCTAGCTTATGATTTAGCCTCACGATAGGGAGTAAATCTTCTCTTAATTGAACAAATTCATCCTTGCCTCTGGCACTATGCACGGAAGATTGACTTGGCCTAAACGATTCGATGATAGAGAGTGTTGGGATGATAAATGTCTTTTCGCTACTTCCAACGATCATACCATCTATGATAGCTAGAGTTAATGGCAATACGATAGAAAAAGTACTTCCCTTTCCAGGTGTTGATTCTACATCAACTTTACCTCTGACGCCCTCTATGGAAGTTCTCACAACATCTAGTCCAACTCCACGCCCTGAGATATCGCTTATCACATCAGCTGTTGAAAATCCAGGTTGCATAATAAGCCCATAAACTTGAGAGTCACTTAACTCTTCATCTGCGCTGATGATACCCCGTTCAAGCGCTTTTTGATAAACTTTTTCTTTGTTGATACCACGCCCATCATCTTTGATTTGGATGATTATATTGCCACCTCTGTGATAAGCACTCAGAGTAACCTGCCCTACTTCTTCTTTTCCAGCACGGAGCCTCTCCTCTTTACTCGCTTCTATCCCATGGTCTATCGAATTTCTTATGATATGGATAAGTGGGTCAGAGAGAGCATCTACCATCGTTTTATCTATCTCTGTATCTTCACCCTCTAAGATGAGATGTATCTCTTTGCCAACTTTTTTAGAAGAGTCTCTTGCAACTCTTTTCATCTTTGCAAACGTATCTCGTATAGGTATCATGCGTAAAGACATAACTCTGTTTTGTATCAGTCTTGTTATCTTTGAAAGGTTTTCTATCGTTTTACTCACTTCTGCATCTTGGACTTGTTTTATCTTTTCATTTTGTGCCAAGTAGTTTTGAGCGATAACAAGCTCTCCTATGGAGTCAAAAAGTTCATCTAGTTTTAAAGAGTCTATCTTTAAAAAACTTTTTACAGCACTAACACTTTTTGAAACTTCTGCTATTTGTTCATTGGCGCTTGTAGTAGGCTTTTCTTCTTTTACATGTAAAGTTTTTTCCACCTCTTGAACTTCTTCTTTTATCTCTTTTTTTACATGTTCTATGCTAAACTCTTCTTCCTCTACAAAGTCAAAAACTTCTAAGATATCATCTTTTGATGCCCCAGTTGCAAAGTATAATTTCACCTCTTTAAAATTGTTTTTTTCTACATCCAAATCAGTCAAATCAGCTATAAGATTCATATCCCAATATGAGGCTAAAATCCTACCAATACTTGAGAGATTTTTAAAAAACAAAAAGTGATCAAACCCCCGCAAATAAATATCATCATCAAACTTTAAAGAGATGATATACAACTCTTCATTTGACTTTGTTTGTTCTAGATAGTTTGGCTCTTTTTCACTACTAGCTTCAAAGTTTTCATTGCAAAACTCCTCTGCCAAATCTTTAGTTGAAGATGAAGAGGGTGCTTCGAAACTCTCTTTCCCTATATGTTCTAAGATATTTTGTATATCTTGTAAACACTTACTATACCCTTGTGGCACATCTGGATTTTCACTTACTTCTAAAGACAATGTCTCTTTTATGATATTGACCCCATCTAAAAAAACATCTATTTGATGCGTGGCTGGCGGTTCGTTTGCTGATCTAAAATAATCAAGTGCATCTTCAAAATGGTGTACAAACTCTCCTAATCTTGAAAAATTAAAAGCATTTGCACTCCCCTTAAGAGTATGAACACCCCTAAATATCTCATCTAACAAAGATTTATCACTAGGCTTTTCTTCAAATTCTAGTATGTCTATATCTAATTTTTCTATAATCTCCGTAGCTTCTTCTATAAAAATTTGCTTTAGTTTTTCTCTACTCATGATCTATCCAATACATCTTGCCATAGTTTTTTAACTCAAAATATGGACTGTCTAAAAAATCTATCTTGATGGAAGATTTTGTTTTCTTGATACTATAAAGAAGTTGAAATAATGAAGATGAGATAGGTGCTTCCTCTTCTTGATTTACAAATTTAATCTCTTCTATATACTCTAATCTGTCTTTTACAAACTCTCTTAGAGCCTTGACCTCTTCTAAATCCATATTTATATCTAACTCAAGTACATCACCATCTATATACATAACGACTCTCTTTTGACTTTAGAGCAAAGAGATTTTCATCTCTTTGCTTTTATATGGTTTAAAACTCTTTTAAATCATCCTCTTCCAAAGGAAAAACATCTTCTGCATGAGAAGTTGATTTTGTATTAGAAGACTTTTTTACATGTACCAATTTCTTGGATACGGGAGTAGAAATTTTGTGTATAGTTTTTTTCTCTTTTTTAGCAGGTGTTCTTTGAGATGCTTGCATGTTAAAACCAACAAGAGCCGATATCTCAGCAACACTCTCTAGCATCGAAATCGCTTGGGCATTTAACTCTTCTGCTGCTGCTGCAGTCTCTTCTGAACTTGCAGCATTTTGTTGTGTGATTTGGTCAACTGAACCCATAGCGATAGCAATTTGACCCATACCATCAGCTTGTTCTTTTGCAGATATCGCTATCTCTCCAATCAAGTCTGAAGTCTTTTTGATACCATCTAAAATCTCATCAAATGACTCTTTTGTTTTGTTTGCAACATCAGTTCCCATCTTCACTTGTTCTATACTTGTTTCGATGATGCCTGTTATCTCTTTTGCAGCGCCTGCACTTCTCTCTGCTAGGTTTTTCACCTCTTCAGCAACTACCGCAAAGCCCATACCATGTTCACCTGCCCTAGCTGCTTCAACAGCTGCATTGAGTGCTAGAAGATTTGTTTGGAATGCAATCTCATCTATCGTTTTGATGATTTTTGCTATCTTTTGAGAAGACTCTGTGATACTTTGCATCGCTACCATCAACTCTTGAACTTTTTGATTTCCTATTTTTGCTGCATTGTTTGAGCTTTGTGCAAGGATATTTGCCTCTCTTGAGTTTTCAGCATTTTGTGTATTACTCGCTGTGGCTTCTTCTACTGTTGCACTTACCTCTTCTACACTACTAGCTTGGCTACTTGCTCCCTCTGCTAGTGAAACGGAAGCTGAGCTTATCTGATCACTCGCACTTACAACCTGTGTTGTTCCCTCAGAAAGGGCTTTGACTGACTCTATAACTGCTGAAGTGATACTTCTTACTATATATGTTGCCAAGACTATACCGATGATAAGAGCAGAAATCAAGCCTATAATCATCACTAAAGATGAAAAGCCCAATCCATTTTTTGCTTCATCTGCTGCTTGTATAGTTCCATCTATACCAGCCTTTGAAGTTACTTCAATCGCTTTGAGAGTATGTGCACCCTCTTCCACCAAAACAGCATATGTCTTATCTACTTCTGCACTGATAGTTATAAGCTCCTTGAGTGCCTCTCTGTATCCATCACTTGCACTATCTAGCTCTTTCACTTTTTGTATATCTGCAGGGTCAGTTACAAGTGGTTTTAACTCGATATAAAGTTGGTCAAGTTCTGCAAAAGTCTGCATCCCCTCTTGCAAGATAGTATTATCTCTTCTTGCAGCTGCTTTAAAGTTTGCTATCCTCGCATCATAACCGTGTGCATAGATTTTTTGTATGAGCATGATTTTATCGAGTCTTTCTATAAGTCCCTTTACTGCAGTATTTGAAGTTATATCTTTTCTCATCTTCTCTTCTTGTCCAGAAGAAAACTCTATAATAGTTTTCATAAAAATATCTGCATTTGTATCTAGTTTTTGACGTATCACATTTTTTTGGTCATACAAACTCACCATCTCTTTCCATGCTTTTTTATACTCTAAGATACTCTCCTCAGCAACTTCAATCTGTTTTTTCAACACTGTTAAATGAGGATACTTTTTTGAATGCTCTTTAATCTCATCTAGCCTATTTGATACTGTATCAAATAGAGTATTTGTCTCATTGAGTGCCTCTTTGTTTTCACTTAGTATATAATTGAGAGCATTAAGTCTTAACTTTAGAAAGTTTCTCTCTAGGGAGTTTGCCATCCTAACTTCTGGGGCATACTCATCTGCTAGTTTTATAGAGTTTGACTCAGCACTTTTCATATAGTACACACTCATAGCTCCTAATAGCATCGCTATAAGAAGGACTAAACTAAAACCAAAGCCTATCTGTTTTCCAAGAGTCATATTTTTCATTGTGATACCTCACTGTTAATTGTTTTATTTAAAGTTTGAACCATCGTCAATTCATCGTTTCCAAAAAGAGCCATCAAATCCAAGATCATAATGACATTTTCTTTGTACCTAGCCATCTTTCTTATAAACCTTGTATCTATGGTTGAACCAAATTCTGGTGGGTCTGAGAGACTGCCTTCATCTACATTGACAACTTCTTCTACCTTATCAACAATAAAACCGATATTTTTTCCCTCTATGTTGATAATAACGATAGCAGTGTACATCTCTGGTTCTTTTTCAGACATATCGAACTTCAGACGCATATCTACCACTGGGATGATATTTCCTCGCAAATTCATAACACCCTTGATATAAGAGGGTGTCTTAGGAACAGCTGTTGTTTTCATCATGGCGATGATCTCTTTGACATCAAAGATATTTACTCCATAAATCTCATTTTCAAGGTAAAAAGTCAAGAACCTATTTGCGTTTAGGGGCTTTCTTTGCTTTGCCTCTTTTTCCATTTTGTAATCCTAAAGCGTTATTTTGATAATGCTATTACCAAGTTTTTAGTGTTTACCACAACTTTTCTGTACTTCTTTGTTTTTAATTGCTTTCTTACATGTAATAAAGATATTAGAAAAAATCTCTAACGTTTGTTTGGAGAAAAAATATTTACTTTGCATCGACTCTCCTTATAAGAGTTTGGCGATTATAATCCTAAAATCATTTGAATTGCTTTTACCAACTTTGCATCATTGAAAGGTTTTACCATCCAGCCTGTAACACCGATAGCTTTACCTCTTGCTTTCATATCAGGAGAACTCTCTGTTGTGAGTATTAAGATAGGTTTGTTCTTAAACGCATCATGTGATTTTAGCTCTTCAGAGAGGTCAAGTCCACTCATCTTTGCCATATTTATATCACTTATCAAAAGGTCATAATCTTCATTACCACTCAATAAGTCTTCTAAAAGCTCTTCTGGATTTAAATATGTACGAAATGTGATAGTACCATTGTCAACCATCTCCTCTAACGCCATCTCAGCCGTTGCTAAAATAGTCCTTGAATCATCTACTAAAATCACCCTCTTCGCCATCATCAGCCCCTTTAATTCGTAAATAATAAATCTTGTTTTGTGTGTACAATTATATGCAAAATACCATTATGGATATTAAAATACTAAAAAAGTCTATCCCAAAATCCTTTAAAGGATTATTAACAAACCCTCACAAATAAGGAACTACATTTGCTTTATCTTCACTAAAGAAACTTTATAGGAGTTTATGTGAGATTGGCATTGTCATCTACTTGTGTTACCATACGTATCGCAGAACAATCTATATACTTCCATGAGGTAACAACTGCTTTATCAAAATTTGCAAAGTCATTTTGGATAAACAACACCCTCATAAATCTCTCTACAAATAAAGAATCATGGGAGAGAAAAAAATTTTTACTTGATATCTATAAAACTTGCTCTAACAATGCAAAAAAACACAATGGACACTTTTTAAAAAAACTTTTAGATGCCCATACCAAACCTATAAAAATAGTCATAGAAAACTCCACGGTACCTGTAAAAAGGGTTTGTGTGAAAATGAAAGTCATAGAAAAAAGTTTACATGTAAGCTTTGATAAAGATGAAAAATTTATGTTTTGGTATTTTATCAATCTCTTTAAAAAGCATACATCTGCTTATGACGTTAAAAATAAAACTATCATTTTTGAGCATATAAGTACCCCTCTAAAAACCCTTGTATTTGAAGTTCTAAACAAGGACAATATACTAGGTACTCACATGCTTTATAGCTATAATCAGTTTGAACTCAACACCCTCTTTTACCAACACATATACACACGTGCCAACAACATTGAAGAGGTGGATTCTTTAAAACAACACTATGCAATACTACTGGCAAATAAGGATGATTCTCTAGAAGTGATACGCAAAAAATACCTGCGATTGGTCAAAAGATACCATCCAGATTTACACACCAATCTCTTAGAATCAGAAAAAAATACGAATATCCAAAAATTTCAAAAAGTTCAAGAAGCATATGAAGCTATAAAAAGTCATAAAAAACTTGCTGCTTAGTAAAATTATTTTTACCAATTAACCTTCGTTTTATCTTATAGATATTATAATTTTGGCAAATGCTGTTAGGTCTCAGTTTGAGATAAACATGAGTAAGCATACTACTTTTTTCTACACACTCGCTTTCTTTACATGTAAAACTTTCACAGCATAATTTTCCACAAAAGGATAAGGTATGGGCGTAGAAGCACATAAGGATTTATTAGGCAGTATTGGTGTTGATGTTGAGCGACATGCAAAGATGATGGGCATGGGGCTTGAAGCGTATAAAACTCAGTTCATGAGCCAAGTGAATAGACCAAAGGGTATGGAGTATTTTGATTGGTTTATGAGTGAGATTCAAGGGCAAAGAATCGCTGAGATAAACAGACTCAGAGCTGAGAAAAAACCTGCCGTTGGTACATTTTGTATCTTTGTTCCTGAAGAGATAGTAACTGGTGCTGGTGGGGCTTGTTATGGTCTTTGTGGAGGCTCTCCTGCTACGATAGCTGACGCTGAAACTGAACTCCCTCGCAACATCTGTCCACTCATCAAGTCAGCGCATGGCTTTAAACTCCAACGTACCTGTGCTTACACGCAAAGTAGTGATTTTATCTATGGGGAAACTACATGTGAAGCGAAGAAAAAATCTTGGGAAATTTTAGCAAAACACCATCCAGTTCATGTCATGAATATCCCACATATGAAAAGAGAGAAAGATTTGCGTATGTGGAAAGAAGAGATAGTAGAGTTTAAAGAACACATCGAAGAAGTTACTGGAAAGAAACTGAGCTTAGAGGAGATGAAAGAGGGAACAAGAGTTATCAATGAAAAAAGAAAAGCACTTTTACGTCTTGATGCACTTCGTGGGATGAATCCTGAGCTTATGCCTATAAGTGGTAAAGATGCTCTTTTTGTTACGCAGATGGGATTTTTGGATGACCCTGTTCGTTATACCCAGAAAGTGAATGAGCTTTGTGATGAACTAGAACAAAGAGTGAAAGATAGCGTAAGTGTATTTCCTAAAGATACACCAAGACTCATGGTACTTGGAACTCCATTTGCGCCACCAAACTGGAAACTTCACAATGCCGTAGAAAACACTGGTGGGGCTATCATCAATGAAGAGTCATGTATAGGACACCGTTACTTTAAAGACAATGTTGATTTAGAGGGTGTAAATGACGAAGATACTCTCATGGAAAGACTCATGGAACGCTACGCACAAATCGACTGTGCTTGTTTCACTCCAAATACTGCAAGAACAGACAAGATAGTACAGATGTACAAAGACAGACAAGCTGATGGTGTTATCTACTATACTCTCTCTTTTTGCCATACGTACAATGTAGAATCACACCTTGTCACAGAAGCGTTAGAAAAAGAGGGGATTCCTTGTTTGGTTATCGAGTCAGATTATTCACCTGAAGATGCTGGACAGATAAAAACTCGTGTAGAGGCATTTTTAGAGAGTCTAACTTTTAAGAAAAAAGCGCACGCATTTAAAGCAAAATAGTATGTTTTGGGGAGTGGATGTAGGCTCGACTTACACAAAGATAGCTGGAGTGGATGAGCAGAAAAATATCATCCACACTACGGTTATACCAACTATCATCAATCAAGATGAGATAGTAAAAGAGTATCTTAGCGACAAAAAAGTGTGTATGCTTGTCGCAACTGGTTATGGTCGCTATATGATAGAAAATGCTCTTGCATGTCCTGTCATCAGTGAGATAAAAGCTCACGCCAAGGGTGCGCATTTTTTTGCTCCAGATACAGAACTCGTCATCGACCTTGGCGGTCAAGATAGCAAGGTTATCAAGCTTGATAGCACGGGTGGTTTTGTTGATTTTCGTATGAATGACAAGTGTGCCGCTGGAACGGGGAAGTTTTTAGAAATAGCTGCAAACCGCATGGGTATAGGGCTTGAGGAGTTTTCGCGCCTTGGATTTGAAGCAGATAAAGAACTAACCATCTCTAGTATGTGTGCAGTATTTGCCGAGAGTGAAGTGATATCACTCATCGCTAAAAAAGAGAGTGCGGCAAATATCTGTTATGGTGTGCATGAGTCTATCGCTTCACGCCTTGCTTCTATGGCTAAAAAGTTTGCTACCAAAAGTGAGCATATCGTCTTTACAGGCGGGGGCGCATTGAACCCCTTTTTAAGGCATTTGCTCTCAGTAAAACTAGAAAAAAATGTCATAGCCCCAAGCCACCCACAACTTGTTGGCTCTATCGGAGCTGCACTTGCAGGACTTGAGGTGAGTGTCGCATAGACAAAAGGGCTTTTTGAAGCCCTTTTTCGTATAACTTTTTTTGGTAAGCTATTTTTTACTTTTATTTTGCTAGAATTTCTTTTCCTCATATGTGGGGGGTATCTGACCCTGGTGGGCAGCACGGGCTTCAAACCCGATGTTTGGGCGGTTGACCGTCTGAAGGTAGGTTCGATTCCTACACCTTCTCGCCATTTATTATTCAACAAACTTCAAAATAGTTCAAAAACTACTTATTTTCAGTACTTTCTTTAATATCATAGTTCAAAGTAGTTCAACACGGTTCACTAAAATTCAGAATTTTATGTAACATAAGAAGTTACATATTTTTTTATTTTATACTACAATACTCTCACAGGAGTTTGTTATGCCAAAAATAATTACGCCACTAAATACGATGCAAATACAAAATGCCAAACCAAAAAATAAAAACTATACTCTTGCTGACGGAGATGGTTTACAGCTTTTAATTGAACCAAATGGTAGAAAAAGTTGGGAATTTTACTACCAAAGCCCAACAAAACATAAAAGAAGAAAAACATCTTTTAGCACTTTTCCAAAAGTTTCCCTAAAAGAAGCTAGAGAAAAAAAAGAAAAATATAAAAAATTACTATTTCAAGATATAGATCCCATTGATTATTATAAAAAAAGAAAAATATCAACATCATTAGAACAATCTGGTATTTTTGAGAAAGTATTTTTTGAATGGATAGAAAAACAAAAGCTTTATCTTGCGCAAAATACATATGAAAGAAAAAAAAGTCTTTTTGAAGTAGATGTTCTACCTTCTTTTGGAAAAAGGCATATCAGTACCATTACACACCCTGAAGTTGTTAAACTACTTGAAAGCAAATCTTCTTTTGCTCCTGTTGTAGCCGATAGGTTATTTGGATATTTTAATAATTTATGGAAATATGCAACAATGAAGGGCTATTGTAATTTTAATATAATTGCGAATATTGATAAGAAAACCATTTTAACTCCCGCTAAGCAAAAACACTATTCAAAAATCACGGAAATTGAAATTTTGAAAAGACTTATACAAAAAATTTATACATATGAAGGTCACTTCAGTGTAAAAAATGCACTGTTATTTGTACTACATATACCGTTAAGAGCTTCAAATTTGGTAGGCTTAAAGTGGTCATATATTGATTTTGACAAAAAAATCCTTACTATTCCCAGAAGTGAAATGAAAATCAGTAATCATAATATTCCTGATTTCAAAATGCCTCTTTCACAAGAAGTTATACGAATATTGAAAGAACAAGCAAAATTATCACAAGGAAATGATTATATTTTTATAAGTGACGATTTTAAAAAACCCATAAATAGAGAAACTCCAAATAGAGCCCTTGAAAGAATGGGATTTAACTGTGAAACCAACGGAACCAAACAGCGGTTACATGGCTTTAGAGGTACTTTTCGTAGTTTAGCCAACACTTTTCAAAGAGAACACAACTGTTCATTTGAAGCAAAAGAGCAAGCTCTAGACCATACAACCAAAGATATAACCGAAAGAGCCTATACAAATAAGTCAGACTATTCAGAAGAATTAAAAACTTTAATGAACTGGTGGAGTAACTTTATTGTAAAACTTAAAGAGTAAAGAAATCATGAAAGTATACAAAAACACCTTCCTACATGTAGCAGTATTTTTAAATATTATGGGATTGCTATCTCTGCTGTTTCTACAAAGCACTTCTGTATATATCATTCTAGCAACATCATTGTTAATGCACTTGTTACATATTTATAGAGATAGTGAAAGTTTGAAAAAAGTTTTGAATTTTTTGAGATGAGCTTACATTTTGAGTTTTAATCTTCTTCAAAAAACTTCTTAATATCGACATCAAGAACTTTTGAAATCTTTGCCAAGTGGATAAGATTGAAATGATGGTTATTTTTTCTTATTTCAGCACGACCTAAATACGCTCCACCGCTCATCCCTATTTCAAGAGCCAATTCCATTTGTGTTAAAGCTTTTTGTTTTCGGTATTTAATTACATTTTTAGAAACAGTATCTAGTACTTTTGAGCTATAAATTTCTAAGTCATTGCTATTTTGCAAAACAACCCCTAACGATATATATATTTAAGCACTCGATAATATAACTTCCGATAAAATTCATCAACGACTTATATATCGTTATTCGTTTAGCGCATCATTTAGCAGAGGGAAAGTTGTGAAAGATATTAATATATATGTACTATGTAAAAAAATATGCTTATTATGTTTTGGATTTATAGTCTTTACAGGTTGTAGCGTAAAACAAGATGATACTACAGCTGCTAAAACAATGAAACATGTTGCAAATGCTCCACTATATGCGGTTGTCGGTGTTGGTCTTGCGTGGGAAGCAGTTGGCGCTGGTATCGGATATACAGTTTCTAAAAGTATTGATAAATTAGCAGGAGTAGAGCTCTATCTTGGTGAAACATACCTTGGCAAACAAACAGAAGAAGCTTTAGATAACAATACCTCTTTGGCAAAGTTTTACAATGATAACTATTTTGCTTTATATAAGAATAAAGACAACTCTACATATTACTTTGATAAAACCTCAAAAGACTTCATCAAAGATGTTAAGTTCGGATATAAAAGAAATGCATCTAGTAATAAAGTGAGATTTCCTATAAGTAAAGTCAAACTTGAAGAGACAGGTCTTGATAAAGAGTATATTTATTCAAAAATGAGAAAAGATAAATTCGGTAATCCTACATTTTTAGGGAACAGCGTTGTTGTCAGAATTCATCAAGAGAGAAAAGGTTGGGCAATGAGTCTTTATACAACCTTGTATATCATCCCAAACGGAGCTGCAACTGCTGGTTTTGCATTTGATGAAACATATCCTGTCTCATTGGATGATCAGATAGATTATTTCTTCCCAAAAAAAATAGCAAATAAATAAAATCACACACATAAAAGGAGATTACTCGTGAGTAATGAAGAACAGGCAGTGGCTGTTGAACAAGTACGTCAACCAGGATTTTTAAAATATTGGTTTAATTGGAAATTCTATGTAATACCAGTTTTATTGGCATTTGCATTTTTGTTTACTGATTTGGATAAGGGGCTTAAGATAGAAAATGTTAAACCGCTTTTTTCTTTTTTGGCTCTTGTCATGGCTTTTACATACAAGGACAAGATATGGAAAAAGGTTCTGATATTTTTTGCTGCAACAATAACTTTGACACTTGCTTTTGTTATTATCTATATTCCAGGTGCTCAATTCTTGGGTGAGAAGAAGAATGAAGATCTTCTTTATAAACAAAATGTTCAAACCTATATAAACTTTATGTTAAAACAAAATGACAACTTTCCTATGAAGGTAAATGAAGAGATAGAGGTTATAAAAATAACTAGTAGTTCTGCTAACAGCATTGAAGAGCATATGAAAATGCTTTCAGCCACAAAAGCGGAGATGCTTCAAGAATTTAAATCAACCGATGATTTTTCAAACTTTTTGCAAGCCAGTACTCTAAATACGATTTGTTTTGATAAAAACATTCTGCATGGACTCTCTTTAGGTATTGTTTTTACAATAAAAGCTTATGATGCCAATAATGAGCCAATTGCTCAATATTCAATCGATTATGCAAAATGTAAAACAGTCAATAAGGATCTCTAAACAATGTCAGGTTATTTTATATTAGGCGGATTGTTTATAATTGTTTGGCTCTACTCTTTGTTCTCGGTTATAACCGGTGAATTTAAAAACTCCAACAACAAACTTGTGTGGATTGCACTGCTTATATTTTTACCGATCAGTGCTTTTTTATATCCATTTATGGGAACAAAACAGCTTGTACAGCAAGATAAGCATAACGGGAACAGTGAAAGAACACTTTCTGGTTTATTTGAAACATTTTTCCCTTTTTTATCGTTTATAGCAGGAGGCTTCCTCTCTCTCAAGCTGTACAAGTATTTAAAAGTTACCTATGGCTTGAGCAGTGAAGACCATTATGGTATCTGGGGACTGATTATAATGTCATCGATTACAACATTTATCTTTACTCTGATTATCATATTTTTATCTGCTGCCATTGTAGGGGTATTGGGTGGTAAAAATATAAAAAGAATATTTATAGTATCCATTTTAGCCACAGTAGCATACTTTTTTATACATACAGGTATCAATCTTTACAATAAACAATCTGTAAAAATAGAAGAGAGTTTTGCTCAGGCTGATAAATTTTACATGGATAAAAAATATGAAGATGCATTCGCAATATACCTAAAACTTGCACAAGAAGGACACTTGGGTAAAAAATGTAGGATAGGTAATCTGTACCTTCATGGAGAAGGTACTATGCAAAATTATATAGAAGCTATGAAATGGTATAAATCGTGCGCTAAAGAAAACAATATGTATGCTGAGAATAATTTAGGATATATGTATATAAATGGTTATGGGGCCAAAGAAAATGCCCAAGAGGCATTTAAATATTTCACAAAAGCAGCTGATAAAAATTATTCAGATGCTCAGTTGAATCTGGGATATATGTATCAAAATGGTGAAGGCGTAATTGAAGATATTCCAAAGGCAATAGAATTTTTTAAATTAAGTGCAAAAAATGGAAATAAAAATGCTGAAAAAGCTTTACAAGAATTAACAAACGAAGGAATAAAATGAAAAAATTGTTCTTGATGATATTGCTTTTAATATCATGTTTTTCAATAAATACGTTTGCAAATGAAATATTTGAAAAAATTCAATTACTTTCCAAAGTGAATGCTAAAGAGTTTAAAAAATTATCGGAGAAAGATAATTTGGTTTCATGGGAGAAAGAATTAGAAAATCAAGAATTTGGCAGAGTTGAACTTACCACAGATAAAGCAGGAACTATTTATGATATAAAGTATGTAAAAGTTTCAAAATTGGATCTTTATCCTCAGGCTCAAGATCTATTATCAAAGCTAAACTCTAACTATGGGCAAGCGAATTGTGAAGCTCAAGGCTATCCAGGCATAGGGCATATAGGAGATATATGTACAATACATCAAAAAGAATCAAATATTGTTTTAGAAATCACTACACCGTATCTTCCTAATATTATTGATGTCTATTTGTTGACACTTAATATAACTAGTAATCAACTTAAAAAAATAAATCCAGAAGAAAAAAAATGAAGAGGAAACATTTTCCTCTTCTAATAAGTTTAAAAATTAATCATTTTTCTTCTGAAAACCCCTGAAAAAGACTCTTCTTTTTTATCAATTTCTCTACCATAATTTTAACTTTTTCGCAAGTGCCAAAAGTGCTTTGAAGTTCGATGTATCAGTGGTTTTCAGCACTTGCGCTATTTTTTTAAATGTTCTATAATTTTCCTATTCGAATATAAAAAACATGTAAATGCATTTACAAACATCCTATAAGGAGGTTTGTATGAAACCTATCACACATTCTTGGTCAGATGAAAAACATACTCTGTTTTTCTCTTTGGTTATAAAGCATATATTGCTTTATATGGTACTGCTCATGGCAGGATATTGTATCTATGTCTATGAAGTATCTTCTTTTGCAAGAGCTGTTCTTGTTTTTCAAGAGGGAAAGAGTCTTTTATGCAAAGATGAAATCATCTCTTTGTCTCATGGTTACAGCTATGATGAGAGTAAGAGAGTATTTTTCAACCATACCAATGCTTATCAACTGAACTCCTGCACTCTTTTTAATGCAAGGAGTGAGCAATGAAGTTTAAAAAAGTATTGAATGAACTCTATGTTCTGATTATTCATTTTATCTTGTTGCTTGTAATTCCAACTCTTTGGATTATCTGTATGGATGAAGGTTCTTCATTTACAAGAGTCATTATTCCTTTGATTCTCTTTGGATACTCTCTGGCTTTTAGCAAGAGTGTTGCCAGATTGGTATTTGAGGAGCAAAGCCATGCATAAGACAATCAAACTGAGTACTTTTCAAAGAGAAATACCAGGCATTATGCTGTTTGCTCTTTTTATCCTCGGAGTAATTCTTCGGGGATTTGATTATCTGCCTCTTGATACCCTTATAGCAGAAATAACAGTTCTTTTACTCTGTGGTGTGTTTCACTTAGAGAGACTAAACTACATTGATAAATACAACACTGCAGGTGATGAAGAATTAAAAAAAAGAGCCAAAGAAAAAAGCACTCATTTTAAAACAATGTTTGTTGTTTATATCTTTGTTGTTGCATATGGCTTTCATGATATGTACTCTACCCAAGTTATGTTAAGAGATGAAGAGAGTTTCATCTGTAAACAAAGAGGCGGGTTTGAGATATATGTAAATAAGAGTGAAGGCTGGGAATTGAAAGAGAACCACTTCATAAAAGGCAAAAGTAAAATCTATGCCCTCAAGTGTATAAAGGCTGAACAATGAGAAAAGAGAATATCTTAAAAAAAGAGATAGCAAAGAGCTTTTATATGCATCTGTGTTTAATTGCTCTTTATCTCTTAAGTATCGCAGGAAGTTTCTATGAATAGACTAGATTTTTACAAACTCTATGCAGGAAAGATAGCATTTGTGATACCTGTTGTGCTTTTTACAATGAGTATCTGTTACAACATACAAGGAGAGTTATTTAAAATAGATATTTTACTGATAGTTTTTATGTTCTATTATCAGTTTAAAATGTCTATGGCCTTGAGAGAATACAACAAATATATAAAGGAGAACAACAATGGATAATATACAAGGACCGTATTGGACAGTAAAATCAGACGAAATAGCATCAGGATTTATGATTCTAGGACTCATTGTTGCATTTCCTGCAATTCCAGCAGGCATACTTGGCTGGTGGCTTGGAGTACATGTCATAGGAAACAACTTTGCCAAATGGGGATTGATGATTCTTCTCTTTGGAGCCACTTATGCTTTTATCATATTCCTCAAAAACAAAAAAGGTTTGAGGTATGCAGTTGGGTTTGTATTTTTAGAGTATCTGCTGTTTGATTATACAAGAATGCAGATGATGCATAAAGAGTCTTTGGTGATGGTTGAACTGATAAAGAGTTTCTTTCACTGGGGACTCAGTCTGAGTTAAAAGGGGTAACAATGAACAGCGCAGAAATAACAGCATTTGGCATACTTGCACTCATCATGGGTGTAATGTATCTGTTTATCTATCTTACACAAAAAATAGAGAAGAAAAACAAAAGGAATTAACAAATGAAACACTCTTATAAATTTTTACTCTATATCTTTATCCTCACTGTAGGATTAAATACTATCTTGCCTGAAGCATATATGCAGGTGTATATGCTTTTTATAACTCACCTTGGTCTCATGGATTCCTTTAAGAGGAATCCTGGGGTGATAAAGCCAATGTAGCAGTTGTTTTAAAGAAGTTTATATAGTAAACTTAATATGATGTTTGAGTATGAATATTCGTTATTAAGTTATAAAATTATGAAAAGGTAATATATGTTTATTGAAATTAATAAATCAACAATAATGTCACGAATGGATTCAGGTAATTTTTTTAGAGATAAAGATTTTGAAGAGATGCCACAAGATATAAAAAACAATATAAAAAAAATGATGACTGATGAAGAAATAACAGCTTGCGAAGCATTAATCCAAGAATCTATAGATAGGATTCAAGAAAAGTTTTCAAATATAAAGGCTGAAGTAAATTTTCAAAAGATCATAACAATGAACCTTTTTGATATCTACAAAGAAACCAGTAGATTAACAGAAATAGCAAGAGAGTTTGATGAAATTAATCGAATAAAAAATTCTGAAAAACCAAAATTTTATGCATTAGATATATACAAAAAGCACTATTTTATTAATCAATATATCATTAAATATATTATGACAGTCATAGGAACAATACATCTTATAAAAGAAAATCATATGGGGCTTATAGATGACAATATTGATGAAAAGGTGAAAAAAATTGCTCTAAAAAACAGTCTAATAAATATACAAAATTTTCTAGAAAACAGTAAACAAAGTTTGTCTTTGGCACAAAAACTGTTTGATATTAATTTTACAATTGAATATAAAGATAAAAAAATTGATTATGACGTATTTAATGAAAATCAAAAAAAAGCTTTTTTAGAAGAAAAGATAGAAATAGTATTATCATATTTACAAGAAACCTCTTTAAACTATATAAATTCTACTAAAAATAGATATGAATTTTTTGAGCAAATAATTTTAGCTCCAATTAAAATACAAAAAATTCTTAAAGCATCAAGATATAGTGAGAGTGGAAGTCAAAAAATGAGAAAACTTTTGTTAAATGCTGGATTAGATGTTGAAAAAATAGACAAAACTTTATTAAATGAAAAAGAGTTTTTCAAAATAACCAGTAACTTAGTAATTAGTTATTGTCTAACTACTATTTTTGAGTTGTTTCATATAGATTTTTTCAAACTAAAAGATTTTTATATCTTTTTTTACTCAGAAAACCCAAGTAATACAAATATGCTAAAAAAGCTATATGTTCATGTTAGAAATAAATTAGATGCAAATGGTTCTTTAGTAGTTGAAGAGTTATTGCCATTCTTACATGATGACTTTAAAGAAATTTTTTATAGCATAAAAAGTAGAGAATATACAGGAGAAGAATTGAGATATACGTTTGAAAGATACAAACTTGATCTTAACATGAGTATGGTAGCAAGAGCTAAAATACAAGGAATAGAAATTGATGGTAGTGTAAAAACAACTGTGTAAATCTAAGAATAAGACTATCTGATGGTAAAATATCAGATAGTTTAAATATTCAAGGATCTACACGATGAGTATCTTAAATAAAGAAGAGTTGCGAAAGCAAATAAAAGAGGGAAAGGGTATCAATATAGAAGATGTC
>DKEY01000169.1:0-129 GCA_002469305.1 Sulfurospirillum sp. UBA6810
ATCTCAAAGAGATTTTAGAGAGTGAAATTTTTACTGAAGCTTCATCTCCCCTTACGATAGCTCTTGGGAAAGATATCGTTGGAAATCCTTTTGTAACAGATTTGAAAAAGCTTCCTCATCTTTTGATTG
>DKEY01000169.1:173-5484 GCA_002469305.1 Sulfurospirillum sp. UBA6810
TTTTGATGATAGATCCAAAGATGTTAGAATTTTCGATTTACAATGACATCCCTCATCTTTTAACACCTGTGATTACCAAAGCAAAACAAGCTATCATAGCTCTTTCCAACATGGTTTCAGAGATGGAGCGACGCTATCAGATTATGAGTCAGTCAAAAACTAAAAATATAGAAAACTATAATGAAAAAGCTAAAAAACTAGGAATTGACCCTTTCCCATACATCGTAGTTATCATTGATGAGTTGGCGGATTTGATGATGACAAGTGGTAAAGAGGTAGAGTTTTATATAGGCAGGTTAGCACAGATGGCAAGAGCAAGCGGGATACATCTTATCGTTGCTACACAAAGACCTTCAGTTGACGTTGTAACAGGACTTATAAAAGCAAATTTACCAAGTCGTATAAGTTATAAAGTTGGCTCAAAAATAGACTCTAAAGTTATCTTAGATGCTATGGGAGCTGATTCTTTACTAGGACGTGGAGATATGCTTTTTACTCCACCTTCTTCTTCAGGGCTTATCAGATTACATGCTCCGTTTGCAAGTGAAGATGAGATAGAAAAAATTGTAGAGTACTTGAAAAAGCAAAGAAAAGTGGATTATGATGATAGCTTTTTAAAGGAGAGTGATAATCTGGGTGCTCCAATTGATGATAATTATGATAGTGGAGATATGGATGAGCTTTTTGAAGAAGCAAAAGCAATCGTTTTAAATGAGAGAAAATCTTCTATCAGTTACATACAAAGAAGGCTTCAGATTGGGTATAACAGAGCTTCAAGGATAGTAGAACAGCTTGAAACACTTGGCATACTCACAGCTCCAAATTCTAAAGGGCAAAGAGATATTATTTAGCGTAGGGAAAAAGAGTGGTCTATTTTTATCTTATAACCAACACCATTGATATTTTCTAAGATATGGGAATCACAAATTTCTCTTATGCGAAATACAACCATCTGAAGCTTTTTTAAATTTACTTCATCATTCCAGATACTGTTATAAAGTTCTTCATAACTCACGATATTTTCCCTGTTTTGGCAAAGTATTTGAATGAGTTTTAAGGCTTTAGGTCCGAGTTTGACTATTTGATTGTTCTTATATAAGAGATTTGTATCATGGTTAAAGTTAAAACCACCTACAAGGTTACTGACTTTGTATTGTTTAGTATCAGGATTTTGCTTGATACTTAAAAGAGATATCGTGGCGATAATCTCTTTTTCATTATACGGTTTTAAAAGATATCCATTTGCTTCTACTTCCATGGCATAGTTTATCATCTCTTCATCAGCGTAAGCAGTTGTAAAAACGATAAAACAATCACTTATCTTTCTTAAATCCATAGCAACTTCACAACCACTTTTTGAACCATGAATCATGATATCCATAAGTACAAGGTTTGGGTTATGTTTTTTGACACTTCTTATTGCATCAAAACCATTATCAACGATATCAACAACTTCCCAACCTCTATGTTCCAAGATATTTTTTAGATATTCTGCTGAGATTAACTCATCCTCTACTATCAAAATTTTATACATCAATTTTTCTCTTATATTTTATATTGAAAAGTAAACCACTTTTGTTTTTAACTTGCATACTGGCTTTTAGCTGTTTGACATTTAATTTCACTAAAGTCAGACCAAGTTTAACACCTTTTTCTATATCATATCCAACTCCATTGTCGTAGTATGTTAAGAGGATATAATTTTCATGTGTTTGCAGAGTGATTGTGATGGTTGGATTCTTTACATGTAAGAAAGCATATTTGATACTATTGGTAATAAGCTCATTTAAAATCAAGCCGATAGGAACTACTTCATTAAGTGGAAACTCCAACTCTTTAATGGATAGCACTACTTTGATTTTTGATTTCATTGTATCTATAAGATTTAAACAGAGTTTTTCTATAAAGCTTTTAGCATTGATTTTTTCTATATTGTTGCTTGTATAAAGCATAGAATGTACCATCGCTATGGATTCTATACGATGTTTACTTACAGCTATGATATCTTGTACTTCTTTTGACTCTTTTTGTGCTTGCATAGAGAGCATGGAAGAGACTATATTGAGATTATTTTTCACTCTATGATTTATCTCTTTATAAAGCATCTCTTGTTTTTGTGATAATTCAAGAAGAACTTTATATGCATCAACTCTTGTTACTTCATAAAAGTAGATAAATACAAAAATGATAGTAATGACTGCAATAAAATTGACAAATGCAAAATCATCATTCATAAAACTACAAGCATTTTCAAAATCTTTTGTTAAAAAAATACAGATAATAAAAATGAAACAGTAAAGTAAATTTAAAAAAAAGCCCTTTTTCCAGCTAAATAAAAAAAAGACACTCATGATAAAAGGGATTATATAAATTGGAGTTAAGTGATTAAAATTATTCATTGTTATAGCATATATGATAGCAATACCAACGATAAATAATATACTATGAGAAGCGATTTCATAGTTTTCTCTTAAAAAAAAGATTAGATATGAAGTTACTATGAGTGCTAAAGTAAAGAAATCTAAAAAAAAGTTTTTATAAAACCCAAAAGATAAATCTTTGATTCCTAGCATGAGAAAAACAATGAAAGAGAGTATATACATAGTAAGCAATAGTTTTTTTCTTCTATCTCTTATAGCACACTTGATAGTAGGATGAAGTTCTATGTCTAGTGATCTCATAATTTTTCTTTATTTCGATATGTAACAATTATATCACTTTTTTGCCAAACGTTGCCAAAACGTGGTTTCTCACATGTATAATTATCCTTATAGCTTGTGTATCTTTGAAACAGGCAAAATATAATAAAGGAGTCTATTATGAAAACTAAGTTTTTGCTTTTTGGTTTAATGTTTATTATGCCAATAGCTCTTGTTGCTATCACACTAGAAGAGGCTGTTAAAGAAGTTCTTTCTACAAATCCTGTTATACAAGAGAGGGTGAAATATTTTCGTTCAGTCAAACAGGACGTTGGTATTGCAGAGTCTGGATATTATCCAAAGCTAGATTTTGTAGCAAGTTATGGGAGAGAAAAATCTAATAACAACAATACAGGAAATACAGACGTTTACTTAAACAGAGAAGAAGTAGGCATAGTGCTTAGTCAAAATTTATTTGAGGGTTTTTATACACAAAATGATGTAGATAGACAACTTTACAGAGTTGATTCAGCAGCATTTAGTGTTGTTGAACAAGCAAATAAAGTAGCCCTCAATATGATAGAAGCATATACAAATCTTTTTGAGCAAAAAGAGTTACTAGCACTCTCAGAAGCCAATGTACAAACGCATAAAAATATCAATGCAAAGATACAAGATAGAATCAATTCAGGCGTAGGTGCAAACTCAGAGTTAGAACAATCCAACAGCCGTTTGGCACTAGCACAATCAAATTATGTTGTGCAGCTTAATAATTATGAAGATACTGTAAGTAGTTTTATCAAGGTATATGGAAAGTATATCGCTCCAGAAGATTTGCTAGAGCCACAAACGGTGACAACTATACCAGAAACAAAAGATGAAGTATTGTTGCAAGCAAAGAGTGATAATCCTTCTTTAAAAGTACAATTAGCCAATATAAAAGTAGCAAGAAGCAATTATCATTTAGGAGAAAAAGGTTTTTATCCTAAAATTGATTTAGAATTACGACAAGATTGGAATAAAGATATAGGTGGCGTTAGAGGTGATGATGATTCTGCTTCAATTATGCTAAGATTTATCTATAATCTTTATAATGGTGGAGCAGACACAGCAAATAAACAAAAGCGTGTTAGTGAAGTAAATCAAGAAGTTGCAGTGTATAATGATCTCATAAGAAGAGTAGAAGAGAGTGTTAGACTTTCTTGGATGGCATATATAACACTTGAAAAGCAAACAGAGTATTTGAAAAGTCATAAAAGTATGAGTGAAAAAACACTCAAATCATATTCAGAAGAGTTTGATTTAGGAAGAAGAACTTTACTTGATATCTTAGATACAGAAGAAGAGGTGTATTCGGCTAGTAGAGAATTGACAACTGCAAAGTATGATTTTATTTTGGCACAATACCGCATACTTGAAAATACAGATAGATTATTACCAGTTTTTGATAGTACATTTTTAAATGTTGTAGGTTTAGGAACCGAGGAAGAGTCAAAATCAAATGAACTTGATACATTACCAGAAAGAATGTAAGGAAAAAGTATGAAAAACGAGGCAGATATACAAAGTGTTGACCCACTTCTACAATGCCTTGTTATTATAACAAAGCTCAATAATAGGCCTTTTAGTGCGGAGTCTCTCATCGAGGGGCTCCCAACTGCCATGGGTCGTTCTGCTCCTGAGCTCTTTTCACTTGAAAAAGCAAAATCAGGATTTTCAAGAGCAGCAGCAAGAGCAGGTTTCCAATCAAAACTTGTTAAACGAGATATTAAAGATATTTCGCCCTTGATACTCCCTTGTATCTTGATTTTAAAAGACCGTAAAGCTTGTATCTTAGATGAGTTTGATATAGAAAAAAAACATGTAAAAGTGATTTTCCCAGAATTTGAAGAGGGTGAATCATGGGTGAGCATCAGTGATTTAGAAAAAGAGTATCTAGGATTTGCTTTTTATATTAAAAACGAGTACAAAAAAGAAGAAAAAAGAGACTTTGTCCTTGAAAATGAAAAATCACATTGGTTTTGGGGTACGTTGTGGAAGTTAAAAAAGATATATACAGATGTTATCTTTGCTTCATTTGTTATAAATCTTTTTGTATTAGCAAGCCCTCTATTTGTTATGAATGTTTATGACAGAGTTGTACCGAACAATGCGATAGAAACACTTTGGGTTTTGGCTATCGGTGTTGTTGTTATATATATCTTCGATACTATTTTAAAGTTTATCAGAGCTTATTTTTTAGAAGTGGCTGGTAAAAAAAGTGATGTTATCATGTCTTCTATGATATTTGAAAAAGTTATGGATTTAAACATGGCAGTTCGGCCCAAATCTGTCGGTTCTTTTGCAAATAATTTAAAAGAATTTGATAGCATAAGAAACTTTTTTACCTCTTCAACAGTTGCCACTATCATTGATTTGCCTTTTATCTTTATCTTCTTATTTGTTATACATTTGCTTGGTGGTTCTATCGTGTGGGCACCAGTGTCGATAATGCTAACTATAATGCTCTACACTTTGATAATCAAAAATCCTCTCAATAAAAGTATTGAAAGCACATATGAAGCTGCTGCACAAAAGAATTCTGTTTTGATAGAGTCTTTGATGAACATAGAAACAATAAAAACTATGGGAGCAAGTGGAAATGCTCAGTATCACTGGGAAGAGGCATCAGG
>DKEY01000125.1:0-16682 GCA_002469305.1 Sulfurospirillum sp. UBA6810
AACATCATACCCCACATAGCTGGTAGATGAAAGATTTGATGTGACATAACTGCTGAGAAGATTGTGAAAACTCCTAAAGCTATGATGATCTTTCCACCTTTTAAGATAGTCATTCTAGGCTCATTTGCAGCATCAAAAGCTGGTTTGTCTTTTGGTACATACATAGAAAGTAACCATGCAGTTGCTAACCAACCTACAATAGAGGCAGGGAAAAGATACATAAAGTCACCAAAGTGTCCTTTACCAGCAGTCCAAGCCATCAATGTAGTAATATCACCAAATGGACTCCAAGCACCACCGGCATTTGCTGCAACTACGATATTGATTGCACCTGGAACGAGGAAGTTTTTATTTTCTCTTTCAATCGTGATTAAAACTGTTGAAAGAATAAGCGCTGTTGTTAGATTATCAGCAACTGGACTTAAGAAAAATGCTATCGTACCAGTAAGCCAAAAAAGCTTTTTGTAGCTATATCCTTTTGATACCAAGTTGTATTTTAGAGTATCAAAAACACGTCTCTCAATCAATGCTTCAATATATGTCATAGCAACAAATAAGAAAAAGAAAATCTCTGCGATTTCTAAAATCAGAACTTTCACTTCATGATGTAAACTCTCTAAATCTAAGCCATTTAAAGAGTAATAAAGCCCAATAAGCATAAAGATAAACGTACCAATAAAAAGAGCTGGTTTTGCTTTATTTATATGGTATTTTTCTTCAGCAGCGATAAAATAATATCCCACTATAAAAATAATCAATGACGTTATACCTATCCACGTATAAGTCAAAGCCGTTCCCCCAGATGCCCATGCACTACTTGCTAATAAAGCAAGTAATAGAAACATTTTTTTCATACCCTATCTTCTCCTATAATGTAATGTGCACCTAAAGATTCTTTTCTTTTTAGTGCACTTTTTATAATCTCTGCAGAAGTCAATAAACGAAGTCTTATCAACTTTCCAGTTTGCAATTCTAGCATTTCTTCTACTCTATTCAAAGCTTTTTCCAAATTTTTTCTTTTTCTGATAATACCTGCTTCTTTCCACATCAGGTCTCTTAACTCATTTTTTAAAGCTTTATCCCCTTCTCTTATCAAAACATCACCATTTTCTTCAAAGTTTATATTATCTTTTTTGCCTAAAGTTTGCATGATATGTTTCGCTACTCTTTGAGAAAAGACAAACCCTTCAAGCAAAGAATTACTTGCTAATCTATTGGCACCGTGAATCCCAGTAGAAGCAACTTCTCCAACGGCATATACATCTTTTACATTCTCAACTTGTCCATTAAAATCTGTTTTTATCCCACCCATAGCATAATGAAATGCTGGAGAAATTGGTATCAAATCTTGAGGCAAGGTATAACCTAGATTTTTCATATTAAAGTAGATACTTGGAAATCTCTCTTGGAAATGCTGCTCTTCAAAAGAGCTTAAATCCAAATACACCTGTTTCCCACTTTTTAATGAGTATTCAAAAATAGCTTGAGAGACTATGTTTCTAGGGCTTAACTCGCCTCTTTCATCGTATTCAAACAAAAATCTTTTGCCATCCTCATCCACTACTTTTGCACCCTCTCCCCTCAGCGCTTCACTTAAAAGCTGTTTTCTGACAGCATTGCCTTTTACGAAGACTGTTGGGTGAAACTGCATCATTTCCATATCTCTTAAAGTTATATTGTGATTGATACAAATACCATGCATATCAGCACTTATAGTTCTAGCATTTGTATGATACTCATATAAAGAACCTACACCACCACTAGCTATAACTATTTTTTTTGCATATAAATTAAATTTTTTATTTGCATGAAAAACTTTTACACCATAGCAAACGCCCTCTTTGATAAGTAAGTCCGTCACTTGCGTATTGTAAAGGATAGGAAACTTTAATTTTTGCATTAAGAAGTGATGTATCACCCTGCCAGTGGCATCACCCCCTGCATGCAAAATCCTATTTGTGCTGTGTGCCGCTTCTTGGGTATAGAGTAAGTTGCCATCTTTATCTTTATCAAATTCAAACCCTTCTTTGATAAAAGAGGCAATAACTTGTGGTCCTTCTTTACAGAGTATCGTAACTGCATTTTTATCACAATGCCCTGCTCCAGCTTCAAGTGTATCTTTTACATGTAAAGATATATCTTGCTCATCTTTAGCGACAGCGACTCCTCCTTGAGCATAAAAGGTATTGCATTCCCACGCATAATCCTTGCTCAAAACTAAGACACTATAATCTTTTGGCAATTTGAGTGCCGTGTGAAGCCCAGCTATACCTGAGCCTATAATTATGATGTCATAATAGTTTTTCAACTATTTTACCTCTTTTGTCTTTTGTGTGTTTTGGCTGCCATCATCATAAACAGGTGCCGCTTTATAACCACAACCGCTTAAAACAGTAAAAATACATGCTATAATAAGAACATGAAAGATTCTAAAACTATAATTTCTCATTTAAAAAAAAATCCTTTCCTAACTAACCTAAAACAAGAAGATTGTTTTAGTACTCTTTTGGAACTTTTACCAAAAAGTTTTACAAAATATATAAAATTTTTATATATAAAAAACGACACGCTCTTTTTCGTTTTAACACATCCGAGTGCAAAAATGGAGTTTAATTATAAACGCAATTTAATAAAGGGTCTATTAAAGCAAGTAGTAATTTTTCATAAAGATTGTTCTTGCTTTGAAAATAAAGAGATAAAAGCCTTTATCTCAAATAAAACTGAAGATATAGAGCATGAAAAAGATAGTCAAATTTTTTACAATGAAGCCTCTTTAGGGACATTTAAAAACAGTGCTAAAGATAAAAAACTGTATGATTTATTTGAAAAAATAAGAGAAGAGATACTTTGCTTGAACAAGAGTTAAAAAATCTTCCAAATTTAGCAGGTGTTTACAAGTTTTTTGACAAAGATGGGTTGCTACTTTATGTAGGGAAAGCAAAAGTACTCAAAAACAGGGTTAAAAGTTACTTTAGATTTTCACCAACACTCGGACCTTCTCCAACTTTAAGCTCTCGAATTACTAAGATGATTAGTGAGTGTTCTAAACTAGAATATATAATATCTTCTAACGAGTATGATGCGCTTATCTTAGAAAATTCTCTCATCAAAGAGTTAAAACCAAAGTACAACATCCTCTTGAGAGATGATAAAACATACCCTTATATCATGTTAGATATGCAAGAAGATTTTCCAAGATTTGAAATCACAAGGAAAGTTCACAACAACAATAAAATTAAATACTTTGGTCCTTTTTCAACTTCAGCCAGAGAAATTTTGGAAGCACTTTATCTCTCATATAAATTAGTACAAAAAAAGAGTTGTATCAAGCAAAAGAAAACTTGCCTTTTTTATCAAATCGACAGATGCCATGGTCCATGTGAGGGGAAAATCACCAAACAAGAGTATGCAAAGATTGCAGAAGAAGCAAAAAATGCGCTTATTGATAGGAAAAAACTCATAGCTAAGTTAGAAGAAAAGATGACACAAGCCTCTTTAATGCTCAATTTTGAAGAAGCTGCAAAACTGCGAGACATGCAAAATGCAATCAAAAAAACCTTACATGTAATCCACCTCGACCTTGCCAAAATAGAAAATTTTGATCTTTTTTCTATTGTGGTTGAAGACAATATAGCTTCCTTTATGTACCTTTTTATAAGAGCTGGAAAAGTAGTTTCAAGCATCCAAAAAATCACTAAAAATGCTATGGAATATGACATAGATGAATTGTACAAAATAGCGATTTTACAATTTTATAAAACAAACACCCAAACTATCCCAAATAAGATTTATGTTGCTCATGATTTTGAGTACAAAGAGGACGTAAAAAACTTTCTTTTAACAAAACATAACATCCATGTGGAGATAATCAATCCCAAAAGAGGAGATAAACTCTCCTTGGCAAATATCGCCTTGCAAAATGCCCAACAAAATCTCCAAAACTACAAAAACAATAAAGACTCTACTTTAGATAGTGAACTGAAAAATTATTTTGAATTCAAAAACCTTCCACTTCGTATAGAAGTCTTTGACAACTCTCACATCAGCGGAGATTCTATCGTAGGATGTATGGTTGTTTATGAAGATGGTTTTATAAAAGACAGTTACAGAAAATATAACCTTACATGTAAAGACGAATACGCCCAAATGAACGAGCTTCTCTCAAGAAGAATCGAAAGCTTTGAGAAAGAACCTCCACCTGATTTGTGGGTTATTGATGGAGGAGATACTCTTTTAAAACTAGCAAAAAAACTACTAGAAGAAAAAAACTTACATGTAGATTTAATTGCTATAGCAAAAGAGAAAAGAGATGCAAAAGCAAATAGGGCAAAAAGTAAAGCAAATGATATTTTATACACTGCTGAAAGTGACTTTAGACTGTCCAATTCAGATAAGAAACTTCATTTTATACAAAAACTTAGAGATGAGGCACATAGATTTGCCATAGCAACCCACAGAAAGAAGAAACAAAAAAAGGATATGCAAATCTCATTACTTCAAGTCTCTGGTATCGGTGAAGCCACCCTTAAAAAGCTTGTATCCTACTATGGCTCATTTGAAAATATCTACAATACATCTTTTGAAGAATTAGAAAATACAATAGGTAATAAAAATGCTACCACTCTATATAATTTCTTAAAAAAATAGGTTAATTTTAAGCAACAGTTAGTTAAAATTTTCTAGCATAGAATTCTTTTATTAATGCTCTATCTACATACATGTAGAATTATTGTAAGAGAAACCTTATACTTTAAGGATTTAAAAATGGTACTTTATGGGAAAAGTGGGGATTTTATAGGCATTGGAAAAGAGGAACTCTCATTTTTAGGCTTTGATGACATTGATGAATTTAAAAATGAATACAAAGATTTTGCTGATCTTTTTGTAAACAAACCAGGATATATTTTTAACTTTAAAAATTTTTCATGGATTGATTATACACTGCACAGTGGTGCTCCAAAGAAAACTGTCGTTTTGAAATTAAAAAATGGACAAGAAGTAGAGGCCAATCTTAAGATCAATGAACTTTTTCTAAAAAATCCAACCAACAAAGAGGATTTATACTACTGTGTTGAGATTGTAAATACTTCTTTAAAAAACGCTTTTCAAACAAGTGAGCAAGAGAGCACAATCCCAAATGTAATCATGAAGCCTTCTTTTACACCACCTCCTATGGAAGAAATTGTACCAAATGAGATAGCTGTATCTGAGTATATCCCTGAAGCACAAACAGAAGAAGTTGTTACAAGACCTATACTTTCACAAGAGCCTGTTTCTTTTAGCTTGGAAGAAGATTTTAGTGATAACACACAAAGTGAACCAGATTTTAAACTAAAGTTTGACCATGATATTCTTGATGAAGCAAAAGCTGAAAAAGAAGAGGAGATTCTTGAAGATCTAAGCGTTGACTTCAAAGTAGAAGAGTCATTTGATGCACCAGTCAATTTATCTCCTATGAAAGAGGACATTAAATTAAAAATCGATTTTGATGATCCTATAATTGATAGAGAAAAAAATCAAATACCCCTTGAAATTGAAGATGAAATTATAAACTTTGACATCGTAGAGTGTGCTGAAAATCTAGGCTTAGACTTGGGAGAAATTGCACAAATATTAGAAGATTTTATCGAAAAAGTTGACTCAAACATCTCTGTGCTAAAAACTTGTATCCAAACTCAAGACATGAGCTGTGTTAAAGAGATTGTCTTATCTCTCAAGGGCATTTCAGATACACTTCAAATACAGCAGTTTTCAAAACATCTATCAACTATCATAAAATCTGACAACATGGGTGAGATAGAAAATGCCTTATTGTCTTTTGAGAGACTTGTAAACCAACTTAAAAAAGAGCTAATATGAAATTTACAACAATAAACCAGAGGATTATCACATGCAATTAAAAACACAAAACACCATAAGACTAATCAGTTTGCTCCCTCTACTTACGTTAGTTTTACTTTCTACATACCTGCTTTACATATCATACAATCAGTATCATACGGCTGTAGAATTTGAAAGTAGACTCAATAAGACAAAAGTTTTAAATGAGTTTTCAATTAACCTTGCAAAAGAAAGAGGTCTCAGCGCTACATACCTTGCAAGTGATGGGGCTATTGCTGAAGATACTCTAAAGGAACAAAAGGCGTTAGTTGATACTTCTTATGCCAACTTTCAAGCATATTTTTCTGTCAATGAGAGAAACACTAGAATCAACAATATTATAAACCTAATGGCAGATATTGAAAAAGTTAGAAAAGCGGTTGAAGCTGGCGATGCAAACTTTAACAATACATTTTTTAGTTTTTATTCACAAATCAATTCTTATATACTTCAAGAGTTGCAAACACTAGGAGAAATCACTACAAATTCAAATATTGGTAATCTTAGTGCAACACTTGTTTCTGCATACAAAGATATAGAATATTCTGGACAAGAAAGAGGTTTTGTTTCAAAAGTTTTAAGTAAATATGTCGCTTTTAGTGATGATGAATTGGATCAGTGGATTGGTTTATTTAGTAAATCCAATACATTTGACTACTCTATCTTACAAAATGGACCTGCAAAAACAGCCATCAAAAGCCTTTATGAAACTATTGATAGCAAAGAGTTGATTAATGAAATAAAACAAGCAAAAGCTGAACTTATACTGGCTTCTGAAAGTGGGGAGTATCTTATAGATCCTTCTCTTTGGTTTAACCTTATGACAAGAAAAATTGACCTCTTGGATAAATCAGCAAATATTTTAAGAGACAATCTAAAAATAGAAGTGAAAAAATACTATGATGAAGCTTACATCCAACTCGTTGTAGCTATCGTAGTATTTAGTGCTTCTTTGCTAGGTCTTCTTTTAGGATTTATACTTGCTGGTCAATTCAAAAAGAATGTCCAAGGTCTTGAAAAGATATTTGAAAAAGTTGAAGAGATTGCAGNNCAGAAACAAAAGAAAAAGTTGATTTTCAAACCGCAGAGGGTATGAATATAGCCTATGCAATTATTGATAAAGCTATTGAAAATATCGCGAAACAAAAAAGTCATGCTGAAGAAGCCAGTGCAGCAAAAAGTATCTTTTTGGCTAATATGTCACATGAGATAAGAACTCCTCTCAATGGAATTATAGGTTTTACAGAGCTTCTAAAAAATACTGACTTGGATGATGAAAAAAGAGAATTCGTGGATGTAATCGAAAAAAGTTCGGAAAATCTCCTTTACATTATCAACAATATTCTTGACTTATCAAAAGTAGAAAGCAACAAAATTGAAATTGATGACATACTCTTCTCGCCAATCGAAGAGTTTGAAAATGCAATTGAAGTTTATGGACCAAAAGCAGCAGAAAAGAATGTTCATCTATCTTTTTACCTTGATCCTAGTTTAAACAACTATCTCAAAGGTGATTCTACGAAGATAAAAGAAGTTATGATTAATCTTATGAGTAATGCTGTTAAGTTTACTCCTAGAGATGGTAACATAACTGCTGAAATCAGAAGAATTGAAAATGCCCCTACTGGAAAAGCAAGAATTTTATTTAGTGTTCAAGATTCTGGTATTGGTATTAGTGAAGATAAAAAAGTTGGTATATTTGATGCCTTTTCACAAGCAGATTCAACTATCACAAGAAAATTTGGTGGTACCGGACTTGGGCTTACTATCTCTTCAAAATATATCGGTCTCATGGGCGGAGAGTTAAAAGTAGAAAGCGAAGAAGGAAAAGGAAGTAAATTCTACTTTACTTTAGAATTTGACGAATCGCCATCAAGTGAAAAAGATTACAAAAATTACTTTAGTGAATTTAATTGTGCCCTACTTTCAAAAGATGAAAAACCAAAAATTCATTCACAATTTTTATATAACTACTTGAAATACTTTGGTTCACAAGTCAAATACTATGAAGATTTTTCTAGTTTAAAAAATCTTATATATAAAACTGGTACAAATATCATAGTAGCAGACTACGATGCTTTAAGTAAAGAAGAGATAGAAGAGTATAAAAAAATCAGAATGCCTATAATCTTAATTATGAAAGCATCGCAACACGGATTGTTTGAAAAACTAAGATCAAAGTATGTAACACCAATTTATGAGCCTGTCAACATAACAAAACTTGTAAAAGTACTTGAATTGGACAGAGAAATTTTACCAAAAGTTGCTGAGACTCCAAAAGTTGTAGAATCTCCTAAAAAAGTTTCAAACAAATATGGATATAAATTTGATGCAAATGTTCTTGTCGCAGAAGACAATGAAATCAACCAAAAACTTATCAGAAGAACTTTAGAGGGGCTTGGCCTTAGCATAACAATAGTGCCTAATGGAAAGTTGGCATATGAACAAAGAATATCAACTGACTACGATATCATCTTTATGGATATTGCGATGCCTGTAATGGATGGAGTCGAAGCTACTCATAAGATAATAGAATATGAAAAAGAAAATGATATAAGACATATCCCAATCATTGCGGTAACTGCAAACGCACTTAAAGGAGATAGAGAAAGATTTATGCAAGAGGGACTTGATGAGTATGTTACTAAACCTATCAAACAAGAAAATATCCTCAATGTACTCAATATGTTTATTCCTGAAAAAATTGCAGATGATGATAGCCACGAAGAACAGGAAATTCCACAAGAAAAAGAGATATTAGAACAACCTATTTCTTCTACTACACCTGAGATACAAGAGAGTATCATTGAAGAAGAAAGCGATGAACTTGAGGGAGATACTAAGAATATACTTGTTTATAAAAAAAGTCCTATTGAAACAAAAATCTTTACAAGTATTTTGTCGAAGAGCATAGAAGATATAGATAAAGCCTCTTCTTTGGAAGACTTTTTTGCATTGCTTGAAAACAACAGATATAAGATAGTTATATTTGATAAAGAAATTCCTACACTTGATTTGTCTAAACTTTCTAATTTAACAAAATCACAAGGAACTAAGTCTATAATGTTCTTTGATTCTTCACATGAACCTTCAGAAGAAGAACAAAGCTTATTTGACGTGTGCAAAGCAAATATTCTCAGTAAACAACAACTAGAAGAGTTAGTAAACAAATATTTATAAAAAAGGTTAGTTAATGAGTAAAAAGATTAAAATTTTGGCTGTTGATGATGATTTTATCAACTTGAAACTTCTTCATTCAATGTTGAAAAAAAATGACACAGTTAGTGAAGTTGTTGAAGCAAAAAATGGATTAGAAGCTCTTAACATGCTAAAAGATACAGGAGATATTGATCTTGTTTTATTGGATATAAAAATGCCAATCATGGATGGAATAGAATTTTTAAACAACCTTCAATCTATGGAAACTTTTAGTAAAACACCTGTCATTGTTCTTACAACAGATGAGACAAGAAAAACGGAAGCTTTTGATTATGGTGCATTTGACTTTTTAGTGAAACCTATAAGAGAAGCTGATTTAAATGGTAAAATTGCGAAGATTGTAGAGCTAGTATAACACTAGCTCTCTTTTTTAATTTATAGCTTCATATATCTTTCGATATAAGGATATAATCTCTTTCTTTTTTTGAATAAAACTATTTTTATTTGCTATAAGGTGAGCAGAAGACTCCATAATTGTCTCTACTACTTTCAATCCATTTTGTTCCATAGTTGTACCTGTTTCAACAATATCTACAATAGCATCAGATAGACCCACCAAAGGTGCTAACTCAATAGAGCCGTAGAGTTTAATGATATCTACCGCCATAGCTTTTTTAGAAAAGTACTTTTGTGTTATATTGGTCATTTTAGTTGCTATTTTAATTTCAGGGCGATCATAGTTTATCTCTTGCCCATCTCTCATACCAACACAAACTCTACACTTACCAATACCCAAATCAAGGAGTCTTACTAAATCTTCATCTTTTTCTTCTAAAACATCTAACCCAACAACCCCTATATCTGCAGACTGATGCAATACATAGGCAGGAACATCTTGATTTCTAACTAGTAAAAATCTAAATTCTCCAACTTCTAGTATAAGCTTTCTATCATCAAAAACAAAAGATTCTCCAAATATCTTCTCAAATATTTCTAGTGTTTCTTCTGCAATCCTCCCTTTTGGTAAGGCAATTGTTAACATACTTTATATCCCTTCTAAATTTGCTTCTGTTACAGTTTTTAGCATACTTCTAAATATCAATGACCTATCATAAATGGAGTTTCTAAAAAATTTTGAGAAGAATTTTCCATCTCCTCCTGTAAAATAGATTGTCTTCTCTTTACATGTATCTTCTAACATCATATAAATAGACTTTACAATTCCATAAGAAATTGCATCTTCTGTTTTTTGAGGTAGGGCATCTAAGATAATATTAGGATTAACACGTTTACTAAGTCTTGGTGATATACTTGCGTAACACTTTTCATACGCTGCAATTCCTGGCATTATATAGCCTCCTAAATGCATACTGTTTGACATTATATCTACAGTTATTGCACTTCCTGCATCAACAATTATACCGTCTTTAACGCTACAACAAGCAGCTATCCTATCTATTCCCATTCCTTGATAAATCGTGTCAAATTCAAAATATTTTTCAATATTCATATAGTTTGATTTTTCGTTTAATTTATTTGTTACATTATCATTTACACTGATAAAATATACCTTTTCTTTTGGTTTATAGTTTTCAAATTCACTTAAACTTATAGCCCAAATTTTTCCATCATGATATATATCTACATTAGAATTTCCAATATCACATAAAATCATTATATACTCTCCACCCTATATGTTCTAAAAAATGCTTAGCTTTAGAACATATCCCTTCTTTTATAAATAAATGTTTGTACTTGTTATTATGCATACTGAGAAGCTTGATTTTTTCTTCCAACATTAGAACCTCTTGAGCATTTTTAAGAAGAAATCTGCTCTTTTGTTCAGTAAAGAATACTATATGATAGAATTTTTTTGTATCGACACACATAAAAATATCAACTTTCTTTCTTGTTGCCAATAACTTTTTATCTATAATCTTAGCAGACTTAAATATATAGCCTTTTTTATTCATCAAGTCTGCTAAGACTTTATTGTCAACCATAAAAATTATTTTTTATGAGCCAGTTTAAAATACTTATCCTCATAAAAAAGCTCGTTTTTTGTTGTAAATAAAAATGTTTCAATATTATCAGGAAGCTCATATATGTTTGTACTCACCAAATCTAAATCTGTCGCTATCAAATAGCCACCTCTTTCAACAACATAAACAAACTCTCCATATATTGTCCCAGCAAAAACAGCAAATTTAAGCTTCTTTTCTTTAAGAACTTTTAAGTCAGCATTTGTTAAAACTATTCTTCCATCTTTCGTAAATACCAAAACTCTATTTTTTAGGATAATTACATCTTTAACTTCTTCATCTAAAAAAGTCATACTTTTTGGATTTATTGATATAACTCTCTTTTTAGTTGCAGCAACCAATCTATCATCTAACACATCAAGATAAATTATATTTGAAAAAAACTTTTCACTTTTTACAACAATATCCCTAACTACATCATAAGTATTAGAATCTACAATAATAATTTTTCCATCTAAAGTTGGAAATACTATAAGACCTTTTAAGAAGTATGGTGCTGCAATTTTTGCATCATGAGCATATACATCATCACCTTTTTGAGAAAATACATTTTTGTTAGCTTTTGTATCAAATAAAGAGATTGTATTATCAGCAAGTACTACCGCTAATAAGTTTTCTTGCATAGAAGCTGAAGCAACTGTACTGTTGAACTTTTGACTATAGAGTGTTTTACCTGCTTTATCAATAATAATTAAATCAGAACACTTATTAACTCCAAGATATTTATCTTTATCGTTATAAACAAAAGTATAACCTTCTGGAAGTTTTACCTCTTGTAAACCTTCTTTGGTAATAATTTGACCATTTTCTAGTGTTGCTCCATCTCTCACAACATCTATGATTGTTGCAGGCAAGTTTCCATCATATTTTATAACACCTGCTGGCTCAACCGGCTCAAAATACTGTCTTTTTGTTCCACAACCACTTAGTATCAATGACGCAAATACTATGCTTAGAATTAGAATTTTATTTTTCATGATTTACTTTCCTTGATAGTGTTCTAAGCTATTTGCTATATTTTTTAATGGAGAAGAAACATCAATCTGAGCAAACTGTAATTTTGCTTCGTTAATTTTATCCTCTAGAAGTAACTTGTATCCTGCTTGCAATAAAGCAAGTCCTCTAAGTAATTCGCTCTTTACTTCATCTTTAGCTTCTAACCCAGAAAGTTGATATGCTGATAAATCTGAGAGGATTGGATCTGCTTTAAAAGATGACAACTCGCTTAAAACTACTTTGTCACTATTTTGAATAGCCTGCGAAAATAAAAACAATTTATGTAATCTTTCATTATTCTCTTTGAGTGTATTTAATGCTTGTTCATCTTTTGGATTTGATATTAAAACTTTATACGCTTCATTTGAAGCTTCAATTTTTCTTTCATTTACAAAAGATACTCCACCATAAACACCTAAACCAATAAATAAAACTGCTACTGAGGATATAATGACTTTTTTGTATTTTTTAAAAAAGCGTTCTCCCTTTATGATACTTTCGAGAAATTGTTCTTCTGTGCTTATCTCTTGTTTTAGAGCATCTATATTTTCTTTAAGTCCCAATATATATCCTTTTTCACAACATAAAATTAGTGAGTATTTTATCACAACAAAAATAAAAATAAACTATTTAGACATTTCAGTACACTAGAAACTATATTTTGTTATAATCTTCTTTTAGAATATTAAAAAGTAAGGATTTTAATTTACTATGAAAATAGATAATAATTTATTAAAAAAGCTAGAAATTTTATCAGCATTAGAGATTTCTGAAGAGAAAAGAGAAGGTGTTATAGCGCAGCTAAGCGAGATTGTAGAATTTGTTGAAAATTTAAACGAACTAGATTTGGATTCTGAAGAAGCAACATTTACAACAGTTGCTGGGGGAACACCTATGAGAGATGATATTCCAAATGTTGATGCAAGTGTTCGTGATATTATTTTAAAACATGCTCCTCAAAGTGAGAACGGTTTTTTTGTTGTACCTAAAATCATAGAATAAAAGGATTCTTATGGCTGCTCTAAATATAAAAGCTCTTTTAAAAAATATTGTTGCATACAAGGCTTCTGATTTACACTTAGTAAGTAGAAGTGAGCCTCAAATCAGAATCGATGGTAAATTGGTTGCTCTAGATATGGACAAGTTAAGTGGTAAAGATATAGAAGAGATGTGTTATACCCTAATCACTGATAAACAGAAAAAAGATTTAGAAGAGAATAAAGAGTTGGATTTTGCTATCATGTTTCCTGATATTGGCCGTTTTCGTGCAAACTATTACTACACAATGAACGGTGATGTAGCCGCTGCTTTTAGAATAATTCCTATAGAAATTCCTTCATTAGATGATTTAAAAGCTCCTGAAATATTTAAAGATATAACCAAAAGAGAAAAAGGTCTCATTTTAGTCACAGGTCCAACCGGTAGTGGTAAATCAACTACACTTGCTGCGATGCTCAATGAAATAAATTTAACCGAACACAAGCATATCATAACTATTGAAGATCCAGTTGAATTTGTACATGAAAACAAACGCTCACTTTTTTCCCATAGAAATGTTGGAGAAGATACAAAAAGCTTTGCAAAAGGATTAAAATTTTCCCTACGTGAAGACCCTGATGTCATACTTGTAGGTGAGATGAGAGATAGGGAAACAATAAGTACAGCTATCACGGCTGCGGAAACAGGTCACTTAGTTTTTGCAACTTTACATACAAATTCTGCTGTGCAAACAGTAAACAGAATCGTAGATAGTTTTGATGGTCCTGAACAAGTTCAAGTAAGAAATATGCTTGCAACTTCTCTATATGCTGTAATTTCTCAAAGTTTACTTCCAAAAACAGGAGGTGGACGTGTTGCTATCCATGAAATTTTAATTAATAACTCAGCAATCTCAAATCTTATTAGAGAAAATAAAATACATCAGATTTATTCTCAAATGCAGTTAAATCAATCGAAAACAGGTATGTTAACTCAAACACAAGCAATGATGAAGTTTTTACGAACAAATTCCATATCAAAAGATGACGCTATAAGGTATTCAACACAACCTCAAGAATTGATTAACAATATAGGAATTTAGTCCATATTTTACCAAAAACACAGCTAAACTTAGGTATAGTTATCGCGCGTAAGCTATATAAGTGGTGTAAGGGGTTAAAAGGATGAAAACAAACAGTGAAATAGCAGATAAAATTTTTGATATTGGTGAAGAGTCTTTTTATAAACTCAAAGACCTTTCCATACCTCCATATCCAAAATACTATCATGATACTTTCATGGAGACACTGAGTGCTTCTGATGAACCCTCATTAATTGATTTGACAAAAAAACACTCATACCTTTTTAGCCTAGCTTCAGAAGAAGAGATGAATGAAATTTCATTTGACTTGGCAAAAGCAAGCTTACAAGAGTTCGAAAAATCAAATTTAAACTTAAAAAATATCTCAGATGAAAACTTTGTGGACATCAGTACAATTAAAAAAGATTATGATAGAGTACACGCTAAAGAAGTACTAGAGGTATTTGATACCTTCCAAAGTAAAATTATCACTGAGCTTAAAAACGCAGATGAAACTATCACTAAGCTCAAACTCGAGATAGAAAGACTTGAGCGAGAATCACATATAGACCCTTTAACAAAAGCATACAACAGAAGAGTTTTTGTTAAAGATATCCAAGAGATTATGGATATGGACTCAAAAGGTAATTTGGATTTATATATTATCATGTTTGATGCTGATAATTTTAAAGACATTAATGACTCTTTTGGGCATATAGCCGGAGATAAAACGCTTATATATTTAGCAAAACTTTTACAAAATTCTCTCAAAAGAAATACAAAGATATACAGGTATGGTGGAGAAGAGTTTATAATCATCTTGCAAAAAATAGACCTCGAAGAAGTAGAGCAAATAGCAACTAAGATTTTACAAGATACAGATGAAAGCAAACTTCTTTACAAGGGACACAATATTCATCTTACTTTGAGTGCTGGTATCTCTAAATATATAGAAAACGACACTGTTGATAACATCATAGATAGAGCTGACAAGGCTTTATATAATGCTAAAAAAAGTGGTAAAAATTGTTATAGGATAAACATTTGATAGTAGAAAACATTTCAATATTTGACATTATTTCATTGTCACTAATCCTCATCCTTGGTATAAAAGGTGTAATAAACGGTTTCATCAAAGAAGTTTCTGGTTTGGTTGGAATTGTTGGTGGTGTTTTTATAGCATCAAGATATGCACAGCAAGCAGGCTCATTTATCGACGAAAATATTTATCAAATCCAAAATAGCGCTTCCTTATACCTTATAGGTTTTATCGTGGTTTTACTTGGATTTTGGCTTATTAGTATTTTTATAGGTTATATACTTGCCAATTTACTAAAGATGAGTGGTCTTGGTGGATTGGATAAACTAGCTGGATTTCTCATAGGAAGTGCAAAAATATTCTTTATTTTTTCAATTCTTGCAATCACTTTATCCAATATAGAATTTATAAAAACTAAAGTAGATACTTTATTAGAAAAAAGTTTCATGTACCCTATTTTTGTTGACGTAGGGAATTATATAGTAAAACAAAACACAAACGATATAATACAAAAAATTGAAGAAAAATCTGACTCAATGAGTACAAAAGAGTAGGAAATTTATTATGGCAGATATAGAAAATATGGAATATGACTCTTTGCTTATTAGGTTTAAAGACCTTTTGAAGCATAACAACTTAAAATATACAAAGCAAAGAGAAGTTGTGCTAAAAACACTCTACAACAACCATCAACACTTTACACCAGAAAATCTATACCTTTTTATCAAAGAAAAGTATCCAAAACTCAATGTAGGAATAGCTACAATATACAGAACTCTGAACCTTTTAGAAGAATCTGGTATAGCAACTTCTATCTCTTTTGGAAGTGCAGGAAAAAAATTTGAACTTGCAAATAAACCGCATCACGATCACCTCATATGTAAATGTTGTGGCTTGATAGTCGAGTTTGAAAATTCACAAATTGAATCAAAACAAGAAGAGATAGCTCAAAAAAATGGATTTAAACTCACTGGACATATGATGCAACTATATGGCATTTGTACAACATGCCAAAGTTCAAACGAAGCTTCTTCTTAAAAGAAGAGCTTACATTTAAGATAAGAAATTTAGAAAGACAAGGAAAAATTTTGATATTTGACAATCAATATGAATTACAAAGAATTGAAAAGGCAAATGCCCTTAGAGAACTAGGTAAAAACCCTTATAGACATAACCTAACAAAAGATACAAGCACGGAAGAATTTAAGAGATGTTATGAATATGTTGCAAATACGCAAGAATTACGTGATGAGAAAAAAGAAAATACGGTAATTGGTCGTATAAAATTTTTAAGACATATGGGAAAAGCTGCATTTGCAAAAATAGAAGATGAAACTGGCATTTTACAAGTTTATTTTAGCCGTGAAAGCATTGATGATGAGTGGTTTAATGAAGCAAAAAAACTTGTAGAAGTTGGTGATATCATAAGCGTTACAGGCTTTCCTTTTGTAACAAAAACAGGCGAATTATCTTTACATGTAAAAGTTTTAGAAGTAGCAACGAAATC
>DKEY01000125.1:16743-18920 GCA_002469305.1 Sulfurospirillum sp. UBA6810
TATCTTGATATGATTATGAATCCACATGTAAAAGAAACCTTCAAAGTACGAAGTAAGATAGTAAGCACTATCAGACACTTTTTTGAAGAGAGAAGTTTTTTAGAAGTTGAAACACCTATGATGCATCCAATCGCTGGTGGTGCAAATGCAAGACCATTTGTCACTCATCATAATGCTCTTGGCATTGACAGATATCTTAGAATTGCACCTGAACTTTATCTAAAAAGACTCGTTGTTGGTGGATTTGAAGCTGTATTTGAGATAAATAGAAACTTTAGAAATGAGGGAATGGATTTAACACATAACCCAGAGTTTACTATGATAGAGTTCTATTGGGCTTATCACACCTATCATGACCTTATGGAATTAACTGAAGACATGTTTAATGTCTTGTTAAAAAAACTAAAGCTTCCATCAAAACTTCCTTATGGTGATATGGAAATTGATTTTTCAAAAGAGTTTAAAAAGATATCTTTTAAAGATGCTATCGTTGAGATAGGTGGAGTAAATGCTGATATAGTTGAAGATAAAGATAAAATCATCAGTTTCTTAAAAGAGAGAGGTGAAGATGTCAATGAAAAAATGAATATTGGACAACTATATGAAGAGTTATTTGATCTCTATGTGGAAGAAAAACTCATCAATCCTACATTTATTATCGACTATCCGATAGAAATCAGTCCACTAGCAAGAAGAAGTGAAGAAAATCCAGATATCGCTGAGAGATTTGAGCTTTTCATAGCAGGACGTGAGATAGCAAATGGATTTAACGAACTTAATGACCCGATTGATCAGTATAATAGATTTGCCGCACAACTTGATGCAAAAGATGCTGGTGATGATGAAGCCCATGAGATGGATGAAGATTATGTAAGAGCACTAGGGTATGGTTTACCACCAACTGCGGGACAGGGTTTAGGTATAGATAGACTTACCATGCTTTTAACAAATGAGCAATCAATCCGTGATGTAATTCTTTTCCCTGCGATGAAACCTATCAGAGAAGAGTTAGCTGAAACAGAAGAAGAGACCAAGTAAAAAAGTTCTCGACAAAGGTTCTAACTTAAGTCAGATGCATTGATTTTGAAGTTTGTTCAAATTCACAAAGAAATTAAATATAAAAAAGGAAATAATAATGAGTATATTAAAAAATGTAGATCCAGTAGTTTATGAACTCATAGAAAAAGAGTTAGAGAGACAGACAGACCACTTAGAGATGATAGCAAGTGAAAACTTTACATATCCAGCTGTTATGGAAGCGATGGGAAGTGTTTTTACAAACAAATATGCGGAGGGTTATCCAAACAAAAGATACTATGGTGGTTGTGAATTTGCAGACAAAGTAGAACAACTTGCCATAGATAGAGCATGTGAACTTTTTGGATGTTCTTTTGCAAATGTCCAACCAAACTCAGGAAGCCAAGCAAACCAAGGTGTTTACCAAGCTCTTTTAAAGCCTTTTGATAAGATTTTAGGAATGGATCTCAGTCATGGTGGTCACTTGACACATGGTTCAAAAGTAAGTAGTTCAGGTCAAACTTATGAAAGCTTTTTTTATGGTGTTGAACTTAATGGTCGCATCAACTATGATAAAGTAAAAGAGATAGCACATATCGTAAAACCTAAGCTTATCGTTTGTGGTGCTAGTGCATATCCAAGAGAAATAGATTTTAAAAAGTTTAAAGAGATAGCGGATGAAGTTGGAGCTTACCTTTTTGCTGATATAGCTCATATCGCAGGACTTGTAGCAGCAGGTGAGCATCCAAGTCCATTCCCATATTGTGATGTTGTGACAACAACAACACATAAAACTTTACGTGGTCCTCGTGGTGGTTTAATTATGACAAATAATGAAGATATAGCAAAAAAAATCAATAGTGCAATTTTTCCAGGAATTCAAGGTGGACCACTTGTTCACGTTATCGCTGCAAAAGCTGTTGGATTTGCAGAAAATCTTAAACCTGAGTGGAAACAGTACGCAAAAGATGTAAAAGCAAATGCTCAAGTACTAGCAAAAGTGCTCATCAAAAGAGGTTATGATATAGTAAGTGGCGGTACAGACAATCACTTGGTTTTAGTTTCATTTTTAAATAAAGAGTTTAGTGGTAAAGATGCTGATCTGGCACTTGGCCGTGCAGGAATCACAATAAACAAAAACACAGTACCAGGAGAGACAA
>DKEY01000103.1:0-2129 GCA_002469305.1 Sulfurospirillum sp. UBA6810
AAAATAGAGTCCAACCACAGCACAAACAGCACCAAAGATAGAGTATATTGATGCTTTTTTCTTAAATATTACAAAAACAGCAAAAGGAACTACAACAACATTTAAACCTGTGATAAATGCCACAGTTGATGAGTAAGTATAAGTTAGCCCAAACGTTTGAAATGCAAACCCTAAAAACATAAAAAGTCCGAGCAAAGAACCTGCTTTTAAGGTTTCTCTATCTATTTTAACAACATGTTTATAAAAAATTATACTCATTATGAGTGTTGCGAAAAAGAATCTCCAAAATAAAAAAGTATAAACAGGAGTGTCTTCCACAGCATCTTGTACTATAAAAAATGTTCCGCCCCATGCAACTGCAACAAGCAACAGTGAAAAATCTGCACCATATTCTCTAAGTTTTGTTTTTATCAAAATATTTTCCTAAAATTTACTAAAGTCGTGATTATATCAAATAAACTATACTTTGAGCTAGTAATAAAATTGAGAGTATTTTATATTGCTTTAATCATATAAAAAAATTAATAAAATTTATTTAACTTTTTATAATTTTAGTGCTATAATACTTTCAATGAGAGATTTTAATTAAAAAGGTATTATAAATATGAAAGTTAAAGTTATTTTAATAACTCTGTTAACATTTTTTCTTGCCTCATATCTAAATGCTAGAGGAAACCTATCTACAAAACCTGTTGAAGTGTTTAAAGGTTGCGCAAAATGCCACGGTAAGGACGGTAGAAATGAAGCTTATGGAAGAGCCGAACCATTGGCAGGGAGAGATATAGAAGAGCTGCGAGAAAGCATACAATTTTTTAAAGACAGTACCTTTGAGAGAAAAGGCGTGATGCTGATCATGTCTAGACAAGTAAAACACTTAAACGAACAAGATATAGAAAATTTGGCCGAGTACATTTCAAAACTATAAGGATGACCATGTTGAAAAAATCATTGTCGATAATATCAATTACTCTATTGTTTTTAGTGGCATTGAGTAGTAACGCTGAGGCTAGTGTTGTTACTGGAAAAAGATACTATACTCAACTTTTAAAAGAGCCTTGTGGATTTAAAGGTGATATTATGGGGAGTAAGCATACTAAAAATGCTTGGAGAGCTTTCTATAAAAGTGGTACTCTCAATACAGCTATAAAAGAGATTTGCCCTAAAGCTCCTGATATCATATCTGAGAAAAAACAAAAACACTTATATCACTTTTTAGAGTCATTCGCTAGTGATAGCGGGAATGTTCCAAGCTGTAACTAACATAAAATAGCTGCCTGATGAAAATTTGTGCAGCTATTCTTCAATTTGCTATTTTTTTTTACTTTACTTTTATATTAACATTGATAAAATGACCGATTAAGTCATATAAGTAAAGAAAGGTCTTAATGGATCAACCAATAATAAACATGAAAGATGTCGACAAATATTATGGCGATTTTCACGTTCTGAAAAACATCAATTTTTCGGTAAAAAAAGGTGAAATAGTCGTTGTATGCGGGCCAAGTGGAAGTGGGAAATCTACTTTAATCAGATGTATAAATCGCCTAGAAGAGATAGATAGTGGCGACATATATGTAGATGGTAAAAATATTTATGATAAAAAAACAAATATCAACAATCTCCGTGCTGAAACAGGTATGCTTTTTCAACACTTTAATCTTTTCCCTCATTTAACAATCTTAGAAAATATAACAATAGCTCAAAACAAAGTAAAAGGTGTTTCTAAACATGATGCAAATGAAATATCTTTAAAACTTTTGGAAAAAGTAGGTTTAGCACATAAAGCAGAAGGCTACCCAAATGAGCTCAGTGGAGGACAAAAGCAACGTGTTGCTATCGCAAGAACTCTTGCAATGAAACCAAAGATTATTTTATTTGATGAGCCCACAAGTGCACTTGATCCTGAGATGATAGGTGGAGTACTTGATGTTATGCGTGAACTTGCGCATGAAAACTATACTATAGTTTGTGTTACACATGAGATGGGTTTTGCAAAAGAGGTAAGTAACCGTGTTGTTTTCATGGATGAGGGTGTTATCTTGGAAGAAGCAACACCAGAAGAGTTTTTCACAAATCCAAAAACAGAACGTGCCCAGAAATTTTTACAAGAAGTATTAGTACATTAAAAA
>DKEY01000103.1:2249-2373 GCA_002469305.1 Sulfurospirillum sp. UBA6810
CTTTTGAGATGAAAGACAAACAAGGCAATATCATAGGTTTTGATGTTGATTTAGCTAAAGAGATGGCAAAAGCTATGGGTGTTAAGCTAAAACTTGTTCCAACTGCATGGGATGGTATAATTGC
>DKEY01000103.1:2438-2613 GCA_002469305.1 Sulfurospirillum sp. UBA6810
GCTGATAAAAAACATGCTGGTAAAAAGTGGAAAGACTTAGATAAAGAAGGTATCACTATAGTTACAAAACTTGGCGTTACTGGAGAAATTGCTACTAGAAAAATGTTTAAAAAAGCAAATATCAGAACTTTCGAAACTGAAGCTGATGCAGCTCAAGAAGTCTTAAATGGCAATG
>DKEY01000047.1 GCA_002469305.1 Sulfurospirillum sp. UBA6810
AGCAAATCACTCTCTTCGAGAAAGCACAACCCAGAGGGTCGTAACTTTACATGTAAACTTTCCAAAAGGCTAATTCCTTAAAAATTCAGACTTTTTACAAAACAAAAATCTTACATGTAAGATTTTTTATGCTTTGTAAAGCTTAACCGCGCACTTTTTAAAGTCTGTTTGTTTTGACATAGGACATGTTGCATCTAAACAAACTTTGTTAATAAATACTTTTTCATCAAACCAAGGAACAAAGATAAGACCTCTTGGAGTTCTATTTCTTCCTCTTGTTTCTACTCTGGCTTTTACTTTTCCACGACGTGACTCAACCCAAATAGCTCCACCTTGGATAAAGCCTTTTTCCTTTGCATCTTCAGGGTGCATATAACAAAGAGCTTCAGGAACGGCGCGGTATAGCTCAGGTACTCTCATAGTCATAGTACCACTATGCCAATGCTCTAGTACACGACCTGTACACATCCAAGTATCATACTCATTATCAGGCATCTCTGGTGGATCCATATATGGACGTGCAAAGATTTTTGCTTTGTTTTTCAATGATTTTGGATTTTTATCTTTGATTCCTTGTAAATCACCTTGAGCAAGTGCTTTTGCTAAAGAACCATAAAAAGCAAAGTCGCTATCAGGACTTGCTTTTTTTGCATATGGATCATACTTAGTGTTAAATCTCCACTGAGTCTCTTTACCATCTACAACTGGCCACTTAAGCCCTCTTACTCTATGGTATGTATCAAAATCAGCCAAGTCATGTGCATGACCACGACCAAAGTTTGCATACTCTTCAAAAAGATACTTGTGTAAGAAATAACCATATCCCTCAAATACTTTTCCATCAGAGCCGATTACTTTTCTGCTATCACCACTACACTCAGAGTTATCAAAACCAGCTTGGATAGGGTCATTTAAATCAACCTTATATGCTTTTGCTCTCTCATTTCCAAAGAGAATTTCATACATAGTTGTCTCTTCATTGTATCCCATCTTTTTCGCTTCTTCAATAACACTTGGAAGTTTTTTAGGGCTACCATCTGCATTTTTTCCACGAAGTGGTTGCTCACCCCAAGTATCTTTTACTTTAATTCTTTTTGAAAATTCAACCCATTGCCAAGTATCACTCATCGCATCACCTACTGGAAGTACTTGTTGCTTCCATAGCTGTGTACGACGTTCCGCATTACCATATCCACCCCACTTCTCATATATCATCGCTGTTGGCAAGATAAGGTCAGATACTTTTGCAGAAATTCCTGGATAGCCATCACTACAAACGATAAAATTATCCATCTCACGAGCTGCTTTTATCCAGTGACTTGCATTTGCTGTATCTTGGTATGGATTACATACGTTAATCCAAGCAAATTTTACAACACCATCTTCAATATCTCTGTGGATTTTCATGATGTGCTGATTTCCAACAGGATTGAGTGTTTTTGCAGGCACTTTCCAAACATTTTCAACTATCTCTCTATGTTTTGGATTTGCTACCATCATATCAGCTGGAAGTCTATGACAGAATGTTCCAACTTCACGCGCAGTTCCACAAGCACTTGGTTGTCCTGTAAGTGAAAACGCACCATTACCTGGTTTTGCTTGTTTTCCTAGTAAAAAGTGTACGTTGTAAGAGAGTGTATTTACCCAAGTACCACGTGTATGTTGGTTCATACCCATAGTCCAGAAACTTACAACTTTTCTGCTTTTTTCTATATATAAATCTGCAAGCATTTGTAGTTTTTTCTTAAACTCTTCGATATCCTCTAGTGGATCACCTTTTGAGATTTTTGCTACATAATCAAGTGTATATGGATCTAAGAATTTTTTATACTCATCAAAGCTTATTTCCCAGTGCTTTAAGCCTTGGTCTTTGTGCTTCATAGTATCTCCAGCTTTATAACCAAATGGCTCTAGTGCTGGACCCTCTTTTTCGGATACAACTGTTTGCATCTCTTTATTTACTATCTCTAACTCTTTTGCAGAGTATTTACCATCTTTGATAGCTTTTTCACTTGCTGTTCTCATACCATAACCGATATTAACTGGTTGTGATGCAAACACGATGTGCTTGTTTACAAAATCCCAGTCGATTGACTCAGGTGCATTATAAACTATCTCTCTTGCGATGTAGTTCCACAGCGCAAGGTCTGTATTTGGTGAGAAAATTATCTCTATATCAGAGAGGTCAGATCCTCTATGTCTATAAGTAGAGATATTGACTACTTTTACACGCTCAGGGTCTGTAAGTTTTCTATCTGAAACCCTTGACCAAAGAATTGGATGCATTTCAGCCATGTTGGCACCCCAAGTTACAACAGTATCTGTAAGTTCGATATCATCATAACAGCCACTTGGCTCATCTATACCAAATGTTTGGTAAAAACCAACAACGGCACTTGCCATACAGTGACGAGCATTTGGGTCTATCGCGTTTGAACGGAAACCACCCTTCATCATCTTTTGTGCTGCATAGCCTTCCATGATAGTGTATTGACCTGAAGCAAATACAGCTATACCCTCTGGACCACTAGCTTTAAGAGCTTTTTTTGCATGAAATTCCATCTCATCAAATGCTCTTTTCCAGCTAACTGGCTTAAACTTACCGTTTTTGTCAAATTCACCTTTTTCGTTCACACGTAAAAGTGGTTGTTTTAAACGATCAGCTCCATACATAATCTTTGCATTAAAGTATCCTTTGATACAGTTTAATCCACGATTTACCGGAGCAGCTGGATCACCTTTTACCGCGACAATTTTACCAGCTTTTGTAGCGACCATGATACCACAACCAGTACCACAGAAACGACAAACTGATTTGTCCCATCTCCAACCAGCTTCTGCTTGTGCTGCTGCTGCTTGTGCTTCTTGTGGTACTGTTATACCAACACATGCTGCGGCACTTGCTGCTGCTGTTGTCTTTAAAAAGTCTCTTCTTGAAAGCGACATAGATACCTCCTGATTTGAGTTACAGTGAAAATTGTATCAGTTGGTACTAAGGTAAAGCTATGACATAGGTCAAATTATATTTGTGATAAGAAAAAGAAATAAATAGGAGTATATGACTCCTATTTATTTCCCTCTGATTTTTCTACAAGTGAGTTAAGATTGTTTTGAAGTTTCTCTAACATATTCTTTACATGTAAGAGATGTTCTGTGGATTCTATGGCTATATCTTCTGTGGCATTGACACGTCTGTCAAAGTTATTTTTCTCTTTTTCATCTACATTCAAATCTTTTAAAGCCTCTTCAACATCATCAGCTAAAAACTGTAACTCCCTCACAGCAAATTCAGCTTTGCTGATAGCCTCTTGAGAGTGTGTCATCGCAGAGTTTACTTTTGAAACAAATTTGGCGATATGACTTGAAGCCTCTTTGAGTTCATCCTCACTATCTTCACCAACCAAAACTCCTGTGGTAGATAAAGAGGATAAATCTGTATCTTTTAACTCTTTTGCTTTTTTAACAAAGTCATTTACATGGCTTGTGATTTCACGAGCAAGCAGATATGTATATAAGATGATGATAAGAACAACCATCAAAGCCATATACTGAAAAGTTACAAAAAGATTATTTTTGCTTTCACTATAATCTGTATAGAGCCAAACAGCTGCATCCATAGTATTTAAGAGTTTTATATTTTTTTCATAGATATAGGAGATGATTCCATTGATGTGGTTTTCATCTTTAACAAGTTTCATAACATACGTCTCATGCTCCTGCCAAAAAGCGTAACAGTTTTTAACACTCTCATATACAGGTTCTATCTTTTGTATATCTGGATCATTTAAAAACTGCTCTAAAACTTGTGTGTACATCTTTTTTGCATTTATAAAGTTAAGATAGTCTTCTTCATTGTCAGTTCTTAGATATCTCTCTACAAAAAGACCCATCCTTTGACTGAGCATCCTCTGACGACCTGAGTAGTCTATATACTCTCCACTCAAATTTGCACTTACCATACTTTTTACTATCTTATCTGAAAGTGCTAAAAGATGTGTTGTCTTATGGATTAAAACTTCAACATCTGGTTTTACATGTATCATCAACTCTTTAAGTGTTTCTATATTTTCCTTAAAAGGAGCCCAGATAGCCAAAACCTCTTTGAGTTTATTTGCTATTTTTATATCTTGAGGAGCATATATCCCTTTAACTTGATTTCCATACAACAAGTCATTTAAGTTTTCTCCAAATAAATCAACCGCACTATTTAACTCACGAAAGTCATTTGATTCTTTGTGTTTGAGATAAAATATCTCCTTACTCATCTTTTGAGTAAGCATTCTTTGCTTACCCGCTATATTGATGATAAGAGAGTCTTTTTTACTCTTATTGTTCATATACACAGTTAAAACTATAACTGAGATGATGATAAAGGAGAGCAATCCACCTACATACTTTAACTTTTTACTTATCCCTGATGGCTTAAACATGCTAAACCCTTTCCCTACTCATAAATTTCTCTTAATTCATCAGCATTTAAAATGACTATGTTATTTTTATCGACTTCTATGATTCCATTTCTTGTTAGCTTTTTTAAAATTCTTGAAAGTGTTTCTGGCTGAATATGTAACATATAAGCAATTTCGTGTTTTTTCATATGGTTAAATGTTTTTAAATCATTTATCAACATATGCGCAACCTTCGCGGTTCCATCAAACACAACATCTCTACTTATGATACACTGCAGTTTTTGTATCATGCTAAATGCCTCTTGTAACATGATGTGCATAAACTTTTGATTTTTATACATCAAATCTTTAAATTTTTGCCCATCAAAGACTATTACTTCGCTATCTTCAAGAAATTCAGAGTTTGCATAACAACTCACCATATACTCATCACATAGTTTTGATACATTAAATATCAACGAATGAGAATCCAACTTATACAGATAGATTTCATTATCAAATCTATCTACTTTATAAAACTTCAAAGAACCACTTACTATATAGTAAATATCCTCTTTATCTTCACGTTCATAAAACAAGATATCCATAGCATTAAAGTTTTTAACTTTTGCACTATCTAAAAGCTCTGTTACTATTTCTTCATCTAATGACTTAAAAAAAGGTATCTCTTTTAAATAATCAATATCAATCACTTGTTGCCTTTTGTGTATGATGTTGTAAGAACATTAAATTTTAACATAACAATCCTACATTTATAAACTTTTCATGGTATTTTTCCCAAAAATATATTTTTTTTACTTGACATAAATCATGTCTTTACTAAAAAAATTTTTGTAATATTGCAACTTAAGAATTGAAATTACTCTTTTGCAAGGAGGTTTTATTCATTAATAAACTCGTCTAAAACACGTTGAAAAAAGAGCTTAGTTTACATGTAAACTAAAGTAGGTGTCATAAGTATGACAAAAACGAACAAAGGAGGGAATGTGAAAGAAAATAAATTCCTGGTATATAGTGCACTTCTAGCTTTTTTAATCGCCATAGGCTACTTTGTCTATGTGGTTAATGCATCTAAAGCACTATCATATTTATCTAGTGACCCAAAAGCTTGTATAAATTGTCACGTAATGAACACTCAATACGCGACATGGCAACATAGTTCTCACGGGCAGCGAGCAACTTGTGTTGAGTGTCACTTACCAACAGGCAGTGCTGTAGATAAATATATTGCTAAGGCAAGAGATGGATGGAACCACTCTGTTGCTTTTACACTAAATACCTACAAAAACACCATTAAGATTAGTGACGATGGGGCAAAAAGAGTACAAGAAAACTGTATATCTTGCCACGCAAGCGTTACTTCAACACTCGTTTCAAATAGTGATAAATATCACCAATTTAATGATCCAAGTGTTGCAACGGGCAGAAAATGTTGGGAATGTCACAAGGGCGTACCACATGGCAAGGTTAGAGGGTTATCAACTGTACCAAATAACTTGGGCGTAAAAGAAGTTAAATAAAAGGGAGAGAAAATAATGAAATTTAAGTTATTGCTTGCAGGGTCTATAACTGCAATTGCTGCAATGGCATTACTTGCTAGTAGCATCAATGAGAGAGAAGCTGAGCGTGTTGCACTAAATGCAACTCCGATAGTAGCAGAAAAAGTACAAAATAAGAGTGAGGAGTGGGCAAAATATTATCCTCGCCAATACAGTGCTTGGAAAAAGACAAAAGAGAGTGATGTTATCTCTGATATGATAGCAAAAAAACCTCAACTAGCTGTTCTTTGGGCAGGTTATGGTTTTGCTAAAGATTACAATGCACCACGTGGTCACTACTACGCAGTACAAGACAATGTAAATACACTTAGAACTGGTGCTCCAACTGATGCTAAAACTGGTCCTATGCCAACAGCTTGTTGGA
>DKEY01000071.1:0-3075 GCA_002469305.1 Sulfurospirillum sp. UBA6810
AACCGCTTTCACTGACAATGTTATCGCGCACCAAATCGCGACTGTAATGAATGTCTGTCGTAGCTCCACCGATGTCTACGACAATGAACGGATTGACCACTTCAAAGTTCGCATCAATCAGTGGCAAAGAACGGTTCACAATGTACGGTGTTGAGTAGATTTGATTGCCGGTGATTTCGTAGAGATGTTTGATGTCTTCTTTACCCACAATGTCCGCTTGATAGAGGTTTGTGAGGTACTCTTTTAGCTCGCCACCGTTTACATGTAACTTTTCCGTGATGATATTTCCAATCATTTTAAGCTCTGGAATGTGCGCACTTAAAAAGGAGGCGTCTTGTTTGGTTCCCACATAAACAATGTTGCTGTACTGAACGTTTTTGAGGTAGTCAAATAGCTTTTCATCAAACACATTGCCAATGCCATCAATTCCACCCACGATAATCACAACATCTACCAGTTCACTAGGCGCTCTGCACTCTTCAATTTTACTGTATAAAATCGTATCGATGATGTTAATGCCCGAATTAAACGCTATATTCTTAGCAAACTTCAAACTAAACGAGTTCGTAAGCCCAATAATCAGTGTACTTAAACCACCATTAGCAGAAGAGCAGATAAAAATATCCTCTTTCTTATAGTTTGCAAAAATATTGCCACATTTGGTGATCAAATCATCGTAAATATCTTTCTTAAAATCCCTAAAATACTGGCTAATACCGCTTGTCTGGCAGACTTTAAAGTAGGTGCTCCCTACATCGATGAGAAGTTTACTCATAGCATCGCCCCTATGTCATGGATAATTTTATTAATCACTTCCGTTTGGCTTTCAGGCAGATTAACTTTTGATTTTTCATAGGCAAAACAGCGATCAGGCAGTGGGAGTTTCCCTTTTTCAATGATGCGGATATTACCAGAGTCATCGCGAATCGTGATCACTTCGTTGTGATTGATAATATGCGGTGAAAAAGGTACATCGATCAAACCGTTTTTGATGGTATTGAAGACTTTACGCCACAAGGTATCGGCAGGGTCATTAAAAACAGCGTCCATAATGGCACGCACTTCAAGCTCCAAGTTCTCCTCTTCCTCAGCATCATGAACAACAGGCAATCCTTTAAGCGTGCGAAGCGTGTATTTAGTATTGGCAACCGACTGGGCATTGCACTGCATGGTCGGAATGCCAAAGGCTTCATCACGGGTTTTAATAATGATCTTATCGGCTCGCACCATCGCGGCTATCACGGTATTGGTGTTGATAAGCGAATCGGAGAGGTTTTTATCTCTTGGAAAAGCACCCATCCATTGATGGTACACAAGGTTAATGATAGCGTCACTTCCACCAAGCATATCGGCATATTCGCGTGCTAGCTTTTTCAGAACATTAGAAGTCACAATGTCTTGCATCATGGAGCCATTTTGAGAGAAGCTGACCGAAAATGACTTTACGCCCTCTTCGATGGAAAGGAGCATTTCGATGAGCTGAATGACGATGACAATGCACGGAGGAACGAGTGTCGCAGTGAGTGGTCCAAAAGACTCACGATTGATTGGCTCATTGAGCGTTGAGTACTTTGCGCAGACTTTATCGACATACTTCCAGTATAAAAAAGCTTTATCAAGTGGAAAGTTTTTAGAATATGGTAAAAGATATGTTATAGGTCCACCCTCTATCTCAAATATACCACTTGCAAGGGCAGTTTCTATGAGAAGTCTTGCATCTGGTGTTCCATGCCTTAGACTTACTGGCTTGTTAAAGTGAGTTATCATCTTTCTTGTAGTGCGATATCCGTGGTTCACAAGTGGATAGCCGTTGAGCATATCTACTTCGTTCTCTTCAGAAAGCATTAGCATCTTTTTTGCACTGCCATAGTCGTTTAATCTCGTATGAGAATCTATCGTCAAAGGAAGCACGTCTATATCAGCTTTCATAAACTCGCTATACAAATCAAACATTTTGTTATATGTTGGAAAACCACCGCGAGGTTGTACTAGCGTATTACCTTTGTTGTTTTTAAAAGTATGTGATATAAAAAGTTCTTTGTTTGCACCTTTGATAAACTCTTCAATCTCTGCAAAATCAAATCTATCGACGTACTCATTTTGAGTGATGATATCTCTCTCTTTTTGTAATAGGCTCATATCAACTGTCCCCTTTTTACAAGAAGTAAATTCTTGTAAAAATTCCTCGTCACTGTTGCACGAAGCGAAGCTTCTGTAAATTTCATTGTAACTGTCCCCTATCTTTCATGAAAGACTCAAGTGTATCAAGCCCTGTGTTTAAATCTATCTGATGAAAAACTAAGTCAAAGCCATATGATTTATACTTTGGTACTATATCTTCATTTTTTGCTTCACCAACAGCTAAGTTTCCACCGATAACAAAAACTACATCACGGAGACGATATTCAGCTCTTAAAAACTGTAAATCTCTACACCAACCCTCTGCTTCACCGTTGAGTGAAGAGATGAGAAGTATATCTGCGTCTGTTTCTACAACAGCATCTATAAACTCTTCCAAGTATGTATTTACGCCTAGATTGAAAACTTCAAATCCTCTTGCTTGTAGGGAAATGTCTATCAATCTATTCGCAACTACATGTATATCATTTCCAACAACACCAGTTACAACTTTCATACATGTATCCAAATTTTTTATATAGGGTCTGAATTTTATCTAAATTATTTTTAAGATTTGTTTTAAGAAAGGTATAGTCATACAACTATACCTATTGTGTTAAAAAGAGTATCGAATACCTAAAAGAAACTCATTTGAAGTAAAGTCCGCATCTCCATATCCTCTATCACCTATGGCTTGACTTTCCCATTTGGCATTTCCTAGCGAGATATATCTATATAAGATATCTAAATCAATATTTTCACTTATAGGATAGCTTACTCCTAACCCTATATTCCATGCAAATTCTGTATTGCTAGTATTGCCAATATAAACCGTACCTGGAGGTATTGAAGTTGCATAAAAGTCAAAATCATGATGAGCAAATCCCAATCCAACTAAAAAATAAGGCGTAAACTTTGAATTGATATCAATATCATAAAATCCTTGAAGCATTAAAG
>DKEY01000071.1:3094-6862 GCA_002469305.1 Sulfurospirillum sp. UBA6810
AAATCAGAACGATAAGCATACTCTACCTCTGTACGAAATAAAGAATTAATTTTGTACCCAATAGAAAGTGTTCCTAAAAAAATGGTATCATTATGAGAACTATCGTATTCACTAGATTGATCCCCTGCAATTTGTGAATAATACTTAGCATTACTAAAATTTGCTAAAGATGTTCCTAATTTTCCAGAAACATAGTAGTTCGTATTTTCATTTGCACTTAAATTTAAAAATGAACAAATCAAAAAAACTAAAATGAAAAATCTTTTTTTCATAATAAACTCCTTATAAATTTAATTTACTCTTGTTATAATACTCTTGTTGATATAAAATTTTTATTAGGATAAAGAAATGTCTTTTAGTACATCTGATTTATGTGACAAATATGATGAAAAAGTGCAAGTGTTAGAGCCTTTGTTTAAATCATATGGTGGTGTGAGTAGTTGCAGTGGACAAATCGCTACATGTAAGATTGAAGATAACAATAGCGAACTTATAAAACTACTAAAAACTGATGGCAAAGCAAGGGTTTGTGTAGTCGATGTTGATGCAAAATACGTAGCAGTTGTTGGTGATAAACTCATGGGATTTGCTGCACAAAACAACTGGGCTGGTATCATCGTCAATGGCTATGTAAGAGATATAACAAACACTAGAAGTATAGATGTTGGGCTTTGGGCGTTAGGAACTTGTCCTAAAAAAGCACCTACACTAAACAGTGGTGAATGTGGGATAGATTTAAAATTTGGAGGAGTAAGTTTTTGTGAGGGAGATTTTCTCTACGCTGATATCGATGGCATCATCACTTCAAAAGAAGCATTACAAATGTAATGTTTCTAAACTTCTTCAAGTAGTTTTGGTATTGAAAAATAGTATCCTTGTGAATACTCAATACCAAGCGACTTGATAATCTCATAAATTTCTTCATTGCTTACATACTCTGCTACAACTTTTATATTTGCTTCTTTAGCAAAACTCACTATATTTTTAACAACTAAGTATGAAACCTTATCTTCAACGATTTTTTTGATAATATTGCCATCAATTTTTATAAAATCCGTTTTGATTTCTGTTAGATAAATAAAATTTGAGTATCCACTACCAAAATCATCTATAAAGATTTTATATCCTAATTTTTTGAGCATCAAGAGATTTTCTTTCGCATAAGTATAGTTGATCATATCTTCACTCTCAACAATTTCGATACCAATTCTATTTGCAATATTTTTTTCTTTTGCATAATTTTTTAGGATGTCTAAAATAGTATCATTGATTATATCTTGTGGATTTAAGTTGACATTGATAGAGATATCTTCATGAAGTAACAATTTTTCATGGCAGATATGCAACACTCTTTTTGTTATATTTCTTAGGATAAATGTCCCTTTGATAACAGGCAGTATCTTATCTGGTGTAATTATCTCTCCACTTTTACTCACAATCCTCAAAAGTGCTTCATAGTGGGATAGCTCTTTTGTTGTTGTATTAACAATCTTTTGAAAAAAACAAGTAACTCTGTTTTCTTCTATGGCTTCATTGATTTCGCTTATAGATATGTAAGAGTCATGTGGATTACTCTTGTGCTCTTCATAAATCTCGATAGCATTTCTCCCTTTGTTTTTTGCGTTATAAAGCGCTATATCTGCTAGTTTGAAAGCTTCAGAAAAAGTTCTTGATTTATTGGGAGTGAGATTTACCCCGATAGATACGGTAATGTTTATAAATTCATTTTCGGAAATATAAAATTTATGCTCTTGGATATCTGTAAAAATCCTCTCGATTATATTGAGCGCACTTACATTGTCATTTCTTTTTATTTGAGAGAGTATTACAAACTCTTCTCCCCCATAACGAATAACAATATCTCCTTTTTTTCTTACATTGTGAAGTAAAATATTGGATATATTTTTTAAAATTATATCACCAACATTGTGTCCGTAAGTATCGTTTACCTTTTTAAAATGGTCAATATCCAATGTCGCTAAAACATAATCATCAAGATTTATAAACTCTTGCAATTCTTGCAGATAATTTCTATTATATACATTCGTAAGTTTATCGATAAATGCTGTTTTTTTAGCGATAAGGTATCTAGAAGTTTGTATAACTAAAACAACAAAAAATACTATTATGATAGCTATTGTTGTGAGTATTGTATTTTTCATCAGTGAGATAATTGTATTTATCTTTTCAACTTTTTTGATAGAAAAGTCTATAGCTAAAATTAGCTGAACTTGATTTTCATATAGTATAGGAACTAGATAACTGATGGAAAGTTCTTTTAAAAAAGAGTGTTGGATTATCTGTGGTTCTTTTTTTGTATATATTTCATTCCAAACACTACTCGTAACATCAAACTTTTGATTTAGTAAAGCTTTTTCAAAAGGAGGAGAAGCATCTGCTAAAAATCGAAAAATCCCATTTTTATCTCTATACAAAAGATAGGCATATTTTATATTTTTGGTAGGAAGATTTTTTAAATGTTCTTCAATTTTACGTTGGAGAGTAGTATCATGTTGTATATCTTTTATGTAATTGTTACTAAAAGACAAGTACCCTTTGATAAGATTTGCATTATTTTGCGTGATTTGGAGAACATCTGATGTTGAGATTTCAAACATCTTTTCCTCAACTTTTTCTTCCAATTTCACAGTAGCGTACAATAAAGCCATCAAAACCAGTCCAACAAGCAAACTTAAAGTAATCAAATAAAATGGATGTTTTAAAGAGAGTTTATTGTCCATCAAAATCTTCTATATAACGATTATACTCTTTGGGCAATCGTACACTCTTTTTAGCTAATCTCTCTTTTATAAAGACTATATTTGGTCTGCTTTTAGACCAAAAAAATGCACCATAAAACTTTTGATTGGAGAGCAATGCTTGATAATTATTTGTGAAGAAAAGCTTCTCTGCCTGCTCACAAGGGCTTTTCTTATTTAAATTTTTGTTTACAAATACAAAATTAGAACTATTGCAATCATCTACCAAAGTGAAAAAATGAGAATAAATCTTTTTTTCTACATTTGTAATTTCTGGGATAAAAAGCTTTATTGGTTTTCCCACTGAAGCTGTTGCAATTTGATGTACTATCTTTGCTTCCAACTCTATCTCTTTGTCATAACTAGCCACTAAAAAGGTGTATTGTTCCGCATATGAGAGTGTAAATAAAGTGAATATAGCTAAAAGTAACTTCATTAGAATAACCACTTCATACTAACATAGACACTTCTTTGATAATCATCAAGTGCAAAATAAGTAACAGGAAACCCTTTTGAATAGAGCGATTGAGTTGATTTGTCTAGTAAATTTACCCCTTTCACACTCATACTCAAATCTTTGCTAAAATTATAAGTTAGACCTAAACTCAAATCAAAACTATCTCTCACATCTATATCTAAAAATTGGTATGAACTTTTATACAACAAAGAGGCAAAATAAGAAAATCTATCATACTCTTGTATGTATTTTATGTAGCCACCCTTATCGGAATTATTGATATTTTCACTTAGTTTAATAGCATAGTAGTTAAGGTGTAATTTACTTGTATCACTAAAATTGTACTCATAATCAAAGATAAGCCCTTGGGTTTTTATAGGATGATTTACATTGATAAATCCTATTGGAGAGAGATAAATAAAATCATCAATCGTTACGTTATGGTAAGTCATACTAAATCTTGATTTATCCACAGCATAAACACCCTCAAGTGTATAGATATCATACTTTTGTGACTTTAGATTTATATTGAACCCTCTGAATAAACCCAAA
>DKEY01000119.1:0-13081 GCA_002469305.1 Sulfurospirillum sp. UBA6810
TAGTTATACAGCTTTTAGAGATGTTGCTGTCTTTAGAAGAGGGTGTAAAATCATTTTCCGTGAGCTTTGCCCAAAATGGCTCAGTCATCCAAGATGTTGTTACTTCCAATGTGCTTAAAAAAACAGCAAGATTTTATGCAGACAAGATAGGGTGTAGCGATGCAGATATCCATGTCGTTTATCATCAATGGATGGGAGCATTTCCAAGAAATAAAGAGCTTTCAGATTCACTTATCAACACAAGTACAGTTATATCTTCACTTGTGCGTGCTGATAAAATCATCATCAAAACACGAGATGAAGCTTTTGGTATCCCAACTATGCAGTGCAATGCTCAATCTGTTGCAAATACAAAATATACCTTTAAAGTCCTCAATGGTTTACCACTCATAAGTGATGCAGAAGAAGAGGCTAACTTGGAAGAGGAAGTACACTCTATCATGGAAGCTGTTTTCAACGATAGTGCAGATACTCTTTGGAGAAAAGTTTTTAACTCTATAAAAAGTGGACTCATCGATGTTCCATTTTCTCCACATATCATCAATCATAATGAAGTTATCACCATAAGAGATGAGCAAAGTAACATTAGAATTATAGAAAAAGGCAATCTTCCTATCAGTGATAAGTGTTTTGCTTATGAAAAATCAAAAGTAAAACTAAGCGATGATAGAACTTCAGTGATAAATAAAATAATAAGTGATATCGGAGTTATGCATGAGTAAATTACTAATAGACGTAGGGAGTACTTACTTTAAAATGAGCTCAGATGAGGGTGTAAAGCAAGCCTTTAGAGATTTTAGTAAAAATATATTTGATGATTTGACTTGTAAGTTTGGAGATGCTATCTCTAAGTACAAGAAAGAAGATATACATATCTGTTCTTCTGCAAATGGAGGCTTAAGCACGCTTATCATAGGGCTTACAAACTCTTTTAGTCTAAGATATGCTAAAAATATAGCCTTTAACTCAGGCATTAACATCATAGATACTATTTTGTATCACAATATACAAGAGAGTGTAGTCCCTGGTGATTTACTTGATGTTGTTATCATCGTAGGTGGTATAGATACAATCGGAGGCATTTATGATGAAAAGTTACTTACATACCTTTCAAAACTCAACTATAGCAACATAGTCTATGTGGGTACGAAAAAAGATGAAGAATTTTTAGTCAAAAATATAGAAAATTTGGTAGTACTTGAGAATATCATTGATAATAAACTCAAAGTAAGAGAAGAGGCTTTAAAAGAGTATTTGACAAATCTTTATCAACAAGACATCGTAGGGAAAGAGGATATCAAACATCTTTATGAATTGACTTCAAATCAAATTTACTCTACACCTTATATAGTCAATCGCTCATTGCCTTTGATAGATGCAAGGTTTGAAGTAGTAAATCCTTTCATCGTAGTTGATATTGGTGGTGCAACGACAGATATACATTATAGTCGTGATTTGGTGCGCGATAATATCCTCACTGAAAGTGAATTTGATAGGCTTGTATTTAAAAAACTTGGTGTTTATAAATCACGCGAGAGTTTGATATTTGCTGCTAAAAACAATGAATTTGTATATGAATTGCTCAATTACCTCAATGTAACAGAAAACATACTAGAAGAGAGTAGTGAAAAATCTTTGAGAATTTTGATGTTACTCTCTATCTTTCTTGTTATGTGTAAGGTTTCTGCACATAATCCAACATATATAACACTCAAGTTAGATTTATTAAATTCTCTTGTTTTTACAGGTGGTATCACAAAAGTTTTGAGTATGGAAGAAGTAGAGGGAATAGTGCACTTTTTTTATAAAAAAGTTTTAAACATGAGTTCAATTCCAACGATAGTTTTAGATGAAAACTATGATATTTGGACTTTAGGTATGACAAATAACTAAAAGGATAAATGATGTCGATAAATTGTATGAGAACATTGATAGAACAAGCAAATGAAACATCTCCAGAAAAGGTAGCACTGATTGATTCAAACTCGCAATTAAGATACAGTGAACTTTTTGTTAAAGTAAATCAAGTTGCACACTACTTAAGTGAGTTAGAGTTAAAAAAAGGTGCTCGTATAGGGATTTACTCTCATAAAAACAATTCACAAGTCATAGCTATACTTGCAATTTTATCAACAGATTATATATTTGTACCTATTTCAAGACTACTCAAACCAGAACAAGTTGAGCATATCATAAAAGATTGTGGTATTGAGTGTATCATCACTGATAAAAATAAACTTAAAAATATAGATGAGATAAGCTATACAGGCACTGTTATCACTTATGAATCAACAGAACGTGATATTGTTTCCTTTGAAGAGATATATAAATGCTGTACAAAAAAATATACATGCAACATCTCAGGACATACAAATGCTGCTATCACTTATAGTTTTGGCTCATCTGGATTTCCTAAAGGCATAGTGATAACTCATAGAAACCTTATAGATAGTGCAAGGGTAGTTTCACAGTATCTTGATATAAAAGAAGATGATGTGATTTCTGGGATTTTACCTTTTATACTTGATTATGGTATCAACCAAATTTGTTGTTCTATATACAAAAGAGCAACTTTAGCTATACACAGTTTGCTTTTAGCAAGTGACTTTTTCAATCATGTTTTAAATCATAAAGTGACTATCATACCACTTATGCCTATCCATATAACGCAAATGTTTGATGATGAAACTTTTAGGATTCCAAATCCAAAACTACTTTCACATGTAAGAAAGATAACAAGTTCTGGTGGGAAAATCACAAATAAAATGATACATGATATAGAGACAAACTATCCAAATGCACAGTTTTACTCTATGCATGGACTCACTGAAGCATTTCGCTCAACTTACTTAGACCCAAATCAGTTAAAAATCCGTCCAGAATCCATAGGAAAACCGATACCTGATGTTGAGATATATATCATCAATGAAAATGGCCAAGAGTGTAAGCCAAGAGAGATTGGAGAGCTTATACATCGTGGAGGATATATCTATAAAGGTTACTGGAATGCAAAAACTGAAACAGATAAACTCTATAAAAGTATCAAAGTTTTAGAAAAAGTTGTTGACTTAGAGGGTGATTTGACAGATGAGATAGTAGTATGCAGTGGAGATTATGTCTATAAAGATGAAGAGGGATATATCTACTTTGTTTCAAGAAAAGATGACATGATAAAATCTCGTGGATTTAGAATAAGTCCATATGAGATAGAGAGCGTTGTAAATAACAATATACCTCATATTAAAGATTGTGCAGTTTTTTCGATAGATAATGAAAAGATAGAAGAAGAGATAGTTATGGTTTACAGTGCAAGCAAAGAGATACCAAAAAATGAAATTTTGTTTGAACTTAAAAAGCATTTACCGAATCATATGATACCTGCAATGATTGTTTATAAAGAAAATTTACCCCTCACTAGTCCGAGTCAGGGTAAAGTTGATAAAGAAGCGATAAAAAAAGTGGTTTTAGAAATATTGTAATTGTATGAAGGATGTCATATAAATATCCTTTATACTGTGTTAAAATATTTTTTTTCAAAAGAATACAGGCTTAAGAGTATCTGTTTTAAGCTATATTATGTATTTTTTAAGTAAAAAAAAGATAAAATCCGTACCTAAAACTGCCTACGCTCTAGCGATAAGGCAAGTTATAATAAATTTAGAAAAGGATTCTTGGTGAAAAGAACTTATCAACCACATAATACTCCTAGAAAGCGTACACACGGTTTTAGAGTAAGAATGAAGACTAAAAATGGTCGTAAAGTTATCTCTGCACGTCGTGCAAAAGGTAGAAGAAGATTGTCAGTTTAATTCGCTTTAAAAAACTCAAGTTAAACGAAGAGTTTGCAAAAGCCTATAAACAAGGAAAGAAATGGCACTCAGATGGTGTCGTTGTCTTTTACAATGATGGTTCAGAAAATAAAGTGGGCTTTACAGCCAGTAAAAAAGTTGGTAATGCCGTCAAAAGAAATTTAGCTAAGCGTAGGATGAGAGCACTGTTTTTTGAAATTCAAGAGAGTTTAAAAGATGGTACTTACATTTTCGTAGCAAAAGACCGCATGTGTCAAATGTCTTATGAATCTCTCAAAAAAGGCTTTTTATGGTCTTTAAGAAGATTGGATTGTTATAATTCATGAGACGTTTGGCTCTTTGGTTTCTAAAAATTTATCAAAGATTTTTTACCCTTATAGGGTATGGTAGTTGTAGATATTATCCGACATGCTCAGAGTATGCAAAGTGGCAGATACTACACAATAGCTTTTTAAAAGCTTGTTTCTATACAATTTTGAGAATTTTAAGATGTAACCAACTATTTTCTGGAGGAATTGATTATCCTGTCATAAATAAAAAAAGGTTAGATAATTCTTCCATTACTGCTTATAAGCCACAATCAATTAAAATTGTTTTTTGGTTCGTTCCAAAAGATAACAAAAGTTTTTATGTTTTAAAAGCTTTCAAAAAATAATCTCAAAGGGATCACCGTGATTGACAAATTGAGTAATCAAAGTAGAATTATAATCGCGACTGCTTTATCATTTGTATTCTTCGCATCATACAACTACTTTTTCATGCCACAACAAGATACAACTACTTCAGCTTCACAAACAAAAGTACTAGAACAAAAAGAAGAAACTTCTTCAAAAGCACCAGCAGGTGTTTCTCAAAATGTTTCTACTCCTAAAGTTGCTCAAGCACCAATAAACCAAGGTGATATCCTAGTTTCTGTTACAGCAGATAATTATGAATTGAACATTGACAAGCTTGGTAGAATAAACAAGTTTTATTTAAAAGAAAAGAAGTTTGTATTGGATAATGGTAAGAAAATGCAACTTATCGATGCTGATCTTGCTACATTTCCACTTGAGATTCGTTTTAGTGATGATAATCTAAATACACAAGCTTTCAGTGAATCATACACCGCAGATACAAATGCCATCACTGTTACACCAGAGGGTGCAACAGTTGTCTTAACGCAAGTACTAGATGGTGTTACAGTAACTAAAACACTTAAGTTTTATCCAGCAGGTAACTATGAAGCAGATATTAGTTTTGATAATTCTAAAAGTTATTTTATAACACCAGGTTATAGACCAAATCAAGCTGTTGATGCATATACTTTTCACGGAGCACTTATAAAAGAAGCAGATGGTACTCACACTCCTATCGAAGATGGTGATGCAAAAGGTACAGAAAGCTTTATCAATGCAAAAATTGCTGCTGGAGCAGATAAATACTACACAACAGCACTTTATAATTTTGATGAGGGATTTGATGTTGTTGTTCAATCTGGTAAAGAAGAAGTACCACTTCTTTTCATAAAAGCAGAGGGCAATAAAAAACTTGGTGGTTATATAGGACCAAAAGAGTATAAAACACTTTTTAAAATTGACCAAAGACTTACAGACATAATCGAGTATGGATTTTTTACGTTTATTTCAAAGCCACTTTTCTTATTGTTGGCGTATCTTGATACACTTTTAGGTAACTGGGGTTGGGCTATCGTTGTTATGACACTTATTATTCGTTTAGTACTATTTCCTTTAACATATAAAGGTATGGTTTCTATGAATAAGCTAAAAGAGCTTAGTCCAAAAATAAAAGAATTACAAGCAAAATACAAAGGCGATAACCAAAAGCTGAATGCACATATGATGGAACTTTATAAAAAGCATGGAGCAAACCCTATGGGCGGATGTCTTCCTATCCTTTTACAAATCCCTGTATTTTTTGCGATATACCGTGTTTTACAAAATGCGATAGAATTAAAAGCAGCACCTTGGATTCTTTGGGTAGAAGATTTGGCTGTTATGGATCCATATTTTATTCTTCCTGTTGCTATGGGTGTAACAATGTTTATCCACCAAAGATTGACACCAACAAACTTTACTGATCCAATGCAAGAGAAAATAATGAAGTTTTTACCACTGATTTTTACATTTTTCTTTGTGACTTTCCCAGCTGGTTTAACACTTTATTGGTTTACAAACAACCTAGCTTCAATTGCACAACAATATTATGTAAACTCTTTATTTGCAAAAAATAAAGAAAAAAAGGCAGATGCATGATACGTATAGAGGCAAAAGATTTACAAGAAGCTTACTCAAAAGCAGCAAGTGAATTGTCTTGTTCAGTTACAGAAATTACTATCGAAGTAATTCAACGTCCAAGTTCTGGTTTTTTAGGAATGTTCCAAAAAAATGCAATAATCGAAGCTAGAAAGATAGGTGAACCAAAGGTTGAAAGAAAAGAGAGAACTTTACCTTCAATTGAGCCAAAGCCTGATGTTCCTAAAGATGAAAAACGAAAAAATAGAAATAGAAGATCTAAAAATAAAAAACGTGAATCTCAAGGTGAGCAAAAACAAACGAATACAAATGATGTAAAAGCAAATGTTAAACCTGAGAAAAAAGAACAGAAACAAGAACAAAAGCAAGAACAAAGACCAAAGAGAGAGCCTCAGCCAAAACCAGAGCCAAAAGCTACTCAAGATGAAAATTTCAATAAGCCAAAAGTTCCAGTAGCTGTTGCAGTACCTGAGATAAGAGAAAATATCAATAAACTTTTTGCTGAAAGTTGTTTTTCTTTAGGCGAGATTAAAGTTGAAGCATATGATGATACTACTGTTTTGATAGAATTTAGTGGTGAAGATTCTGCTTTACTCATAGGTAAAGAGGGCTATAGATATAAATCACTTTCATATTTGCTTTATAACTGGATTAATATCAAGTATAACCTCAATATTCGTCTTGAAATCGCTGAGTTTTTGAAAAACCAAGAAGAGATGATAGATAAGTATCTTGTTTCTGTTATAGAGCGTGTCAATAACAATGGTCGTGCTCAAACAAAGATACTTGATGGAGTACTCGTAAAAATTGCTCTTGAATCTTTACGTAAAGAGTTCCCTAACAAATATGTTGGTATCAAAGCTGGTCGTGAGGGTGGTAAGTTTATCGTTATAAATGACTTTAACAGGAAAAACCAATAGACACGATAGCTGCTATCGCAACTAGCCACGGGATAGGGTCTATCGCAGTTGTAAGACTGAGTGGACCTCGATCCTTGGATATCGCAAAAAAGCTTACATGTAAAGAAAACTTCACTCCAAGAAATGCTACACTTTCCCTTTTATACAATCAAGAAAAAGAACTGATAGATGAATCAATCATTATCTATTTTAAAGCTCCTCACTCTTTTACTGCTGAAGATGTTGTAGAGTTTCAATGTCATGGCGGTTTAGTAGTAGCAAATCTTATCCTAAGTGAAGTTATACATTTGGGTGCTAGACTTGCAAATCCTGGAGAATTTTCTAAAAGAGCCTTTTTAAATGGACGGATAGACTTAACAGAAGCAGAAGCTATCGCAAAGCTTATTGAGACTAAAAGCGTTGATGCAGCTAAAATTTTGACACGCCAAATGAAGGGTGAAGTGAAAGAATTTGTTGCAAGTGTGAGGGAAAATTTGATAGAAATACTTGCTTTTGTAGAGGTCAATATAGACTATGCAGAGGAAGATTTACCACAAGACTTGATAAACCAAATCAAAGTAAAGCTTGAAAACCTCAGAATTGAGCTTAAAAAAACATATGAGAGTTCACTCCGTAGAGAAGGGCTTATCAATGGATTTAAAGTAGCTATAGTTGGAAAACCAAATGTAGGTAAAAGTTCATTGCTAAACTCTTTGTTACATTATGATAGAGCCATCATCAGTGATATTGCAGGAACTACGAGAGATACGATAGAAGAAGAGATTCGCATAGGAACACATCTTATCAAGATAGTAGATACAGCAGGAATTCGCCAAGCAAGTGATAGCATAGAAAAGATAGGGATTGAACGATCAATCTCTGCTATTGAAGATTCTGAAATAGTTATCGCTATGTTTGATAACTCAAGAGTTAGCGATGAAGAGGATAGAGAAATCCTCAATATACTTCAAAGATATAAAGAAGATAAAAACATACTCTATGTTTTAAATAAGTGTGATTTAGACTCAAAGTTCAGTATAAAAGATGTTAAAGCTAATTTTATCTCTTTGAGTTGTAAAAACAATGACCACCAAATTGCACAAGAGTTAGAGAAGATACTTGATTCTAATTCGCTAGATGAAACTCTTTTACTCACTTCTAAACGTCAACTTGAAGCTGTTAAAAATGCTTATGAGAGTATAGAAACAAGTACTGATTTACTTCAAGAAGGGGAGTTGGAACTTTTTGCTTTCAATCTCAATGAAGCCATCATGTCAATAGCTTCAATATCTACAAATTTTCAAAGAGATGAAATACTTGATAAGATGTTTGGAAGTTTCTGCTTAGGAAAATAGCGCCTACACTTTTACATGTAGGCTTTTATTTTATAATCCCATCATCGCTTTTAAGATAAAGAAAAATATCGCTGAAGATATTGCAGCTACTGGCAAGGTGATGACCCACGCCATAGCTATAGGTTTCATCAGTTTCCAGTTTGCATCTTTGTTGAGTATGCCTATGCCTAGAACAGCACCTATGAGTATGTGAGTAGAAGATACAGGGATACCCATCTTTGTTGCCATTAGTATAACAGCACTTGCTCCAAGTTCTGCAGCAAATCCTGTGACCGGAGAGATTTCAGCCAAACGAGTACCTACGGTTTGGATAACTTCTTTTCCTAAAAACCAAAGACCCACAATCAAAGAGATACCAAAAGTAACCATAGCGATAGTTGGTACTGGTGCTTTTGCATTTATAGCTCCTGTTTTGAGGACGTCCAATATAGCAGCAAATGGTCCGATGGCATTTGCTATATCATTGGCTCCGTGGCTAAAAGCAAAGGCAGAAGCTGTAAAAATTTGAAACCATGAAAATATCCTGAGTGTTGCTTTGTTGACATCGTTTTTAGCCATGATGCTGATGATAGCAGCACTTGCAAGATACGCGCCAGTTGCTATAACAAAGATAACCCAGATAGTCTCTATACTGCCAAGATTTATATGTACATTTTTAAGCCCTTTAAAAAGGAGCATAGATGAGATGATAGAAGCGGCAAATGCACCTACTATCGGAACATGTTTTTTTAGTGCATTAAAGGTGTCGATACTTTTCTCTTTGTGTTTTAACTCTTTCATCTTTTTTTGATAGTCACTTGGCGTAGATAACTCCTCATCTTCTTCTAAAAAAGCTAGTTCTGAGAGTTCTTTTATCTGTTCATCATGAGGTTTATTTTTTATAGAGAGTTTATAAGCTTCTTTAAGAGATTTTCTTAGATTTTTGACTTTTTGTTGCTTTACCAGAGATATTTTACTCGGCAGAAGTACTTTTTTATTGAGATAAAAATAAATCATATAAGAGAGAATACCACCAAGTACAGGTGATACAACCCAGCTGATAACTATCTGCCAAATCTTATCCCACTGCACCATCGAGGTCATAGAATCACCACTCGTTACAACATAGCCAAGAGCTAAACTACCACCTACTATACCACCAACGATAGAGTGTGTCGTAGAAACAGGTAAACCTTTTTTTGAAGCAAAGAGTAGCCAAAGACCAGCGCTTAAAAGAGAAGCCATCATTACTAAAACAAAAAGCATAGGGTCAAAGTCAACAGCAGGGATTTTTACTATACCTTTACGGATGGTTTTTGTAACTTCCCCTCCAGCAAAGATAGCACCACTAAGCTCAAATATGGCGGCGATAATAAGTGCTTGCTTTATCGTGATTGTTTTTGCACCCACGCTTGTACCAAAAGAGTTAGCAACATCATTTCCACCAATGTTAAAAGCCATAAATATTCCAAAAACAGTTGCAATGGAAAATAGTAAGAAATGGTGAGAAGGGATGTATTTAAAGCCCCAAACAAAAAAACCAATGGTTGAGATTGCAAATATAACAAAAGCTATTATATTGTCTCTTGACATTTATATCCTTTTCTTTTAGAAAATTTAAATTACATTATCTCATAAAATTTGATAATTATCTATTAAAGCACAATGCCTTTAATCATAAAGTAAATAGCTGCTGAGAGGATAGCTGCTGCTGGAACAGTAATAATCCAAGCTGCAACGATTTTTTTCAGAGCATCTCTTTTTACATATTTTACTTTTTCTGCATTTTTTACTAATTTTTTTACAACTTTGATTTTTGATTCTTCAACATCTATCATTTCATAAAGTGATACGATTTTTTCATAATCACTTTTATTTTTCTCTTCTTTTGCCTGAAGATTTTTTAAGTCGCTTATTAAAGATTTTAGTAGTTTCTTTTCATCATGTAGTATCTCTTTATCTGTTGCTATAATTTCTTTCATACTGCTTGATTCAAGGTACTCTCTTAAAAAACCAACACCAAAGATACCACCTATAGCAATGTGGGTTGAGCTTACAGGAAGTCCTAACTGTGAAGCGATGATGACAGTTATTGAGGCAGCCATAGCAATAGAAAAAGCTCTCATCTGGTCAAGCTCAGTTATCTCACTACCCACAGTTCTGATGAGTTTTGGTCCATAGAGTGCAAGACCAAGCGCAATACCAAGTGCACCGATAGCCATAACCCAAAAAGGGATACCTGCTTTCGAAGAAATCCCACCAGTCATGATAGCATCATTGATAGCCGCAAGTGGTCCGATGGCATTTGCTACGTCATTTGCTCCATGGGCAAAACTAAGAAGTGCTGCTGAGAAAATAAGAGGAATAGTAAAAAGAACATTGATACCATTTCGACTATTTTCTATGTGTGAATGTACTTTTTTTTGTATTTGTTTTTTAACAAAGATATAAACTAAACCTGCGACAATAAAACCAAGAAGTGCCGCTATTGAAAATGGAGGTTTGCTTGTTTGTGGTAAAAAAGTCAGCGTATGGACTATGTGAGCCCAGACATTGTTGAAACCTTTGAGTGTTAGATACGTTATAAAAGCCCAAGCCATAATAGAAACAAAAATAGGAACCCATATAGCAGCTGCTTGGATTTTGTCTTCTTTAAATATAATTGTCTTTTTGATAGAAAATAAAAACAATGCCGCAATTATTCCCCCAAGAATAGGAGAAATGATCCATGAAGCTATAATTTTGAGCATCGTTCCCCACGCAACTATACTAAATCCAGCCGCAGCAATTCCAGCACCCATAACACCACCTACTATCGAGTGCGTTGTTGAAACGGGAGCTTTTGCCATCGTAGCAAAGTTGAGCCATACGGCTGCTGCTAAAAGAGCTGCCATCATCGTCCAGATAAAAGAGTCTGTATGTGATCCAAATGCTGCTATATCGATGATGCCTTTTTTAATTGTTTTGACAACATCTCCACCAGCAATCAAAGCACCACTCGCTTCAAAAACTGCTGCAATTGCGATAGCTCCACCCATAGTGAGTGCTTTTGAACCTACTGCTGGTCCTACATTGTTAGCAACGTCATTTGCTCCTATATTCATAGCCATATAAGCTCCAAAAAGAGCAGCTATTGCTAAAAAAACGTTATTGGGGATAGAGCCAGAGCTAAGATAGTTATAAATCAAAACCATTACCATAAATAAAAGTGCAAGACCGAGTCTTCTAAAATCTATACTGCTGCTTTTTAATGCCTCAGTTTCCATTCTTTTTACTGTACTTATTTCCATAAAAAATCCAAATCCTTATTGCTATTTTTAACTTTAAAAAAACCGCTAAGTATACAATGAAAACCCTTAATAAAATAAAAAAACTTTATATAAGGCTTGCTCTGTTTTTATTCTATTATCTTATTTATAGGGAGTTCTGCTATTGATTTTGCACCATGTTCTTTAAGCTTTGGCAATACTTCACGAAGGACTTTTTTATCCATGATAGCCATGATATCCACCCAATCACCCTTTGCAAGATGTGATACAGTTGGATTTTCACTCGGTAGTATGCTAAGAATTTCATCTAGTTTATCACTAGGAGCATTCATCATGATACAAACTTTTGGGATTGCATTGATGACTGATTGTAACATCATGATGATATTTTCTATTTTTTTACGTTTCCATGGGTCTTCATAAGCTTTTTTATTTGCTATAAATCTTGTTGTAGTTTCAAGTACAGTGTCTATTATTTTGAGGTTATTAGCACGAAGACTTGAACCAGTTTCTGTTATCTCAACTATTGCATCTGCTAGTTCAGGCACTTTCACTTCAGTTGTTCCCCAACTAAATTCTACATTTGCACTTACTCCATGGCTTGCTAGATAGTCTTTTGTAAGATTTACAACCTCAGTTGCTATGGTTTTGCCCTCCAAATCTTTCACACTATGGATGTCAGAATCCTCTTTAACTGCCAGTACCCATTTGATAGGTTTAAAACTTGCTTTTGCATATATGAGTTCAGTGACTTCCACAACATCTGCTCTGTTCTCTTTTATCCAATCAAGTCCAGTCAAACCACAATCAAGCTGTCCACCCTCAACATATCGTGCCATCTCTTGAGCACGGATGAGCATACACTCTATCTCATCATCGTCTATACTTGGGTAGTAGTTTCTGCTTTTTACATTGATGTCATAGCCTGCTTGTTTGAAGATATTGAGTGTTGCTTCTTGCAAGCTTCCTTTTGGAATACCTAATTTTAATACCATTACATGTAACTCCTGAGATTGATTGGATTGATTATACTTTCTTACATGTAAAGTATTTATTAAAAGTTATTGTATTACAATGTTTCATAAGGGTTTAAGCTTTTTATAAAGGAGACTCTATGGCAAAAGTTATATCATATGGTGCTGCTGGCACGGTTACAGGTTCTTGTCATCTACTAAAAATAAATCAAATCAACATCTTGATAGATTGTGGTATGTTTCAAGGAGAGGTTGAAAATCTCAATCAAGAAAACTTTTCTTTTGATGCAAAAGATATAGACTATCTTCTCTTAACTCACGCTCATATAGACCATATAGGAAGAGTTCCAAAGCTCATAAAAGAGGGTTTTCGTGGAGAGATTATAGCTACAAGAGCTACTTTTGAGATAGCCCAGATTATGTTGCTTGATGCTGCTTATATCGCTGAAGAAGAGTATATGACACAACTCAAAAAAGCTCAAAGAGTTGGGCTTGAGAGTGCTGTAAAAGAGCCCATATACACAAAAGCAGATGTTGAAGC
>DKEY01000119.1:13281-14148 GCA_002469305.1 Sulfurospirillum sp. UBA6810
TATGGAGATAGAGTTCATAAAAGCTTGGATTTGAGTATCAAAGAGTTTAAAGAAGCTGTTATAAAAACTATTGATAATAACGGCAATGTACTGATACCATCATTTGCACTAGAGCGTACGCAAGAGATATTGTGGCTTTTAAAACAGATGTATGAAAACAACGAATTGCCAAATTGTAAAGTTTTTTTAGACAGTCCATTAGCGATAAAAGCTACTAAAATCTATGAAAAATTTCCAATCCATCTCAATGATATAGTTAGTAAAAACAGTGAAAATGAGAGTATATTTACTTTTCCTTGGTTAAATTTGACACAAAAAAAATTTGAATCTATGGAGATAAATAATATACCCTCACGAGCTATCATCATAGCAGGCAGCGGTATGTGTAGTGGTGGACGAATTTTACATCATCTAAAACAGAGGCTTTGGAATAAAAACAATACGATTATCTTTGTAGGCTTTCAAGCATTTGGAACATTAGGAAGACAGATAATTGATGGATTGGATTTTGTCAAAATTTATGGTGAAAATATCATTGTTAAAGCTAAGATATGTACCATAAATGGATTTTCAGCACATGGAGATAGAGATGATTTACTGGAGTGGATGAGGAGCTTTGAAAGACTTTCAAAAGTTTTTTTGGTACATGGTGAAGAAGAGAAAATGGAGTATTTTAAACAAGATATACATGAAAAGTTTGGAATAAATGCTCATATTATGAAGCGAAAAGAGAGTGTTTACATATAAAAATATTTCAATTTCAAAAGTTATTTAGCACTTTTTTAGTAAAATAAGCCAATTTTATCTCAATAGGGTTATCATGGAAAATTTAAATGAAGTTCTAAAAAAACACAAACTTACAATGGA
>DKEY01000170.1 GCA_002469305.1 Sulfurospirillum sp. UBA6810
CAATATCTTTATGATGATGGTGAGTTTTTACAGTTTATGGATAGTGTAACATATGATCAGATAGCACTCACACGTGACCAAGTTGGTGAAGCAGCAAATTGGATAGTTGATGGTATGAATGTGGATATGTTGTTTCACAATGGACAACCAATAGGAGTTGATGCTCCTACTGTTGTTGAATTAAAAATCGTAGAGACACCACCAAACTTTAAAGGTGATTCACAAGGTGGCAAAAAACCTGCAACACTAGAGAGTGGAGCAGTTGTTCAGATACCATTTCACGTTCTTGAAGGTGATGTGATTAGAGTAGATACTGTAAAAGGTGAATATTTAGAAAAAGTAAAGTAGTCTTAGGAGTAGAAAATGCAAAAAGTTTTAGTTCCATTAGCTTCTGGCTTTGAAGAGATAGAAGCGGTCACCATTATAGATTTACTTAGACGAGCAGATATAGATGTCGTGACAGCGTGCTTGGATAGGCGCAGAGTTATAGGCGCACATGGGATAAAAATTTTAGCAGATACTCATATAGATGATATAGATTATAGAGAGTTTGCGATGATAGTACTTCCAGGAGGAATTCCTGGGGCTACCAACTTAAGAGACAATCAAACAGTCCAAGACTTACTTGGGAAGTTTGATAAAGACAACAAGTATATAGGAGCTATTTGTGCAGCTCCTATAGCACTAGCCAATGCAAAAGTGCTTAAAAAAGCTTATACCTGCTATCCTTCTTTTGAAAACCAAATTGAGAATAAAGGTTACCTTCCTGATCAAGTCGTTGTAAGTGACCAAAACATTATAACTTCGCGTGGCCCTTCAACAGCCATTGCCTTTTCTTTAGATTTGATTTCTAAAGTATGTGGAGAAGATGTAGCACAAAATATAAAAACCCAACTGCTTCTCGTATGAATTTAGCTAACTTTGTAAAGCATAAAAATGATTTTATAAAAGGTGATCTCTTTTTACAAAAAGTAGTAGAAAAGATGTCTGAAGAGGCTCTTCGCTATATTGTTTTAGTTGATGAGCATGATTTCCCTTTTGGTATTTTAACAGAGCGTGATATTTTATACTTCTACAATGAAAACATAGACTTCGAAAAAACTTCTTTACATAGTGTGGCTTCTAAAAAACTTGTCAAAGCAAATCAAAGTAGAAAATTAGAATATGCACTAAATCTCATGATTGACCATAACATAAGAAGAGTTGTCGTTGTAGATGATGAGTATAAGTATGTTGGGTGTGTTGAGCAAGAAGAGATTATTTTTGAATTTGAATCCAAGGGATTTCGCTCAAGTTTAAAAGTTTTTGAGATACTTTTAAATGAGTCAAAAGCTCTGAGTGTAGATTATAGTACTACTTTAAAAAGAACTTTGCAAATCATGAAAGATAAAAATTTTGGTTCAATCTTAGTTAGCAAAGAAGGGCACCCTGTGGGTATCCTCACAGAGACCGATATCGTCAAGTTTGCAAAAGAACATATTGATAAAAACTCAACTGTTGCAGAGTATATGCATTCACCTGTCATCATGATAGATTTAAAAACTTCTATGAATGAGTGTATAGAAATAATGAAAAAAGAGAAGATACGAAGACTCATAGTAGAAGATGAAGATAAGAGTGGAAGCAAACAGCACTATATCCTAACAACAAAAGACTTGCTCAATAATCTACAGGGTAATTATTCAAAGTTTTTAGAAGCAAAATTGCTTTCTTATAGAAATACATTTGATAGCTTAAATGATTTGATTATAGAAGTTTTTGATTTTGGAAATTCGAAAGTAGTGAGTTGGGTAAATAAAGCAGCAAAAGAGAAACTTAGTGTCAATATAGATGATTCTATTGATAAATTAATCCCAAAAAGCGTTGTAGAAAATACCTTTAGAGCATTTGAAGATTCTGAGCATTATACACAAGATAGGGTCGAGATAGATGGAAGACTTTATAGATATAGTGCAAACAGAGTTTACTTCTTTGAAAAAAGTGTTGTAAAGATACTTTTAAGCGATTTTACTGAATTGTACGTAACCAATACAAAGCTTCAAGAACAAGTGGGAATCATGAGTGATTCCATCAATGAACAAGAAGCGATGCAACAAGAGATTTTTAATCAAAAAGCGATAGGCATAGGGTATATTTCCACAGATGGAGAAGTCCTTTTTGTCAATGAATACATCAATAAACTTTTAGGCTATGAAAGTGACGAACTTATAGGTGCTAAAATTGATGATATTACTTATGCAGAGGATAAGATACTCTCTGATCTCAATAGAATGAAGCTTTACAATGACAAATCACTCAATGAAGTTGGATTTGAAAAAAGGTATTTGCATAAAAATGGTGAACCTATCTGGGTACATGTAGCCCTCTCCCTCTCTCGTGATGAATATGGTAAAGAAAAATATCTTATAGGATTTATCAAAGATATACGTGAGCGAAAAGAGGATGAAAAACAACTTTTACTCTCTGCTGCTGTATTTGAAAATACCAATGAAGGTATAGTTATCTCTGATAAAGAGATGAACATACAAGCGGTCAATAGAGCTTTCTCTGAGATAGTAGGTTATAGTGAGAGTGAAGTTTTAGGCAAAAGTGCTCTCTTTTTACGCTCAACTTTTCACAATGAAAAGTTTTATAAAGATATGTGGTCTTCTATCTTAAAAGTGGGATACTGGAAAGGGGAGATGTGGAGTGTTAGAAAAAATGGACAACAATTTCCACAATGGCTCAACATAAGTACAATTAAAGATGCAAAGGGTGAAATTCAAAACTATATAGGTGTTATATCTGATATCACTACGATGAAGCAATCAGAAGAAGAGTTAGAGTTTTTAGCACATCATGACCCACTTACAAAGTTACCAAATAGACTTCTACTCTCAGCAAGGATTGACCAAGCTATCAAAAGAGCGAGAAGAGAAAGCTCAAAATTTGCTATCTTGTTTTTAGATTTAGACAAATTTAAAGAGATAAATGACACGTACGGACACTCTTATGGGGATGAGATTCTTATAACAGTTACACAAAGATTTAAATCTATAATCAGAGAAAATGATACAATCGCTAGAATTGGCGGTGATGAATTTGTTTTATTGATTGAAGATGTAGAAAATTTAACAGATATAGAACCTATACTTACCAAAGTTTTGAGCTCTTTTGAAAAAGAAATTTTAGTCAATAAACAGCCCTTTAAACTCTCTGCAAGCATCGGGATTTCTATCTATCCAGATGATGGTGAAAACCAAGAAGAGTTGATAAAAAATGCGGATACAGCAATGTATGAAGCAAAAGATGCGGGACGAAATACCTATAGATTTTATACACAAGATATGACGCAAGATTTGTTCAACAAAATGCTCATGAAAAATGAAATAACAAAAGCGATAGAAAATAAAGAGTTTGTTTTACACTACCAACCTCAAGTCTCCATAGACAGCGGTAGAGTGCTTGGCGCTGAAGCTCTGGTCAGATGGAATCACCCACAAATGGGGCTTTTATATCCAGATAAATTTATCCAGATAACAGAACAAACAAAGCTTATCATTCCTCTTGGCAAACTCATCATGCAAATGGCATGTAAACAAGTAAAAGAGTGGATAGATATAGGCTTGCTTTGTGGAAGACTCTCTATAAATATCTCTGCCATTCAAATCCAATATAGTGATTTGTATGCAACAGTTGTTGAAGTACTAGAAGAGACAAAACTGAGCGGCTCATATTTAGAGTTTGAAATCACAGAGAGCTTTATGATGAAAAACCCTAAAGAGGCGATAGCTCTTCTGAAAAAACTGAGAAATCTTGGAATTACCTTTGCGATAGATGATTTTGGGACAGGATATTCCTCTTTGAGTTATCTCAAACAATTACCAGTTGATAAGCTCAAAATTGACCGTTCATTTATCATGGATTTACCAGATGATAGAGAAGATGTTGCAATCACAAGTACGATTATCGCCATGTCAAAAAGCTTGGGACTAAGCGTTATCGCAGAGGGGATAGAGACAAAAGAGCAGCATGAGTTTTTAAAGGCAAAAGGTTGCTATGAAGGACAAGGGTATTTTTACTCAAGACCTCTTGATGCAAAAAGCTTCTTAGAATTTCTTACATGTAAGAATTAGTTTTCACTAAAGTGAAGCTGTAATCCATCTACTCCCATCACAAAACCATGTATCGTTATCTTACTCTCATGTACTAGTTTATGATGGTTTTTACATAAAGGGATGAGGTTGTACTTGTGATTTTTATGAAAATGCTCTATATTACCAGCTGCATCTGAGCTGTTTTGCTCTTTTATATGGTGGATATCATCTGCCTCACTATCACAGAGGGCACATTTTGCTAGGTAGAGATTTTTGTTGTACTTACTTCTTTTTCTTTTTTTCAAAAGTTCCAATTCACTAAAATCACCCAAAAGCTCTTTTCTGATGGCATAAGCATTGTCGATAAACTCTTTATCCATATGCAGAGATTTTGCAAACTCTAAACCATAAAGAGAATTTCCACTTCCAAGCTCTAGCTTTCTGTTGTAGATAAGTTTGTCATTTTCTTCATCATAACTCACTCCAAGATGCAGATAGATGATGTTTTTCAACTCTTGGATACGTTTGAGGTGAGAGAGTTGGTGTAAATGTGTTGCAAAAACAAATAAAGAGCCAAGCTTATGGAGTTTTTCCATAGCACTCGCTACTATGGCAAGAGCTGATTCTGTCTCTGTTCCATGACTTATCTCATCTCCTAACACCAAAGAGTTTGGTGTTGCGCGGTTAAATATATTTTTAAGCTCCAACATCTCGATAGTAAAAGTGGAAAGGCCTTTGTAGAGGTTGTCATGGCTTACAATACGAGTAAAAATTTTATCAAACAAAACAAATCTCAAACTAGCACAGGGTACAAAAAAACCAGCTTGCGCCATGATGATACTGATACCAAGAGATTTCATCAAAGAAGATTTACCACTGGAGTTAATCCCATAGAGTAAAAGTCCTTGGATACTCTCTTTGACATTTGCTTCAAGCATGATGTGGTCGTGTGTTATATCTTTTGGTATATCTCCAAGTAAGATATCATTGGGGACATAGATACCATTTTCTTCTCTGGCTTCTATGAGAGGGTGTCTTAATCCGATAGCCTCTACAAATCTCTGTTTTTTATCTTTTTCAAAGACAATAGGTCTTGAGTAATTGTATAAGCATGTGCATTTTGCATTTGAGATTGCCACATCAAGTGTTCCTACAAAGCTTATGAGATGTTCTATACTCAGAGCATAGCCTGTCTCTATCTTTTCTAAACTCTCATCAAATCTTTTTTTGACCAAAGATATCATGCGAGCATGTGCTGCTGTGATTTCAGCAGAGATACTCTCTGTGAGTTCAGATGTGATTTTGACAGAATTTTTGAGCACTTTTACATTAAAATCTTTAAAAAAGTGATGCTCCCCTTCGATAGTGACAAAGCTGTTGAGGAGTTTTTCTTTGATGAGGGCATATCTGTTTTTTGTCAAAGTGATAAAGTAACCCTCACTATCAAGATAGCCTATATTGACAGAGTTTTTTCCACCTCCATCTTCAAACATCTCTTCTACATGTAAGGCTATTTTTTCGATACACGCATAACGTTGCTCTTTGGTTTCTTCTATCTTATCAATCTGTGGATGAACCCCTTTTGCAAAGAGGTTTTCACTTATCTGTTCTTTTCTAAATTTTGCACAAGCATCTAAGATAAAAGTAGATTGGATGATACTGACTAACTCTTCACACTCATCATAGAGATTTTGAGGAGTTGAAATCTTTTTAAATCTCGCCTCTTTAAAAATTTCCATGATGGACTCTAAGGAAGTGTTTAGATAATCAAGCTCCAAAGGATGAAGTTTTTTGAGTTTTATCCGTCTTAAAATTCTCTCCAAATCATAAACTTGTTTGAGAGCTATTTCAAATTTTTTATAATCGCCTAAGAGTTGTTCGCTCAAATCATAACGCTCATTGAGTGTTTTGATATCACATATTGGATTTAAAAGGCGCTCTTTTAAAAGTCTTTTCCCGATAGCTGTTGAAGTTTGGTCGATAAGGTTTAAAAGAGTCATTTCACTAGGGTTTTTTGAGATGAGTCCTAGTTGTTCTAGGGCATTGTTTCCTATGTACATGTAACGGCTGTTTCCTAAAAGTATAGGTCTGCTCATCTTTTCTATGATGTTTTCATCATGCTCGATGATAAAATCACACAAAAGAGCTAGTGACTCACTCGCATATGGATACCTCTCCAAATCCAGATATTCGATGGGAGTAAGCAAGGAACGGATAGAGTAAATCCTCTCAAAAAGTTCATTTTGATAGGCGATTTTTGCACGTTTTTTATTGACACTGTGGTGTAGGGAAGCATTTATCTCCAAGTAACTATATATCCACTCTTTATCTATACTCTCGGAATTAAATGTAAGAACTATTTCACTTGTTTTGTAAGTTTGCAAAAGGTTAAAAACTTCATCAAGGGCATAGGTTTTATCTTCACGTGTTCCATGTACTTCATTGATGATGGTTTTACCTGTACTTACATCGATAGCAGAGTAGCCCACAGAGTATATCTGGTGGTTACAGTCTATAAGCAAAGAGACAAGATAGTTTTCGCTTGATTCCATAAGATAATCAAAGTTCGTACCAGGGCTTATGATGTTTGCAATGTAGCGTTTTACATGTGGTGGCTCACCTTTTTGGCGAACGAGTACGATAGTGTATTTTTTAGTTTGGATGATACGGTTGAGATAACGCTCTAGTGAGACAGAAGGAACACCTGCTAAGAGAGGATTTGAAGTAGAATTTTCTATGATGGTTTTATTTTTTCTTGTGAGTTGGATATTTAAAAGCTCACTTATCTCTTTTGCTTTTCCTATTTGATGGGTTTCATTGTTTACTTCATAGGTTTCAAAAAAACTACCTATCTCCATCAAAACAACTGTGTTTGAACCATACTTTTGTTCAAAAAAGAGTTGCAAATCGAAGTATATCTCTGTGAGGAGTTTGTCTTTATTATTTAGTAGTTTTGTTACATCTTCAACCATATTTGTACTTTTGCTTCCTTACATGTAAAGATTTATTATACTAAAGTTAGTATAAATCTTTGTTTTAGCATATTGATACGCAATAAAAAAAATTAAACTTAATTTAGATACTATTGAGTTAATTTTATTTCCAAAGGAATATTTATGCTACCAAAAAAATTATTTTTACCTCTTGGTGGTGGTGAAGAGTTGAAAGAACGTATAAAAGGCGCTCTTCTAATCTCAAAATACTTAGAAGCACATTTGGAGGTTTTAAGGGTTGAAAATGCTCAAACAAGACCAGGAGCTGCTGATTTTTTTGCACCAGACTATCTAGTCAAAGAGATGTCTCAAATCACAGATAAACTTGAAAAAGGTGTTACAGAAAAATACAAAGAAGTATTTAAAGAAGCTTGTGATGAGTTAGATATAGATATCACGCAAGAAGTTGTAAACGAAGAAAAAGCTACGGCTTCCTTACTGATAGATAGAGGGCATAGAGGTGAATTGGTAGCGCAGTATAGTAAACTTTGCGATATGGTTATAGCGGTTCGTCCTCCTGAAAACATCCCAACAGCAACATTTCAAGCAGCAGTACTCCATAGTGGAAAACCTGTTATGATGATACCAAGAGTTCTAAACGCATTTGACCCAAGTAGAATCATAATTTTATGGAACGCAAGTACAGAAGCTTCCCGTGCGATAGATGGTGCTATGCCATTTTTGATGAGAGCTAAGGAAGTTATGATAGTAACAAGAAAAAATACAGAAGGCATAAAGCCAACAGTCGCCCAGCTACAAAAGTACCTCTCCTTTCATGGGATAAATGCCCAATACGAAATCGTAATACCGACAAAAACTCCAGGTGAAGCACTCTTGAAAAAAGCGATTGATGGTGGCTATGGTTTGATAGTCGCTGGTGCATATGGACAAAATAGGATAAGAGAGTCAGTATTTGGTGGATTTACTACGTATATGTTGGAGCATACAACTATACCCCTTTTAACAGCACATTAATTTTTAGAAGGATTTATTTTGGATAGTGGTATTAGAAAGATATTTTTTGGTATATTGCTTGGGTTTATTGGGTATATGGTGTCATTGTTCTTTTTTGACCCGATACACGCAAAACTCTTGGGTGTTATAGTGTTTTTGGTAACTTTATGGACAAATGATGGTTTACCTATCGGAGTTGTTTCTTTGTTCCCTATCGTACTTTTTCCTGCCCTTGGCATTTTGGGAACAAGTGCGACAACGGCAAATTACTCAAAATCTACGATATTTTTATTTTTAGGTGGATTTTTACTAGCTATTGCGACAGAGAAGATTAACTTGCATAAGGTTATCGCTTCAAAGATAACTTCTATCTTCCCCTCAACTCCATTAGGGCTTATAGCCTCTTTGGCAACAGCTGCTGCAGTATTGAGCTCTTTTTTATCAAACACAACAACAGCACTTTTACTTATCCCGATAGCCTCTTTTTTAACAGAAGATTTAAAATTAAAAATCAGACTTATACTCTCTATTGCATATGGAGCCAGTATAGGAGGTATCATAACACCTATTGGGACACCGCCAAACCTTATCCTCATGGGATTTATGGAATCAAAAAACTTAGAGATGATATCTTTTGTCAAATGGATGGGGCTTACAATCCCTCTTGCGGTTGTGATGCTTGCTTTGATTGCATATGTTCTTTCTCTAGGATTAAAACATGCTGAAACTATAAAGATAGATGCCAAAGATAAAACTCTTACAAAAGACCAATCAAGACTTCTCATGATACTTGGTGGATTGATAGTTCTTTTGATTATAAACTCTCCGATAAAGCCGTATTATGGTGGACTTGGTTTAGATGAAAAAGTTATCTTACTGAGTTTTGGTTTGTTGATGTTTATCCCAAAAATAGGTTTTTTAACATGGGATGATAGTAAAAAAGTTCCTTATGAGATTATGTTCTTATTTGGTGCAGGTTTTGCGATAGCTGCTGCTTTTGGTAAAACAGGACTTGCAAATGCAATAGCTACGAAACTTTTAGTTATCACGCAACTCCCACCTTTTGCCATACTTATTTGTGTTGCCTTGCTTATCACGTTTACAACAGAAATCACAAGTAACACAGCACTTATCTCCATAGCTTTACCAGTTATATTTTCACTAGGTGAAGCGGCACATATGGATATCACGTTAGTGCTTATGACGGCAACTATCTGTGCGAGTTATGCGTTTATGCTCCCTATCGCAACCCCACCAAATGCGATAGCCATGAGTACTGGATTTATCCAAGTCAAAACCATGGCAAAGTATGGTTTTGTTTTCAATATCATAGGCGTATTAGCCATCAGTGGTATCTCTTACTTTTTCTGGCAATATTTTATATAAAAGCACAAAGACTACCTCTAAAAAGGGGTAGTCTCTCAGATATGGTATAATTGCGCAAAAAAAGAAAAAAGAAGACATGATACAACTTACAAACATCTCAAAAAGCTTTGCAAAGCAAGAACTTTTTACAAATCTTAATTTTAAATTAAACAGCAAAAATCGTATAGGACTTGTTGGTAGAAACGGAAGTGGAAAGTCCACCCTTTTCAAACTCATCCTCGGAGAAGAACAACAAGATAGTGGAGAGATAGGCATACCAAAAGGGTATCGCATAGGGGCGTTAAAGCAACACTTGGAGTTTAGTGAAGCAACACTTCGTGATGAAGTTGCATTGGCACTGAGTGAAGATTATAAGTGGGATATTTATAGAGTAGAGAAGATACTCTTTGGACTTGGTTTTGTGCAAGAAGATTTAGATAAATCACCTCTTAGCTTTTCAGGTGGATACCAGATACGTATCAATCTCGCAAAGCTTTTGATAACAGAACCAAACTTGCTTTTACTCGATGAGCCTACAAACTACCTTGATATCGTCTCCTTGCGTTGGTTAAAAACATTTTTACGAAATTTTGATGGAGAAGTGATTATCATCACGCATGATAGAGATTTTATGGATAGTGTAACCACTCATACGATGGGGATAGTGAGAAGAAACCTCTGGATTATCGAGGGAAATACCTATAAATTTTATGAACAACTAAGTGCAAATGATGAGTTGCATGAAAAAACAAAGCTTGCACAAGACAAAAAGATAAAAGAGCTTGAAGAGTTTATTGCAAAAAACAAAGCAAGAGCTTCAACAGCAACACTTGCGCAATCAAAAGTAAAACAGTTAGAAAAGATAGAACGCCTCGATGATTTGCGCCATGATGCAACACTGGATTTTGATTTTAATTACAAAGATACTCCTGCAAAGATACTCATGGAAGTGCAAGATCTCAGCTTTGGATATGAGAGTGATAAGATACTTTTCAAAGATATAACTTTTCATCTCAAAAAAGGCGAATGTCTTGCAATTATAGGAAAAAATGGAAAAGGAAAGTCAACACTTCTCAATGTTTTAAGCCAAGAGTTAAAGCCTTTGAGTGGTAAAGTTGACTTACATGTAAGCACACAGTATGGACATTTTGGGCAGACAAATATCAACCATCTCAACTTAAACAACACTGTTTTTGAAGAGGTGTATGCTTCCAATGTCAAACTCGCACTTCCAAAAGCAAAGGCGATATGTGGGGCTATGATGTTTAGTGGTGATAAGGCTGACAAAAAGATTTCTTTGCTCTCAGGTGGTGAAAAAAGCAGAGTCATGCTTGGGAAAATTTTGGCAGAAGAAGTGAATCTTCTTTTCTTAGATGAGCCGACAAACCACTTGGATATGGACTCTATCGAATCACTCAAAACAGCGATACACAACTTTGAGGGTTCAGTTGTTATCGTAACGCACTCTGAGGATTTACTCAGAAGCATCGCACATAGACTTATCGTCTTTTCAAGTAAGGGCGCTGAGTGTTTTGATGGCACATACGATGAGTTTTTAGAAAAGATTGGTTGGGAAGATGAAGAAGATACTAAAAAGCCAAAAGAAGCTCCTAAAAAATCTGAACACTTTATGAATAAAAAGTACAGAGCAAGTTTGATAAAAGCAAGAAATAAACTCTTATCACCGTTAAAGATACAAATCGAAAAATTAGAAAAAGAGATTATACAAGCAGAAGAGAGACTCAAAAAAAGTCAAGAAGAGCTCATCAAGCTCTCAACAAGTGGACAAAATGGAGAACTCTCCATCTTGTATAAAGAAGTAGCTTTACAAGAGAAGTTTGTAGAGGAGAGTTTTGCATCTTTGGAGCGTGCACAAAGCGAACATGACGCGATTACACAAGAGTATGAAGAAAAATTACAAGAATAAAAAGCGAACTAAAAACAAATATATAAAAAAAAGAGACGCTAAAAGCATCATTATTGCTTGTGAAGACAGCGTCTCTGCTCCTACTTACTTTAACTCTTTTTTAAAAAAACTCAAGCAAAAAGGCAAAATCACCCAAGACTCTCTCATCATCCCTCATACTGGAAGAACGCATCCCACGGGGGTTCTTGATGACTTGGTTATTTATAGAAATGAAGAGGGCAAAGGTTTTAAAGAGTTTGATTATAAGTGGATTGTTATAGATAGAGACAAAGAGAGTATGCAAGGGTCAGGTCACTCCAAAGAAGACTTTGAATACGCCCTCAAGAAAGCAAAACGGCTCAATATAAAAGTAGCTTACTCCAACCCCTCTTTTGAGCTTTGGTATCTCTTGCACTTTAAGAGAGTGATTGAGAGTATAGATAGACACGAAGTGATAGAGGAGGTTATCAAAGAGTTAAAAAAGCTAGATAAAGATATGTTTAGAAATCTAGCCATTGGCAATATCAAAACCCAAAAAAATACAAAAAAGATAACCAAAAGAATAAAAAGATTTAAGAAAATTGCTCTCAAAAATGCACAATTTCTCAAAAGACTGCATACAACTTACAAAAACAGAGTCAATCCAGAGAGTGACAATCCTCTCACAAACATTGATGCACTCATAGAATTGTTTGATAAACTTAGTAGATAGACCAAATTATGATAAAATTCGCGTATGAATGAAAATATACAATTAGGTTTGATCAATACCCTTAAAATTGATAGAGATAGCGACCATGGTTTCTACTTAGTAGCAAATGATGGCGATGATGTATTGTTGCCAAAGGCATACGTAACTAAAGATATGCACATAGGTGATGAGATAGAAGTGTTTATATACACAGACTCAGAAGATAGATTTGTAGCTACTACTCAGCGTCCAAAAGCGATGCTTGATGAGTTTGGTTACTTTGAAGTAGTAGATGTCACCCCTTTTGGTGCTTTTGTGGATTGGGGTTTGCCAAAGGATTTGTTTGTTCCAAAGGCTTTACAAAAGATACCACTAGAAAAAGGCATGAAGTTTGTTTTTCGTGTTTGTTTAGATGAAAAAAGCGATAGACTTGTAGGTGCGCATAAGTTTAAAAGCTATATCAAAGAGCCAACGAGCCAAGAACTTATCCAAAATCAAAAAGTAAATATCATCATAAGAGAAAAAACGCCACTTGGTTTTAAAGTTATCGTTGAAAACAAATACGAAGCGATGATTTTTCACAATGAGATATTTGAAGATATCTGGATAGGACAGAAAAAAGTCGCATATGTAAAAAAAGTACGTGATGATAAAAAACTAGATGTTTGCTTACAACCCATAGGCAAAGAAAAAGAGTTAGAAGAGACAGCTATCCATAGGATAAAAAAAGTTTTAGCCAAAAATGGTGGAGAGTTAGAGTGTAACTACAAAAGTGAACCAGAACTCATCAAAGAACTCTTTGGACTGAGTAAGAAAAACTATAAAAAAGCACTCACAAAACTTCTTGAAGATGGCGTTATAACTTTAGATGAAGATGGGATTTATTTGAAGTGATAGCAGTTATCGGTGCTGGAGCCTCAGGACTTGTAGCCGCGATAATCGCGGCAAGAGCTGGGGCAAAAGTGAGTGTATATGAGAAAAACTCTAAAGTCGGCAGAAAGATACTTGCCACAGGCAACGGCAGATGCAATATCACCAATGAAGATATCAAAACTTCCAATTTTCACGGACAAAATCCCTCTTTTGTAAATCACTCCCTCAACCACTTCAACACGCTTACATGTAAGAAATTTTTTGAAGAACTTGGCATTGTGATGATAGAGGGTCAAAAAGGACGACTCTATCCAAAAAGTGCCCAATCTTCAAGTGTTGTCGATGTTTTAGTTTATGAGTGCGAACGACTTGGAGTAGAAATCAACCTAGATAGTGAAGTAACTTCTATCGCACAAAGTGAGGGTGGATTTTCTTTACATGTAAAAGAAAAAAACTTACATGTAAGAAAAGTTTTGATAGCAACAGGCGGACTTGCCATGCCAACTCTGGGGAGTTGTGAGAGTGGATATGTATTTGCCAAAAAGCTAGGACATACTATCGTAAATCCTTATGCTTCACTTGTACAACTTGTTTGCAGTGAAGATGTCAAAAGCATCAGCGGTGTCAAATGCGAAGGTGATGTTGAAGTCTTAGTCGATGGAAAAGTTTGTGCGAATGCTTATGGGGATATTTTATTTACAAATTACGGAGTTTCAGGTTCTGCTATCTTGGATGTAAGTCGTGTTGCTTCACAGGCATTGCAGAGAAAAGCTGATGTAAAACTCAAACTTGATTTAGCAAGTGAGTACACAAAAGAGCAGTTAAAAAATATCTTAGAGAGACGCAAAAAGAGTGCATTTGAAAAAAGTGTTTCTTTTTGGTTAGAGGGTTTTATAAACTCAAAACTGGCAAACTTTATCACAAAAAGCTTACATGTAAGATTTGCAAAAGAGTTAAATAACAAAGATTTGAGCAAGATAGTCTTTGGACTTAAAAATTTTATCTTAAGTGTAGAAGATACCAAAGGCTTTAAGAGTGCAGAGGTAACTGCGGGGGGTGTTCGTGTGGAGGAGATAAACCCAACCACACTAGAATCAAACCTGATACAAAATCTCTACTTTAGTGGAGAAGTACTAGATATAGATGGAGATTGTGGTGGATACAATCTTCATTGGGCTTGGGCTAGTGGATATATGGCAGGAAAAAGCCTAGCAAAGTAAAAAGCGGAAGATGGAGTAAAGATACAAGAGGTTGATGTTGGATACTATGAAACTTTTTCATTTTCATAGTATAATCAAAGCAGATAAAACTAAGGAGGTAGAGATGAAAGTATCAAAGATTTTGGTGTTGGCTCTTGGTGGTTTTTTGCTTCTGAGTACTGGTGCTATGGCAAAGGATAAGCCAGAAAAAAACAAGAGTAAAAAAGAGAAATCCTTACCTTATGGGTTACAAAAAAAAGTACAAAGAGGTGGAGAGTTGCCTGAGGGATGGCAAAAAAAGCTTCAAAGAGGGGAAGTCTTGGATAGTGAACTTTTAAAGCACTCTGTTCTTTTAGACCCAAAAACATATCCAAGTAAGTATATGGATAAAAATACACAGATATTTAGACTGCAAGATAAGGTTTTTAGAGTTATCAAAGATACAAATGAAATCCTAGAAATACTCAAGTAGTTTTTTGTCAGATATTAGATATTAAGTACCTTTTTTGTACAATCTATAAAAACAGTACAGAAAAGAAGTTATGAGCACAATAGAATTTACGCATTTACATTTACATACAGAGTACTCGCTCCTTGATGGTGCAAACAAGATAGGAAAATTAGCAAGCGAACTTAAAAAACAAGGTGTCAAATCAGTCGCTATAACTGACCATGGAAACATGTTTGGGGCGATTGATTTTTACCAAACGATGAGAAAAAACGACATCAAGCCTATCATCGGTATAGAAGCATATATCCATAATCAAGATGATATAGATGATAAAAGTACAAAGCAAAGATTTCACCTTTGTTTACTCGCAAAAAATGAAGTCGGATACAAAAATCTTATGTATCTCTCAAGCCAGAGTTTTATAAATGGCTTTTACTACTATCCTCGTATAAACAAAAAAATT
>DKEY01000128.1 GCA_002469305.1 Sulfurospirillum sp. UBA6810
TCAGCTTTCATTTTTGCTCCCACAAACTACTCCTTAACGTCTTTTTTATTTAATTTCTTCTTTGATTTGAGCAAAGCCCAAATCAAATTCATCTCACTAAAGCTAAGGCTTTCGCCTAGAGCCTTCATCAATTTCTTCTTTGATTTGAGCAAAGCCCAAATCAAATATCTCTAAATCGCTTTTAAAATATGCTCTACCATCTGAGCTTTTAGTCTATCAAGAGAAAAACTAACTTCTACACCCAAACTATCAAGCTCAATTTTTATACCAGGATAATCACTTACTACACTATTTAACTTAATTTCAGCATTAAACTTCTTGCTAAAATTATTTTCTAACTTAGTAATTTGATCTTTGCTTATCTCAAAGTTACTTATAATCTCACCAATATAACTATTGTTTTTTAGTGAAATTTGAAATCCCAACTCTTTATTGATAGATGGAATTAAAGATAAACGATCATTTTTTGCCAATAACTTTATAAAGTTTGATACTTTTGTATCAGCACTCTCAAGCAAAGATAAAACAAATTCTTCTTTCTTATCATTACTAATATCAGGAGATAGAATTATATTGTTAAATTTTGCAGAACCAAATGCAGTAGAAAGATCAGCTATTGCTTTTGATACAGAAACTAGTTCTTTATCATTGCAGCTTTTCATTAAAGCATTTACATATTTTTTTGCAATAATCCCTTTCATTATGCAACCTTCTTCATAACTATTGTTACTAACTCTTCTTTATCCAGAGCAATAGTTTCACCATCAAACATTTGATCTAATACGCTATTTACAACTTCTCTAGTCATTTTACGTCTTTCGATCTCTGTTTTTTCGTTAAATGCTTTTTCTAAGTTCTTTAACTCAACTTTTGTTTCATTAGCAATCTTTTCAGATAGCAGTTGAGCTTCTTTCTTAGAAGTCTCTATTAAAGATTTAGCATTTGCTTTCGCTTCTTCAACTTTACGTTGCGCTTTTTCTTTAGCACTATTTGACTCTTTTAGCTTATCTTGGATAGAGTTAAGTCTATCAGCGATACCCTGCTTTCTAGCAAGGAAAGCTGTTTTTGCAGGTTCAGCAAGTAGATAGTACATAATGGCTGCAAAAATAGCAAAGTTAACTGCTCTTGGGATAATATCAGTACCACCCTCAGCAGCGCCACCTGAAGCCAATAATAAAGCAGGAATACTCATAAGTAGTATATATCTAAATTTCATATTCAGCTTCTCCTATATATGACTTAACTTAGCTTTAATACCATCTTTAAAAACTGGTATTTGAGCTGTTAAACCATCTGTAAATTCTGTTTTTTCCGCATCTAAGTCTTTCAAAAACGATGTGTACTCTTCTTCTAGTTCACTCTTTTTTTGTTCAACTTCTTTAGCGGCAATCTCTTTTGCTTTGATTAAAGCAGCTTCTCTAATTTTTCCAGCTTCTGCTTTCGCTGCTAGAATAATTTGATCTGCTTCTTTAAAATAAGCTTCAACATCGCTGGTATTTTTGCCTGCATTATCCAAGTCACGTTTAATTGAGTTGTTTCTGTTGTCGATAAACTCAATAAGTGGCTTATATAGTATCTTGTTAAGGACTATCAACAAAATAAAAAATACAGCTCCAGTTACCAGCAAAAGCGCCGGGCTAATGTCCAACATGTTTTTGCTCCTTTTTTGTATGAGACTCTAATTTGACCACCAATTCAACTACATTGCACATGATAAAGACATGAGCTATATAATTAAAATTGCGCGAATTTTAGCATAACTAAGTAAAAATCTTTATTAAACGGTAGATTAATTTTTAATCTTTTCTAAAAAGTTATCAATTGAAGTGCTATTTTCAAACTCTATTGTGATACTTTTACCTTTGACTTTTGTTTTTAAACCAAAGTTATGAAGTACTTTTTCTAAGCTTGAAAACTCTAAAGCTTGATTTTTATTCTCTTTCTTTTTAGTGTCACTAATTTGTTCACCAGCTTTAAGTTTTTTTACAAGATGTTCAGTTTCTCTTACGCTTAACTTTTGACCCAAGATTGTATTGACGATTGTCTCTTCATCTTGATTTTCAAGTCCAACAATAACTTTTGCATGACCTTGAGAGAGTTTTCCAGAAATAATTAATTCTTGTGTTTTTTCACTCAGACTAAGAAGTCTTAATGTATTTGTAATTTGCGTACGACTTTTTTTTATGATTTCAGAAAGGCCTTCTTGTGTTATATTATACTCTTCAATTAACTCTTTATATGCGATTGCTAATTCAATTGGATTTAAATCTTCTCTTTGAATATTTTCTATAATCGCGAGTTCACGAAGATTTTCAGACTCAATATCAGCTACGATTGCTCTTATGGAGGTAAATCCTGCTTCCTTAGTTGCTCTAAATCTTCTCTCACCTGCTAGAAGCATATAGTTGTTGTCTTTTTCAACAACTATGATAGGTTGTAAAAGTCCATGCTTTTTGATAGATTCACTCAGCTCTTTAATAGCTGCTTCGTTAAAATACTTTCTTGGTTGATATGGATTGGGAGAAATCCTGTCTAATTCAATTTCTCTAACTAAGTCTTGTGCACTATTGATATCTTTGCTGTACGCATCTTCTACGTCTTCAAAAATTGCACCAAGTCCTCTTCCTAAAGCTTTTTTTGGTCCCATTAAACTGTCCTCTTTTTTAGAAAATATTTTCCTAAAAAACTCTTTTTACTTGGATTTATGCTATTCATAAAATATTCCATACCTAACTTACTAATATAGAATTAGCTAAGTTTTGGTATGCGATTGAGCCAGCTGATTGTACATCATAAAGTATAATTGGTTTCCCAAAACTTGGTGATTCTGCTAGCTTTATATTTCTTGGGATAACAACATAATTTGAAGTTTCTTGATCTACAAAAAGTTTATTTTTAAAGTGTTGTTTTAGGTCTGCAAAAACTTGTTTTGACAAGTTATTTTGCGCACTATACATCGTCGGTAAAAAACCTTTTATATCAAGTTTTGGATTTATAGTTTTTTTGATAAGTTTTACTGTGTTTAAAAGTTGTGCCAATCCCTCTAATGCAAAAAATTCGCACTGAATTGGGATAATAACAGAATTTGAAGCACTAAGCGCGTTGATAGTTATACTTCCAAGTGCTGGTGGGGAATCAATAATAATATAGTCATATTGGTCTTTAATCTCTTCTATTTTATTTTTTAAAATTAACTCACGACCTTTTGTATTTGCATCATAAAACTCTTTTTCTACACCAACAAGACCGATGTTTGATGGAGCTAAATGAAGTGTTGGGAGTGCTGTTTCTAAGATGATTTGCGATAATCTTTTCCGTCCGATAAGCACATGATAAATATTGTATTCATAATCATTTCTGTGAAAGCCCATGCCTGTTGTTGCATTTGCTTGAGGATCTATATCTATCAATAAAACTTTTTTTTCTGCAACTGCCAAAGATGCAGCCAAGTTAACAGCAGTCGTAGTTTTACCTACACCACCTTTTTGATTTGCTATTGCTATTATTTCGCTCATCGTAAACTGTACACCCTTTTTCTTTCTACCTCTATGGACCCATCGTCGTTTAACTTTGAGTCGGCTAAAGATACAATTTTACCGTCTAAATGAAATGTAAATCCAAGACTATTTTGAAATTCTATCTTATATTTACTAAAAACATTCTTCCATGAAATATTTTTTTCAAGCTCTTTTATAAAAAGTTCACTCAGCTTTTTTGCTTCAATTTTTATATCTAAAACTCCGAAATCTGAGGGAGCTAACACTAAATTTAGACCTATGGAACCTATGATAGACGTTCTTGTTTTTGTTGTTATAGTTCCACCAATTTTTTTATCATTTATGTAAAAATCATTTGGCCATTTTAGCCATACTTTAGAGCCTAAAGAGCATAAAACTTCTCTCATCAACCATGAAAAATAGATAGAAGTTGATGCTAGTGGTAAATCTTTTGGCAACTGTTTCTCTTCTACACAAAAAGAGAAAAATAGGTTTCCCTCTTCTGCTATCCAAGAGTTTCCACGACTTCCAACTCCATCACTTTGAAAATCTACTCCAACAGCCTTAGGTGGAAGGATATTTTTACTTTTTATTTGTTCTATAAGATACTTATGCGTTGATGGTAAGTGTTTAAACCAAAGTATTTCCAATTTCTAACCTCTTGCCTCTAACATACTCCAATGTGCTCATTTGGTTTTTTGATTGCGGTTGGACTTTATATATCTCCAAAGTTCCACTCTTACATGTAACGATTACCTTGCCATCAAGATCAATGATAGTTCCAGCACTTTGAGCTGCAGTTTTTTCAGATATTCTTATATCTTTCAACTTTAAACCAGATTCTAAAAATATACCAGGCCAAGGATCGTATGCTCTAAATTTTGTATAAATTTCTTGTGCACTGTTTTGTTCAAAAGAGACTAATCCATCACTTTTACTTATCTTTTTTGCATATGATGTCTGCAACTCTTTTTGTTTTAAAGACATAAGAGAGTTAAAGTTTTTGATAGTTTTTACACTCAATGTAGCTGCCATCACTGAGAGTTTTTCAAAGAGAGTATCTACCTTGATAATATCATCAAGCTTTAGATAGCTAAACCCCAGCATATCCCCAGTATCAAGTCCCTCTTCCATAAGCATCGAAGTTACTCCTGCATAGGCGTCATTATTTAAAAGAGAAGATTGTATCGGACTTGCACCTCTGTATTTTGGTAACAGTGAAGCATGAAGATTGATACATGGAGCAATTTCTAGGATATTTTTTGGTAGTATTTTACCATATGCTGCAACTACTATAAAATCTGGATTAAAAGAGTTAATATAAGTGTATGCTTCGTCACTTTTCAGAGAATTTGGCTGATACACTTCTATTTGTATATTGTTTTGCTGTATCCATTGTTTTGTATGTGGAGGTGTTAAAATCTGCTTTCTTCCAACAGGTTTATCAGGTTGCGTGACTAAAAGAGGAACTTCAAAATCTTTACATGTAAAAAGTTCTTTTAAAATCTGTGTCGCATAATCTGGTGTCCCCATAAAAACAATTTTTATCAATACCAATCCTTTAACTTATTTTTCACATGTAAAGAGCGTTCCGCCTTGATGGTTGCTTTCAAGAGTAAAACTCCTTACATCACTCAAATCAAATCCACTTGCCATAAACATAGATTTTCCACGCTTAAGTAAAAATTCTGCGGCTTTTAGTTTTGTGACTATTCCACCCGTTGCAAACTCACTTCCTGGATTACACGGAAGTTGTAACTCACTTTCGTCGATTTTGCAAACTACTTTTTTCATCACAGCATCGTCATATTTTCTTGGATCTTTATCATAGTAACCATCGATGTCTGAAAGGATTATAAGTAAGTCTGCATCAAAGTAGTGAGCACAGTGTGCGGATAGTTGGTCATTGTCTCCAAAAACTATCTCTTCGGTTGCAGTTGCATCATTCTCATTGATGATAGGCAAAATCCCATGTAAGATAAGTGTTTCTATCGCACATTTTGCATGACGTGTTCTCTTTCTTGAATCAAAATCATCGGCTGTTAAGAGTATCTGTGCTCCCATCTTGCCAAATTTTTCCAACTTTTTATTATAAGTTTCTATCAAATAAGGCTGTCCGATAGCTGCCAATGCTTGACGATTTGCTAAAATCTTCTTATCAAGTTTGAGCTTAGAATATCCAGCAGCGATTGCGGCTGAAGAGACCAGTATAACCTCATTTTCTTTCATAAGTTCTACTAAAAATTCCACTAAGTTGTACATTCTCTCTTTGCATAAGCGATTTTGCTCGCTTAGCATATGTGTGCCTACCTTAACAACTACTCTCATCTTTTCTTACCTTCGTAACTGCTCCTGAGAGAGCATATTTTATACTTTCTACATTTATATTGGATACCGATGATATAGGTAAAACAAAAAATGGTTTAGAGGTATCATACTCATAAACATCTTGGCAAAATGCTTTTATATCTTCATTGAAAGCGTAAGTTTTTCCTAAATCATTTGCTTGTATATCTATCAGATTTAAAAACTCTTGTGTCTTTTCTTCTAACTCTTCTGGACTTAATGCATCACATCTTGTAAGCGCTATAGCATAATCTCTTGTCGCGAGTTCGCTTGAAAAGTTTTTAAGCTCTAACTGTAAAGTTCTGTACTGTTCTTCTAGTGTTCTATAGTTTGCTAAGTCAATCATAAAAAGTAAAAATTTTGTTCGCTCAATATGCTTTAAAAATTCAAGTCCTAAACCTTTACCCTCACTAGCACCACCTATGATACCAGGGATATCCGCCATCACATATGATTCATAATCATCAGTTGCAACAACACCTAGCTTTGGAGTAAGCGTTGTGAACTCATAATTTGCAATCTCTGGTTCTGCATTTGAAAGTACAGATATAAGAGTCGATTTTCCAACATTTGGAAAACCAACAAGTCCAACATCTGCAATCAGTTTTAATTCCAAACGTACTTCTTTGCTCTCGCCTGCAAGTCCTGGTTGTGCATATGATGGTCTTTGATTTGTTGGGCCTCTAAAGTGAACATTTCCAAGTCCACCTTTTCCACCTTGTAAAAATACTTTTTTTTCTCCATCTTCAACCAAATCTAAAAGCACTTCATTTGTTTCATTATCTATGATTTGAGTTCCAGGGGGAACGATAACTTCTAGTGATTCACCTGATTTTCCATAGCATTTTCTACCACCACCTGGCTGTCCATTTTTTGCTTTTAAGTGTTGTGCCCCACGAAAATGAGAAAGTGTATGTGTGTTTTTATCTACTTTAAAAACAACATCGCCACCACGACCACCATCTCCTCCATCAGGACCACCTTGGATAACATGCTTTTCTCTTCTAAATGATACAGCTCCTGCACCACCACGGCCAGAACTCAAAATTAGTGTTACATTATCTACAAACATTTTTCTTTCTCCTTTTTTGAGCAAAGCTCAAAAAAAATTCCTCTCACTCTTGTACTTGTCACCCTCTGTAAGAAAGCTTATGCTTGTACAGACAATAAACAACTTCAATGATAATTTTAGGAATATATTTTTAAAATTTTTAGCGTATCTATAAACCCTACATGTAGAAGTTATAGATACACTGTTATAAAGAGGGAAAGGCGGAATTAATCCGCCTTTAAATTATGCGGGAACTACAGAAACTTTTTTTCTATTTTTATCTTTACGACCAAATTGAACATAACCGTCAACTAGTGCATAGATTGTGTGGTCTGTTCCCATACCAACATTGTCACCAGGGTGAGTTTTTGTTCCACGCTGACGAATTATGATATTTCCAGCACGTACTAATTCACCACCAAATTTTTTAACACCNNCCTTGACCTTTCTTGTGAGCCATTTGTTACTCCTGTTTCTTTCTTAGTGTCTTGTGGGATTAAGCTGTTATGCTTAAAACTTTTACTCTTGTGAACTGTCTTCTGAAACCGCGTTTTACTTTAGAATCTTTTCTTCTACGCTTTTTAAATGTAATGACCTTTGGGCCTTTACCATCAGTTACAACTTCTAGTTCAACTTTTGCACCATTAACAAATGGAGCTCCCACTTTCATTTCGCCATCATTGATAGCTAAAACTTCAGTCACCTCGATTTTCTCTTTTGGCGAAGCGTCAAGTTTATCGAGATTGATATAATCCCCTGCTTGAACTTTATATTGCTTCCCGCCATTTTTAATAATTGCATACATTAGTATGTCCTTCTTGGAGAGATTTTATTTAAGACGTGGATTATATCCAACAAATCTTTAAGTTAATATTAAAGTTTTTCTTGAATTTCTTCTATCATTTGTGGATATTTTTTGAGTAAACTAATGATTTCATTGATATCAAATACATCAATATCATCAAAAAGATTTTTACAATAGTCAATAAATACCTCAATATTATGAACTTTGGCTATTTCATAAAGTCTGTTTGCAAACTCTTCTATAAGTGCTAAATCATTTGTCAATATTGCTTTTTGATATAACTGCGATACTTTTTCTCTCTCTAGTTGCATAGAAAAATCTCTAAGCTGTTCTTTATCTATATTTTTATGAAAAGGGTTTATCAACTCTTCCTTTTGTTTGTTACTTTTTGTAGAAAATTTTATATACTTTGTTAGCATTTCATACAACTCTTGTTTTGTAACTGGTTTTCTCAGATATCCAGCAAATCTTTCACTCTCAATTTTTTGCAGTTCCTCTTGCATGATTGAAGCTGTAAGTGCTACGATAGGGGTAGAGCTAAACTTTTTTATCAATCTTGTAGCGTTATATCCATCCATAATAGGCATCCTGATATCCATCAAAATCAAATCAAAGTTGTTTTCTCTTGCTTTATCTATCGCTTCTTGTCCATTCGTTGCTTCAAATATTTCTATATTTGTTTCCGAAAAACTCTCTTTTATCAACTCTCTATTTTCTTTGACATCATCAACAACTAAAAGTTTCGCTATTGCAAAACAGATATCATGATAATCAAAGTTTTCTCTTTCCTCACTCTCTTGAGATAAAGAAGCTATATCTATATTTTTTAAACATAAGATAAAAGTTGAACCTTCTCCCTCTTTGCTTTGAACTTCTAAAGACCCGCCCATAAGTTGTGCTAACTTTTTTGATATGGCAAGTCCTAAACCAGTTCCACCATATCTTCTCATATCTTGATTTTCCACTTGTTCAAAAGTGTTAAAAATTTTTTCTTGACTCTCTTTTGGGATACCAATGCCCGTATCTTTAACAAAAACTCTCAAATCTATCTTACTTTTATGGTCATAAATAGCATCTACTTTTAATTGAATATAGATACCACCATCTTCTGTAAATTTTAGTGCATTTCCCACAAGATTGATAAGAATTTCTTTGAGTCGAACAGCATCTACGATAAGAGAGGATGGCATATCTTCATCTATTTTGATAGAAAAGCTTAGACCTTTTTGCTCTATTTGCAGGATAAATAGATTTTTTACCTCTTCAAATAGATTTTTTACATTGCTCGCTTTTTTTACAATCTCCAGTTTCCCTGATTCTATTTTTGATAAATCCAATATATCATTTATCAAAAACAAGAGTGCTTGTCCTGAACTTCTTATCGTACTTATGTAGGATTTGAGTTTTTTATCTTCTATTTTTTCATACAGTAAATCGGCAAAACCAAGTATCGAATTCATAGGAGTTCTTATCTCATGACTCATATTGGATAAAAAATTTGATTTTGCTCTGCTTGCACTTTGTGCAATATCATTTGCCTTTTCTAGTTCAATATTTAACTTTACTAACTCTTCTTGAGCCATTTTTCGCATATAAACTTCATTTGCAAGTTTACGATTCCAGTATATAGTTCCTATAAGAAAAAAAAGAAACAATCCTGTAATTTGCCAAATAACCGTATAATCAATCTCTTTATCATACTCTACACGAAGCCATTTGTTATAGATATTGTTTTTATCTTCTTCTGAGATTGATTTAAGAGCTTTATTGAGAACTTCTATACCCTCTTTTGCATAGTCATTACGCAAAGCCATACTAAATTCAAAAGTATAGTTACTCATCCCAGAGATTTTAAGATTTGAAAAACCTTTTTTTTGTATATAGTAGCTCACTATTGGCAAAACATCCATATAAGCATATGCTTTTCCTTGCGTGACTAATTCTAAGGCTTGGCTTACTGTTTCAACTTCTATCACATCTATAAGTGGATGTTCTTCTTTGATAATTCCTGTGATAGAGTATCCCTTAACCAATGCAACTTTTTTATAATACAAATCATGAATATCTCTTACTAAACTTATCTCTTTTTTTGTTACATACACTTCTGGCATTTTTATATAAGGTATTGAAAAATTTACTACTTTGCTTCTATCTTTTGTTTTAGAAACAGCCGAGTATAAGTCTGCTTCTCTTTTGTTTATTTTTTCCGCAGCTTGTGACCAAGTCTCTGTTTTTACAAGCTCAAACTCAAGACCTGTTCTTTTACTGACAATATCAAGATAGCTCTTTGTAATACCACTGTGAAGCTGTGTTTCACTATCTAGATACTCTAAAGGTAACCAAGCATTGTCGATAACATATCTGATTTTTTTATGTTTTTCTATCCACGCTTGTTGTTTTTGAGTAAAACTGAGAAGTGAAGCTTTTTTATCTAAGCTTAGGTTTTCTTTCCACTTGCTTTTTATAGTTTGATGCTCTTTTTCAGAGATGCTGCTCAATGCTTTTTGGATAATATTGAGCAAAATATAATGTTCTTTATCTATGGCAATACTCACTTCTGTACTAAATCCCTCAGCTGCACTTACAATTTGAAGATTATTGATAAGATATGTATTCATGATATAAGTAGCAACTGCTAAATTTCCAAAATATGCATCTGCTTTACCATGTGAAACAGCTTGGATAGACTCTTCGTTGGAAGAACTTAGATGGAGTTTTATTTTGGGATATTTTGTTTCAAGCCACTCATGAACGTATGAGCCTTTGTTTATAGAGACTACCTTCCCTGCTAAATCATCAAAGTTTTTGATCTCTTTATTATCTGTTTTTGTGATGATAACCATCGGCACGGAGAGATATGGCTCAGTAAATAACAAGTATTTTTTTCGCTCATCAGTTTTAACAGCACAGGCAAGACCATAGTATTTTTTAGCTTTCATATTTTGGATAACTGTTGCCCAACGATCAGGGATAACATCAAATTTTAAACCAGTCTTTTTTGCTATCAATTCTAAGTAATCAGCTGCCAGCCCTACATGTTTGCCTTTGGCATCTGCAAAGTCAAATGGAGGCCACTTATAATCTGCTCCCAAAGTTATCGTTGAGCTTTTTTCTATCCATGCCCTCTCTTCTTCGGTAAGGTCCAATTCTGAACCAAAGGCATTGATAAAAATAAAAAAAAGTAGAAAGATAGATATAAAACGCATCCTAATTCTCTAAAATCAACTCTCTAAATTTTTCTAAGTTTTCTTCAAAAAGTTTCACCAAGAAAGGATCAAACTGCGTTCCTTTGTGTTCTATGATATATTTTGCTGCCTCATCAAAACTCCAAGACTCTTTATAAACCCTTTTATGAGTCAAAGCGTCCAAAACATCTGCTATAGCAACTATCCTCCCGTATAAGTGGATTTCTTCTCCCTTTAATCCACAAGGATATCCACTACCATTCCATTTTTCATGATGTTGATAAGCGATGATATCTGCTGCTTGGATGAGTTTTCTTTTATATTTTGAGAGGACTTGATGTGCATTTGTAGTATGATTTTTCATGATTTCAAATTCTTCATCTGTTAGCTTGCCAGGTTTATGCAAAATTTCTCTTGGTATGGTAATTTTTCCTATATCATGCATCGGTGAAGCATGGAAAACATTTTTAACATCTTCCTCATCTAAACTAGGATGCAACTGTGCCATGTATTGGGATACAAGAGCTACTCTTTTGATATGTTTTCCTGTTTCATCAGAAGTTGATTCCATGATTTCTGTTAAGATATAGATAATCTCCTTTTGCCCTTTTTCCAACTCTGAGAGCAATCTTTCTTCATTGTATTTCATCTTTACATGTAAGTCTATATTGTTTTGCTGTAATAAAATTTTTGCACGATAAAGTTCTAAGTGGTTATGTACTCTTGCTATCAATTCTGCTGCATGAAAAGGTTTTGTTATATAATCCACCGCTCCCAAAGTAAAACCTTTAGAGAGTGAGTCTATATCTGCTTTTGCACTTAAAAATATAACTGGAATCTCTTTGGTTTTCTCATTGTTTTTTAACTCTTTGCACACTTCAAAACCATTGATGTCTGGCATCATGATATCAAGAAGTATCAAATCAAACTTCTTATTTTTCGCTATTTCGAGTGCTTGTGCACCACTCGTTGCAAAAGAAAAATTGTAGTTATTTTCTTTTAAGATATTCATCGCAACTTTTATATTGTCACTTACATCATCAACTATCAAAATATCATAACTGAAGTCCATATTTAAGCCTTGATTTTGAGGTATAAATATTCTACTCCGTATTTCATAAGAAAAATATAAAACATAATATTTACTATTTTTTTGCGTAAAGATACCAAACTGTACTGATGCCTGAACTACCAAGTATCATAAGCATCACCATCATCTGATAACGTACTGCTACGATAGGATCAGCCCCTGCTAAAATTTGCCCTGTCATCATGCCAGGAAGTGAAACCAATCCCACTGCTAAAAAAGAGTTTATCTGAGGAATTAGGGAAGCTTTAAAAGAGATAGCTCTTGCTTTTTCATAAGAGTGAGTCATACTCTCTTTTTCAAACCTCTCAGCGACGAGTGAGACGGCATTCATACAGTTTGCATAGAGCATCCCAGCAAGAGGGATTATATATCTTGGCTGATTCAGTGTATCTATCTCAAGTACAAAATACAAAACTAAAAAAAGATTCACACTTCCTCCAAGCAAGATAGCTGTAAATATCGAAAAATAGACCTTTTTGTTTTTACATGTAATGTTTCTAAGGGTTATAAATGAAGCTGAACTTATCATCACTAAAACAACTAAAAGTGTTATATAAGAGCTTTTTGCTTCAAAAATATACACAAGAAGATAGCCTATGAGCAAAAGTTGGGAAACCATGCGAAAGGTTGCATAGAGTATCTCTTTTTTATCGCCAACCCATTTGTAGTAAAAATATCCAACAAAAAGTAGTGGTACTAACATGTAGAGTAGATTTTGAGCAGGGATGAGTTGCATAGATAACCTTTTTTGCATATTTTAACATGATTTAAAACAGAAGTGTCGCTCCAAAAAATATCAAAACAACTCCTGCTCCTTTTTCGATTTGATAGATATATCCGCTGAGTTTGCTTTTGATGTTTTGGTGTCCTAGCATATACACTACCAAAACATCCCAAGCAAGTACCGCAAAGCTCATCCAAAGCCCATAAAATATTCTTACATGTAAAGATGTTTGTGATGAGACGATGACTGAAAACAAAGAAAAATAGAAGATGATATTTTTCGGATTTAAAAAAGCTGACAAAAATCCAAGGAGAAAAAAACTCTTTACATGTAAGGATGTTTGCTCTGTTTTTATCTCTATTTTTTGGGATTTTAAAAACAGATATCCTATGTATATGAGATATGCTCCGCCAAGATATTTCATCGCATTGATAACAAAATACAACTGCTTGATAACTTCCAAGCCTAAAACGGCTACAAGGATATACAAAGCGTTTGCACTTGCAATCCCGAAACAAACAAGAAAAGCCTTTTTTCTATCCTCTTTCAAAGTAGTTTGAGTGATGATAAAAAAATCAACACCAGGGCTTAGAAGTGCCAAAAAGTGTGCACTTGCTAGGATGAAAAACTCCATAAACAACTCCTAAATTTTTGCAAATTATAGGGGTTTATAAAAAAGTTTTATTGTAAAAAATTGAGTCTGTACTCGTTTGGGGTCACGGAAGTAAAAGCTTTAAAGTAACGGTGGAAATGGCTTTGGTCAAAAAATCCACACTTCAAAGCTACTTGGGAGATATCCTCTTCTTCTTGAAGCAAGGTTTTGGCAAATTCGATTTTGCAATTTATCCTATACGCATGTGGCGTGATACCGACTTCCTCTTTAAAGTTTCTCAAAAGCGTATATGGGTTTACATGTAAGCTTTTAGCAATAGCATCTAAAGTCATATCCTCTTCAAAATTTGATGCCATGAGCTCTTTTAGAGTTCTTACATGTAAGGATAATTTTTCTCTATTTTTTTCCCAAGAGAGATTGATTTTGAGAAATATATTTTGCAAAAGTGCTACCATAAGCTCCTCTTTTTCAAGCAAAAAATCCTCTTGCATAAAACACTGCATCACAGATATAAAAGCATCATATATCGCTTCATCTTCCAAGATAACTTGATTTGAGGGGATAAACTCTTTTGTATCAAACAAAGATTGCTGCACCTTTAGTGCCCAAGCAGTGTCGATGTAGAGCATATAATAACTTCTTTTTATATCTTTTAGAGGATTGCAGTGGTGCAAAGTATTTGGGTTGATGATAGCGAGTTTGCCACTACTAAGTTTTGCGCTATCACCTGCTACATTGTAAAGCACTTCTGCCTTATCTATCGCTCCTATGCTAAAAGTAGAGTGCATATGGGGTTTATAGTGTTTGGCACTGTTGGTTGTGTATCTACACTCTATAAAGGGGAGATTTTTGTCTTTGAAAAAAAGCTCTTTAGTCATGGATAAGCTTTGCGCTTGTAGCTCCTAGTATATCTATGATATCTTGGGGATTTAATTCTATCTGCGCACCTCTGACCCCTGCACTTACACATATACGTTCAAAAGTAAAAGCACTCTCATCTATAAAAGTTGGGAACTGCTTTTTCATCCCAAAAGGAGAACACCCTCCACGGATATACCCTGTGAGTTTAAGTAAATCTTTTTGCGGAATCATCACGCACTTTTTACGATTTGCTACTTTTGCTAAAGCTTTTAAATCAAGCTCATCATCCCCAGGGATGCAAGCAACAAGAGGTTGGTTTTTCTCATCCACACATACCAAAGTCTTAAAAATCTGCTTGATATTTATGCCAGAAACTTCGGCTACATGTAAAGCACTGAGGTCGTTTTCATCGACCTCATACTCTATNNAAATGCGACATGCGTTTGTTTTTTTCATGTGCAAATTATAGCAATTTTTCCTTTTTTCTAAGAGCAATCACATAAAATATAGAAGGGATGATAACCAAAGTCAATAGTGCAGAAGTTGCCATACCTCCTATCATAGGTGCTGCAATGCGTTGCATCACTTCACTTCCTACACCCTTGATGTACATGATAGGAATCAAACCACCCATGATGGCAAAAAGTGTCATGAGTTTTGGTCTAAGTCTCAGGGCTGCTCCGTTATAAACGGCTGCGTAAATGTTGCTTTTAGTAAATTCAATCCCTTTTTCTTTTAACTCCTTGATAGCCTCATCGAGATAAACAAGCATCACGATAGAAGTTTCAGCAGCAACTCCAAGCAGAGCCAAGAAGCCCACAACAACAGCTATACTTATGTTGAAGTTTAGAAAATCTATATACCATATCCCTCCTGTTATTGCAAAAGGAAGTGTAAAAAATATAACACAAGTATAGAGAAAATTTTTCAAAGCCATCAAGATAAGAAAGAAAATGATAACAAAGGTAAGTGGTATGATATAAGTCAGTTTTTTCATGGCACTCTCTAAGTACTCACTCTGTCCTGCCCACTCATAGTAAAACCCCTCTGGCAACTTTACGTCTTTGAGGATCTCCTGTGCTGCATCTTTATACTGTTTTGATGAGATATGTGTCTTTGGGGTGATATAGACAAAGTTTACATTCATCCCTTTTTCAGATTTTATGACGCTTGGTCCCTCTTTATAGTAAACATTTGCAAAACTCTCTAGCGGATAAAAACCTAGCCTTGTCTTAATCATTATATTTTTGATACTGGTTATCTCTTTTCGCTGCTCTCCCTCAAGCCTCAAACTGATAGGATAGCGCTCTAAGCCTTTTAACATCGTACTTATCTGTGCTCCACCGATACTAAGCTGTACTGTACTGAGGATATCCTCTTTGCTGATACCATATCTTGAAATCTTTTCATCATCTATATCTATGTTGAGATAGTACCCACTGTTTATCTTATCAGAAGAAACCGAGAGTGTATAGTCTAACTCTTTTAGCTTTTTCTCGATTTTTAAAGCAGTTGCTTCAAGTTTTTGATGACTGTTACCATAGAGTTTTATCCCCAGTGGTGTTCTAATGCCCGTAAGTAGCATATCGATTCTGCCTCTTATCGGGTAAGTCCAAGAGTTGATAAGCCCTGCAATTTGGAGTTTTTCATCCATCTCGCGCATGAGCTTTTCATATGTCATACCCTCTCGCCACTCGCTTTGGTCTTTAAACTGGATGATGGTTTCTATCATGGCAAGTGGAGCTGGGTCTGTTGCAGAGTCTGCCCTGCCTACTTTAGCAAAAGCACTTTTCACTTCTGGAAAACTTTTGATGATTTTATTTGTTTTTTGCGTTAACTCTTTTGCAAAATCTATCCCTATGCCATAGGGAGTTACAGGCATATACATAAATGTCTGTTCATTTATCATCGGCATAAATTCCCAATTTTGNNTCATCATGGGCATAAATTCCCAATTTTGTTTTTTATACAAAGGATAAGTGAGAACAATCATCGCTAAAAAGCCCAAAATCACAAAGTATCGAAGTTTCAAAGAGAGCTTTAAAAAGGGGATATACAAAGCGGTAAAAAATCTATTGAGCCAGTTTTTGTTCTCTGGTAAGATTTTTCCTTTGATGAAAAAGAGCATCAAGATAGGCACTAATGTGATGGATAAAAATGCCCCTGAGAGCATTGCAAATGTCTTTGTAAAAGCAAGTGGGCTAAAGAGTTTTCCCTCTTGACCACTTAGCGCAAAGATAGGTAAAAAAGAGACTACAACCAAGATGAGTGCAAAAAAGATAGGACGACCCACTTGTTTTGAAGATTTGACTATGATGCTTACTCTCTCTTCATTTGTGATACTTCCTTTTTCCACAATAGCTTTATGGATATACTTATGTGCATTTTCCACCATAACGATAGTCGCATCGACCATCGCACCGATGGCTATGGCAATGCCTCCTAGACTCATGATATTGCTGCCAAGTCCAAAGGTTTTCATAAACAAAAATGTAAACAACACCGTTATAGGCAAAGTCAAGATAATAATCAAAGCACTTCTAAAGTGAAACAAGAAAAGTCCTGAGATAACCATAACGATAATGCTCTCTTCTACCAAAGTATTTTTGAGTGTGTTTATAGCTTTGTCTATCAAAGAGCTTCTATCGTAAGTTTCAACTACTTCCACACCCTCTACATGTAAGGTTTTTAACTTCTCTTGAACTGCTTTGATAACGTTGTAAGTGTTTTCTCCATATCGCACTATCACGATACCCCCAACACTCTCACCCTCGCCATCCAAATCAACCATCCCACGTCTGCTTGAAGAGGTGATATTGACATTTGCTATATCTTTGATTTTTAAAGGATTTGCGCCTAATGTTTTGATAGTGATATTTTCTATATCGCCAACACTTTGCAAATACCCTTTTGCTTGGATGATATTTTCAAAACCATTTTCTAAAACTATCCTACCACCTTGGTCATTGTTACTGTTTTGGATAGCATTTTTTATCTCTTTGATATTTAAGTTGTACTGGACTAACTTATCTTGGTCAAGTGTGATTTCATAGTTTTTGATAAATCCACCAACAGGAGCAACATCACTCACCCCATCAACACTTAAAAGTGCGTATTTATAATAATAATCTTGTAAAGTCCGTAGTTCATCTAAACTTTTTGTTTTTGATTTTAGAGCATACTCATAAGCCCAACCCACACCCGTAGCATCTGTCCCGATAGTGACAGAAGAGCCCTCTGGAAAAGTTGATGAGAGTTGCGAGAGTTGTTCTAACACTCTTGTTCTGGCATCATAGATATTTGCTTTGTCTTTAAAAATGATATATATCAAAGCATTTTCAAAACTGCTCATCGCTCTTACTGTCTCTATGTTTTGTAAAGACAAAAGATTGGAGATGAGAGGATAGCTTATCTGCTCTTCTATCGTTGTGGGGGATTGTCCCTTCCACTTGATTTGGACTATCACCTGAGGAGGTGAGAGGTCAGGAAGCGCATCCAAAGATGTTTTTTGTACAGCCCAGATGGATGCTCCTATGAGGATAAATGTGCTAAAGAGAACAATAAAAATGTTTTTTATACTAAAGTCTATAATTTTTTCAACCACGCTAGACTCCTACCACTCTTCATCGCTATCGTATAAGCCATTTGTGATGGCGTCACTATCAAGCATAAACATCACTTTGTCTATAACTCTCTCCCCTACCTCTAACCCTTCAAGTATCTGAAATGTTTGTGCGTCTACCCTTTTTGCTTCTATCAAGACTGGTTCAAACTCTCTATCACTCAAAGGCTTAAATACATAGTGCTTTTGACCTTTTGTCAAAACTGCACTTCTAGGCAGAGTCAGCATTTTTTGCACGGGGTGGTATAAATCCACTTTTGCAAACATGTTTGGAAAAAGATTTAACTTTGGATTATCTAAGACGATGCGCACATCTATACTTTGGTCTTTTTCATTGATATTTGGATAGATATAATCAACCACGCCATGTATCATCCCTTCTTTCCCATCTATGCTCACTTTGGCACTCATGCCCTCACTTATAAAGTCTATATCTTGCTGATAAATCTTTGCTATCACCCACAGCTTACTCAAATCAGCCACTTGAAAGAGGAGTGCTCCTTTTTTGATAAATGATTTTTCATTGAGACTTTTTTGAACTATATATCCACTTATCGGAGAGTATATATCCACATTTATCTCCTCTTTTGTGTCATTGAGGATTTTTGAGAGAGCATTTACATGTAAGCCAAGACTTATGAGTTTATTGTAAGCACTCTTATAGATAGCATGGTTTTTACCCAGTTTTTTTGCAAGGTTTAACTCTTGTATCGCTGAGACTACCTCATCAGAATAGAGACTCAAAAGTGGCTTGTTTTTATCTACGTACATGTAAGATTTATTGGCGTAGAGTTTTTCTATAAAACCGTCAAATCTTGTGTTGATATCAACAACTTTTGACTCATCAAGCATAGTTTTTGCATAAAAAGTTTTGTTAAAAGAGATAGATTTTTCACTCACATCTGCATAAGTTTTGTTAAAAAGCTGATCTACTTCGATAATCTTTGCCTGAAGTGAGAGGAAAAAAGTAAGTAAAAGTATCAAGATTTTCATTGTACTGTTCCTGTAAAATATTTTATCTTCGCATAGGCACTAAAGTAGTTTTCCAACTCATCCAAAGAGAGTATTTCCAAAGAGATGATTTCATTGATGTTTGTAAGTAACTCTGCGCTATTTGCATGGCCTAGTGCATTGTGAGATTCCAGATTTTGCTGGATATACTCACGCTGGGGTATGATGCTTGTTGAGAGATTTTTATAGTTTGCATAAGATTTTTGCATCTGCTGTTTTAAAATTAGAAAATTGTTTTCAAACTCGATTTTTGTTTTTTCTAACTCATCTTCTTGCATCGCACTCTGGTACTTTGCTTTTGCTACATTTATGTTTTCACGTCCATAAAGAGGCAAAGGCATAGAAAAAGAGAGATTCACATAATCTGTGTATTTTGCATCTCTTGCAAAGTACCCAAGACTCACTTTCAAATCAGAGTATTTTTTTGCATTTTCAAGTTTGGCAAGAGTATCGAACTTTCCTTTTGCATACTCTATGGATTTGATGACTGGATGTTCACTGAGATTTTGTATAACCTCATAAGGTGTGTCAATACTGAGTGTCTCATCTAGTTTCAAATCTTTTTTATAGGTGATTTGTTCTAATTTTAAAACAAGAGATTTTAATCTAAAGTTTAAATTTTCCTTTTGCAGTTGCAACTTAGAATTTAAAAGCTGTACTTGCAGAGGAAATACTTGTTTGACTTTGGAATTTTCATATAAACTAAGTGCTATCGTCTCTAACTCTTGTGTATTTTGCTCGTATCTTTGGAGTAACTCTAGCTTTTTTTGAGTGATAATACTCTCATATCCATACTGATAAATCAAAGAAGCAAGTTTTAGTTTTTTATTTTCCAAATCCATCTGCGCGATTTTTTTGTTTTCGCTTGCTATTTGGGTCTCATAATCAAGCTTTCCATTGATAGGGATAAGCTGTGTGATGGCTACATACGTAGCTTGCATAGGCTCTTTATCTCTGGAAAATGTATCATTAAACTGAACGTCATTTGCCCCAATGCTCAAAACTGGATTGCTCCAAGTTTTGGCAAGTGCCACATCTTGGTCTGCTATGGCGATACTTTTTTCAAGTTTTTGTAAGTCATAACTCTCATTAAATGTGCTATGCACTATATCATCAAGCCCGAGTGAAAAGCTTGATGATATAACCAATGAAGTTATGAGTAATGATTTTTTTATCATTAGATGTTTACGCTACCTCTGGTTTTGTGTACCTTCTCGTCACTCGTTTTAAACTGTAATTGGTACTGCCAAGTGCCACCCATACCAAGGTTGATTTCAAATTCAAATTTATCGCCTACTAAAACACCATTGGCTTTGTACTCCATATATGGCATACCTGGCATCTCAGGCATAAAGAATTTGATTTTTGCTTTTGCATCAGTGAGTGGTTTTGCATCTTTTTGAAGCTTTACATGTAAGATATTGCTTCCGCTTACAAGTGGTTTTTCTGAGCTTACCACCACGCTATAACCATCTATTTGAATTTTATTCATGTATGCACTATTAGACATACTATTTGAGGAGTGGTTCATCTTTGAATGATCCATCTTTGAGTGATCCATTTTTGAATGGTCCATATCTGCACCAAAAAGTGCTCCACTTGCAAATAAACTAAGCCCTAAGACTACTGCTGAAATCTTCTTCATTTCAATCCCTTAAAATTAAATTTGAGAAATTGTAATGAAATGGTGTGTAAGCAGTGTGGAAAATGCGAGATAAGGCTATAATTTATTTAAAATAGAGTGTAAATTTTGTGCCTACATGTAAGGTTGAGCTAACGTCTATCTTTATCTTATAAGTTTTGCAGATAGCACTTACTATGTTAAGTCCTATACCAAAGCCCCCAACACTAGAAGTTGCTCTAAAATATCTTGTAAAAATTTTATCAAGCTTACTTGCTTCGATGCCGATACCAGTATCTTCGATGCATAAAACATTATTTTTTAAAGTTATATAAACTTTTCCTCCTCTTGTATTGTATTTGATGGCATTTGAGATGAGGTTATTGATAACTCGCATAAAATCTTCTTTATCTATCTTAAAGAGAGTCTCTTCTACTTCTGTGATGAGTGTTATACTTTTTTTCTGCGCTATTTGCTTAAAATAGACAAGTTCATCGCGCAAAATCTTTGAGAGTTCTATCTCTTTTGCACTCTCTATCTTGTGCTCATCTAAGAGTAGATACGTCAGGTCTTTATAGAGGTTTGATATCTTTTTTGCACTGATTTTAATGCGCTCTTTGTTTTGTACAGAGTTAAAATCTTTTGCATCAACACAAAGCATAAGTGCTGAAAGAGGAGTATTTAACTCATGCGTAGTATCTTTTACAAAGTTGTTGAGTTTCTCTCTTTGGCTTTGAATTGGGTATATAAACAACTTTGCCAAAACAAATCCGATAAGCGCTATAATCATATAGACAGCTACCACAGCAGCTATGATGTCATTTTGTAGAGTATCTAAATCTTTATCCAAAGAGTCCTCTTTTATCACAACAAAATAGACTCCAAGATGTCCTGTGGGAGCTTTGCTGATATAAAATGTAGCCTCTTTTGTGATATATATCTTTTTAGACAAATCTATATGCTCTGGTATCTGGGTATAGATAGGTAGTTTGTTTTCATCATACAAGCCATATGCTAAAGACTCTGCTATATCTATATTGCGCATATCAAAGTCTAGTTGACTCATGTGCGCATGAATAATCTTTGAAGAGATATTGCTAGCAGCAATCTCCATACGAGAAAGAACTACTTCTGCATGGCTGGCTGCTTGTGAAGTATAAAATAACCTGCCAATAACAACAAGTAAAAAAAGTGAAGAGCCCAGATAGAGCCCTAAAAAACCAAAGAAGGTTCTTTTTTCATATTTAGTTAAAACGATAACCAACTCCTTTTATAGTTGTTATTGCTTCTTCTCCGATAATTTTTCTAAAATTTTTTATATACGTTCTTATCGTTGCATCAGTAGGTCTGTTTTCATAATCCCAAAGATTGAGAGAGAGTTCATCAAAAGATATAGTTCTATCTCTATTTTTGAGTAAATACTCAAATACCTCTAACTCCTTTTTTGAAAGTTGGTGCTCTTCATCGCCAATATGAACACAAGAAGAGTCAAAGTCATACGTTATACCCTCACTTATGGTAATAACTTGCTTTTTATCAAGTTTATAGAGTCTTTTTATATTGTCAATTCGCAAACACAGTTCATCAAACTCAAAAGGTTTTTTTATATAATCATCACAACCACTGTCAAAACCCTTTTTCAAATCACTCATCGCATCAAATGAAGTTATAAAGATAGTGGGAGTTGTTACTCCATTTTGGCGTAGAGTTTTTAAAAGCTCAAATCCACTCATACCAGGAACATTGACATCTAAAAGAAGCAAGTCAAACTTTTTTTCATATAAGATATCTTGAGCATCATCTCCATCATATGCACTATGTACCTCATAACCTTGTTCACTCAAAAATGCACAGATTACTTCATTGAGAATTTCATCATCTTCTAGTAAAAATATTTTCATCTCTCTTCTTTATAAAAAAAATAACTCTTAATACCAAAAGAACTATAGCAAAAACAATACAAAAATATTCTAAAAGTCTAAAAAGTTAGAGACTTCAAATGTCTCTAACTTTTTGCTATCATCTCTACAATTTCTTTAGAAATTTGCTTCATAGCAATCTCTTTTTTTTGATGAAATTCTATTTTATTTGCTTCAAAAAGATTATTGCCTTGCGTGTCAATAGATATAATTAGTGGTCCAAACTCTTTGACTTTAAGAATCCAAAATGATTCAGGCATACCAAATTCTGGCCACTCTTTACCCTCTATCTTCTCAACTTGTTCAGCAGCAACAACTCCACATCCTCCAGGAAATACAGCATGCACAGCGATACTCTCTTTGCATCCTTGGGCTGTTTTTGGGCCCATACCCCCTTTCCCAATAACCAACTTAACACCTGTTTGAGCTAAAAACTCTTTTTCATAGCGTTCCATTCTCATACTAGTTGTAGGTCCTATAGAGACCATTCCCCAACCTCCCTCTACATCTTTGACTATTGGTCCTGCGTGGAAAATAGCAATTTTATCCATTGGAAGTTTAGGCATAATACCCTCTGCTACAATTCGCCTATGTCCTTCATCTCTACATGTAACAAGTGTCCCACTTAAATATACAATATCGCCAACTGTTAATGACTTTATATCATCATCACTTATAGGTGTAGTAAGAATTCTTTTCATAATTTTGCCCCTTTGTGAGAAGTGATTTTATAATTGAGATGTTCATCAAATTGAATTATTCCATGTCTATTTGCCCAACACCCAACAGTTACACCAACACCAAGTACAGAAGGATGATGCGCCATACCCTCTATATGAACTGCCATAACACTTTTTGCGCCTGAAACCCCTTGTGGTCCTAGCCCAATAGCATTTAATCCATCTTCTATTTTTTTCTCCATTGCAGCAGCTTTTGGATGTGGATGTGAATTCCCCATAGGCCTTAGCATCGCTTTTTTTGATAAAGATGCTGAAGAGTTTGCGCATGTTCCAATACCAATTCCAACTATTAAAGGAGGACAAGCATTGATTCCCCAGTTGACAATCGTGTCAAAAACAAACTCAATAGCGCCTTCATATCCTGCAAGTGGAGGCAATACAATACTACGTCCAGGTAAAGAGCAACCTCCGCCTGCTTGATAGATTTCGATTTCTACATTTGAACTATCATCTACTACATCCCAAACGATATATGGGATATCAGTTCCTAGATTTGTTCCCGTATTAACTTCATCAAAAGGTTCAACTGCGTTTAATCTCAAAGGAGCACTTTTGGTAGCGTTTATTGTTGCTTGCTTGAGTATTTCACGTAATTGCCCTAAGTAGGGAAATTTTGCACCTGTTCTCACAAAGTATTGAATCACCCCAGTATCCTGACAAGTTGGTCGGCTCAGTTTTTTTGCTTTTTCCATATTGTCAAACATTACATCATAGATAGCTTTTGCTAAAGGTTTTTCCTCATATCTACGCAATTCTATCAATTTTTCCATCACATCATCTGGTAATTCTTTGGATGTCATATCTACAAATTTTCCCAATGTCTGTATCATCATCTCTTTTTTATCAAGTTTAAACATCTTTTTTATCCTTTACATATCAATATATTAAAAAAATAATCCACTAGGCATTCTCAAAAGCAATATATGTGTCATACTCCACCAAAATGCTCCCACTATAAGTGTCCCAGTCAAAGCCCAAACAAGCCAAACTTTTAAAGAAGGTTTGTCATAATCAGCTATGAACATAATCGCGAAAAAAGCTAATAAACTTGAGACAAAAAAACCAAGAACAGGAAGTAGAAAAACCCAAGCCAACATAGCAAATGTCAAGGAAATTCTGTGAAGATTCGCATGTTTATCTTCTTTCGGAGTCTTTACATGTGATGATTTTTTTACGATAGCAAACCCGATAAGCATAACAGACAAGACTATCATGATAATAGCAATAGTTAGTGGGAAAACTGAACCTAAAGGAGATAAATTTTTTGTACCAGCTATCATCAAAGAACCTAAGATAATAAATCCTAAAGCATAGATAATCCCCAACAAATCTATCTTTGCTTTTTTTGTTTCTATTTGCAAATCTATATCATGTGCTTTTTCTATTGCCTGTGCAGGAATATCTACTATGCTACGTTTCTTTGAACGATACTCTGAAACAATAGGATAAAGTAAAGATATCATAGTCGCAACAATTATCCCCATACTAATTGGTCTTCCAAAAAACATTTCCATAAGTTGCCCTGATGAATTTCCTATAAGATAGGTTTGTACAAAACCTTGTTCAGCAATCATGCCAAGAACCAGTCCTAGAACAATAGGAGAAGGCGAAAAACCAGCACGAGAAAATAACCAAGAAGCCAACCCTAAAAATAGCATCATTTGTGCATCTTCTTCACTAGAGTGTATAGCAAAAGACCCAATGATAATAAGCAATGCTATTGTTGGGGCAAGAAGAGCTTTAGGTATATTTACAACCGCTCTAAATGCATACCGACCAATCAAAAGACCTGTTGGCAACATCAAAATTGTTGCAATTAATAATCCCCAGATAAAAGTATAAACTATCCCTGATTGATCACTAAAAAGCGTTGGTCCAATTTTTATTCCATGCACCAACAGTGCTCCTAGTATAATAGCATCTGGTGGGGTTCCTGGAATACCAAGTACGAGTGTAGGTATAAAACCTCCTCCTACTGTTGCGTTGTTTGCTGATTCTGTTGCGATAATTCCATCTGGCTCACCTGTACCAAATTTTTGTGGGTTTTTTGATGCACGCCTAGCTTCTGAATAAGAAACCAACCCTGCTATTGACCCGCCAGCACCAGGTAAGATACCTACTACTGTTCCTATGATTGATGACCTTATGGCATTAAATTTTCTTTGCCATACTAAAGAAAAACTTTCATTAAGACGAAGTCCACTTGTATCAACTGCGTTTAAATGTGGATTTTTTGTAGCTACCAAATCAAGAAGTATAGGTATACAATAGAGTCCTATAATCGCAGAAGTAAGATCAATACCTCCCATAAGGATCTGTGAATCCAAAGTATAACGAACATCACCACCTACAACAGCTACTCCTATAGTTGATAAAAACAATCCTATACAAGCACCTATAAGACCTTTTATTGTATTTCCAACTGAAAGAGCTGCTATTAAGGAAAGTCCAAATATAGCTAACCAAAAATACTCTGTTGGACCAAAAGCCAATGCTACATTTGCCAATGGTGGTGCGAGCAATAATAAACTAATTGCTCCTACCACCCCTCCTATAACAGAAGCTATCGTTGCAATTGAGATTGCTAATCCACCATCTCCTCTTTTTGCCATAGGAAAACCATCAAATGTAGTCGCAATTGCAGAAGGAGTACCAGGTGTGTTTACCAAAATAGCTGCAAAAGCTCCACCATATATAGCTCCAGTGTAGATTGCCCCAAGGGCAATCATACCTGAAGCTGGACTCATGGTAAATGTAAAAGGTACAAGTACAGCCACAGCCATAGTAGCAGAAAGACCTGGCAAAGCGCCTATTATTGTACCTAAGACGACTCCACCTAAAGCTAACATAATATTAAATGGCGTAAGAGCATCTATAAGATATGAGAAAATCTCCATTTGCTTTTACCTCATCACTTGATGATGCCTAGAGTCTTCGCACCTTCTGTGTATTCAGCAGTTTTTTTGCTTACAAATTCATCCATTTTTTCATAAGTAATGTCTGTTAAAACAAATCCACCTTCTTGCATCTTTTTCATAAACTCAGGTTGTTTATTAATTGTTGAGATAATATCTGATATTTTTTTACGCATTTCGATAGGTGTTGATTTTGGTACTGAAAGACCCCTATAAGCACCACCTACCAAATCATAACCTAGTTCTTTAAAAGTAGGAACATCTGGAAAAGCAGGCATACGTTCTTCAGATGCAACTGCTAGCATTCTCATCTTATCTCCAACTTGTAAAGCCGAAGGAGCATAGACAAATCCTGCTGTTGTTTGTCCCCCAATAATTGCTGCAACCGAAGGACCTACTCCTGAAAAAGGAACGTATGTGGTCTTAATACCTGCAAGTTTGTTAAGTTTAATCGCAGCAAGATTATTGGATGAATTAGAACCAGAACCAGCAAATGTAACCATAGCGGGATTTTTCTTGGCATGCTCGATAAGTTCTTGAAGTGTTTTAAATTTACTATCTTTATTTACAAATATTGCATTTGGTGTATAGTGAAAATAGTGGACAGGAGTTAAATCTTCAGTTTTATATCCAACATTTCCAGACATAGGCTGCAAAACAGTGTGAGGAAGATTTATTCCCATGATAGTATATCCATCTCCTACAATTTTATTAAGTTGAGACCAAGCTTTTGCACCACCAGCTCCAGGTTGATATTGAATAACAACAGACTTTCCAGTAACGTTTGCCCATTCAGCCTGCTGATAACGAGCTGAAACATCTGATTCTCCTCCTGCATTAAAGGGAAGTATATAAGTCATAGACTTAGTAGGGAAATCTGTAGCTACTGCCGCAATAGCACTTGCAAAAAATAACGAAGCCAAAATTGTAGATTTTGATAACAATTTCATAACTTTCTCCTAATTGTAAAATTTTTGTAGTTGTTAGCTTTTAAAGCACCTTTTTTCAAACTCTACTCATCAAATAATGCATTGCATTTTGAAAAATTGTATGATAAAAAATTATATAAAAGCAAATAATACATAATTATAGACAATATTGTAGATGGTAATATAAAGAAGCAATGGAGCATTTTTTTTAGAAATATTATGAAATGTGTTTTGTGAGAAGGTACTGATTTTTCAGCTGTTTTTTAAATATTTTTGATTTTAATGTTTTATATGAATATTGTAAAACTTTTTAATTTCTTCTAGTTTTTAAATTTATATATTAAAAAAATGCTAGTTACTTTTAGTAGCATAAACATTTTAATCTAATGAGAGATTTTTCAAATAATCCAAGATAAGTGGCTTATGATCTTTTCGACAAACTAGCTTTGTATCTAAATCACAGAGATTTTTAGGCAGTTTTGTTAATTTTAAATCGTTGATATAACCAAATTTCTTTACTATTTTTTTTGAGATAAAAGCCTTTCCTAGACCAGCTTTTACACATCCTAGCATTACTTCATAATTTTCTAAAATCATAGTTTTAAATTCTAAATTCCCTTGTTGCTTATGATACTCTTGAAAAAAATCAAGATGAGTACTTTTTGAACGATATCCTAACAATGTATTAGAACTCTTTTTATTTTTTGGTTCTACCATAAATAAATCATCATCAAACTGGTTCAAAACCATAATATCCTTATGCTTTGGATTTCCAGGGATAAATGCTATATCTATCTTATACTCTAAAAGTTTCTCTTTAATATCGGGGGTATTGCCTGTAAAAAGTTCAAACTCTATACCAGGAAAGTCATTTTGAAGTTGTTCCAAAAAAGGCAACAGTCTTATTGTGGCATTAGCTTGACTAGTACCAATACGCAAAAGTGCTTGATGAGAAATGTTTTGCATTTTTAGTGTTGCTTCTTCAACTTTACGTACTATTTCTAAAGCTAGAGGATAGAGTTTTTCACCCTCTTGAGTTAAAATTACACCTTTTGGAACACGATAGAACAATGCATGTCCAAGTATTTTTTCAAGTTGTTTGATGCGTAACGTAACGTTTGATTGTGTAAAACCTAAAACCTCTGCTCCTAGGGAAATACTTTTTTGGTGTGTCACAGCTACAAATACTTTTAAGAGATTTGAGTCCATATTAACTTCCATTGTATGATATATAATTATTCATCATTTGATTTTATATAATAGACTTCTTGCATAACTATATAAAGTATGAGCAAAAAGAGAAGCAATTTAATCAAGGCAGATGTTCTCAAGCGTAGCCATAGCTACGGTTGGGGTTATCTAACGCAGAGTAAAGTAGCTTATCTTTTTGCCCTTTGGGAAGTATAAAAAGAGTCAATCTTACACAAAAAAATTATTCCAACTTAACTACGGTTAGGCTGTAAAATTTGTTTTGCGCAATCTTACCTCTTTTTATCTCTTCTCATATCTTCATATAGTTATGCAAAAAGTCTAATTACTTATCATACAATTTTACCATAATATGGCAAAGGAGCGACAGCCATTGAATCGACTAAACCACTTTCTTCTTATATATCAGATATTTTAGAAGCTAGTGGAATAAAATCTCTAATAAAACAACAACTCTCTAATTATTTTTATCCTTAAAGATAAAAGCACTACAGCAAAAACAATGAAAAAATACTCTAAGGCTCCCATAACTTTTTGTGCCATATTTTCATGAATAACGACTAAAATAAGTGCTATATAAACTAGCTTATGCCATTTGTTATACTTTGCAAAAAGTTTTCTTGTAGAAGTACTTCCCATAAAAACCAAAATCAAAAAGGCTATCATGCCAAGATAGATAAAGGGCTTATCCACAGTCTCTTTTAGTACAAATGCCAAATCAAACTGCGCATCTAGGATAAAAAAGTTTATAAAATGCAAACATGCATAAAAAAGAGCAAAAAGCCCTAGCATACGTCTATATATAAGCAGATTATAGACTTTACGAAACGGCGTTATACAAAGCGAGGCAAGCAAAAATCCAAAGGCACTAAAACCTGTAAAGGTGTAGATATACTTTATAGGGTCATTTGCAACTTGAGCGTTACATGTAAGAAAAAGCAGAGGTACAAGACAAAGACAAAATAAGAAAACTTTTTTCATCAAAAGTACGCTCTTAAATCCATGTTTTTGTACATGTACCCCACCTCTTGTTCATAGCCATTAAACATTAAAGTTTTAGTTTTTAAAAAGCTTCCGAGTTTTCGCTCTTTGGCTTGTGACCATCTTGGGTGATCAACATTTGGATTGACGTTCGCATAAAAGCCATACTCTACTGGATTGACTACTTGCCAAGTATTTTTAGGCTCTTTCTCTACAAACGCAATGTTATCTATGGATTTGATACTCTTAAAACCATACTTCCAAGGAACTATCAAACGAAGCGGTGCGCCATTTTGTTTTGGCAACTCTTTACCATACATCCCAACAGCTACAAAAGCTAACTCATTCATAGCTTCATCCATGCGTAAGCCCTCAACATAAGGATAGGGAATCGCTCCAGACATCAAGCCACGTCTTTGGTCAGGGAACATTTCAGGCTCATATCTAGTTTTAAACTCTACATACTTTGCTTTAGAATTTGGATGGGCAATGTCGATGAGTTTTTTAAGAGGAAATCCTATCCAAGGAACGACCATCGACCAACCCTCAACACAGCGAAATCTATAAATCCTCTCTTCCAATTCTACTTTTTTAAGCAACTCTTCAAATCTTAAGATTTGCTCCTCTTTTACTTCCCCTTCGATAACGATATCCCAAGGATTTGTGACTAGAGTATGTGCCATCTTGGCTGGTTTCTCTTTTGAAGTTGAAAACTCATAAAAGTTATTGTAGGTACTTGCTTGTTCAAAACTGTTTAAACTCAAATCTGTACCATAGGAAGTTTTAGTAAAAGCAAGTGGTTTTCTATACTCATTTTCAATAGCTGCGAGCTTTTCTACGATAAGAGAGGAAGAGACAAGTGCCCCAGCTCCTAGCTTTATAAAATCTCTTCTTTTGTTAAAAAGAGCCTCTGGCGTGACTTCATTTTCGCTTAGTTGCCAACTTGGTTTTTTAAATATATTCATAGCGTCTCCTTTATAAAAAGATGATACGCTTTTTTTGTGTAGTTTTTGTTACATGTAAGAGCGGGGAACTAGTCCCCCACTCCTCTTAAAGTACCAAATCTTCGTAGTATTCTATTTGCTCTTTTTTAAGGATACGGATAAAGTTTGTACTTCCCTCAACACCCGTTGGATAACCAGCTGTGACGATGTAGGACTTACTTTTATCGATAAAACCTTTTTTAATTCCCTTTTGCATCGTATGTCCTAGCATAATATTGAGACTTCCTGTTTCTATGCTCATCACAGGATGAATACCCCATGCGATAGTAAGGGAGCGTGCAACTCTATCATCATGAGTAACAGCGTAGATATCGCTTTTTATACGATAACGTGCAAGTTTTTTTGCACTCATACCTGAGCTCGTAAGACTAAAAACTGCTTCCACATTGAGTCGTTCTGCTAGTTTTGCTGTTGATTCTGAAACGATATCTGTTTCATCTAAAAACTCATATCTGTTAAATTTGTTATATGGGTAAACTTTTTCTGTCTCTTTGATAGTATTTGACATAACTGTTACAACATTGATAGGATTTGTACCTATCGCACTCTCTTCGCTTAACATCACAGCATCAGTTCCATCAAGTACAGCATTGGCAACGTCACTTATCTCAGCACGTGTTGCCATCTCTTTTTCAGCCATGGAGAGAAGCATCTGTGTTGCAGTGATAACTGGCTTTGAAACAGCATTTGCTTTACGTATGATTTTCTTTTGGATACTTGGAACTTTATAGTAAGG
>DKEY01000045.1:0-8376 GCA_002469305.1 Sulfurospirillum sp. UBA6810
ATATAAAAAAACATATCATCCCAAAAATCTCTTATCATTTCCAAATCAACAAGAACAAATCTAAGGATAAATCCAAATATGGCTGCTTTAAAGGTAGCTGCCATAAAAGTAGTTACTGGATAAGGTGCTCCATCATAAACATCTATTGCCCAATTTTGGAAAGGAAAAGCAGCAATTTTAAATAAAAAAGTTATAAAAATCATAGTTACACCAATAAGCAATATAGTAATATCACCTTCTATATTGTTTTGTATATATTGGCTTATTTTACCTATGTGTGTTGTTTGTGTCGCTGCATATATAAAAGAGCTTCCTAAAAGGAAAAAAGCTCCAGAGAGTGAGCCTAAAACCAAATATCTATAACTAGCTTCTACTCTGCGTTCTATAACTTTTTGATAGCCTATCATAACATATAAGGATAAAGAAGCTATCTCTAATGCGATAAGTGCGGTGATGAGTTCATTGGCATGTACAAGAAGCATCATCCCAAAAAGAGAAAATAGAAATAGGGAAAAAAATTCTGTTGTAAACTGTATATGCTTTTCAAAATAATTTATCCCAATAAGTATCGTCAAAATAGCTCCCATAAGGAGTATCGCACTAAAGTAACCAGAATAGGTATCAACTACAATCATTGCTTGGAAAGTATCTTCAAATGGAAACACTGAATACATCTGTGACATAGGAATCAAATCAATGATAAGCGCTACTGACATAAAAAGAACAGTTATAATCGAAGCTTTACGAAGAGAAATTCTCTGTATAGGGCTTATAAGCATCAAAACAACAGCCCCTAATCCTACTATAAATAAAGGTAAAGTATATATAAAATCTTCTAACATCAATCTCCCTTTATCAGTAGTATATTGTTTAAGTAGTGTTGGATAGTTGGCTCAATTTTATATAAAAAATAATCAGGATAAACACCCATAGCAATAATAAGTAAAGCTAGAGGCAGCATCCCAAGTATCTCTTTAAAATCCAAGTCTTTCATCATCGATACATCATTGTCACTATCTTGTAAAATCGCTCTTTGAAACATCCAAAACATAAAACTTGCTGCAACCAATACTGTCAAAGCTGATACAACACCCGCTATTGGCTGAAATCCAAAAGCTCCCAAGATAATCAAAAACTCACTCACAAAGCCGTTTGTTCCAGGTAGCCCAACTATACAAAGTAGCATTATGGCAAAGAAAACTGTAAAGATTGGTGCTTTTCTTGCAATGCCTCCAAGAGCAGGGATAGACTTAATCCCCAAGCTATACTCCATCTTACCAACTAATAAAAACAAGCCTCCTGTTGCCATAGCATGTGCTATAATCAAAAATGCAGCTCCTGTTAAACCATAAGCATTGAGAGAAAAGATACCCGTAACGATAAAACCTAAATGTGAAGCCGAAGAGTATGCAAACATCTTTTTGATATTTACTTGCATAAGCGCAGCTACACCAAAATATAAAAGACCAAAGATACCAATCCAAACAAAATATGGAGCAAACTCTATATAAAGTTCAGGAAAAAGAGGCATCATAAAACGAACAATCCCATATACTCCAAGCTTTGCCATGATAGAAGAGAGAAGAAAAACACCCCCTGTTGGAGAGTTTGAATATGTCTCAAGAAGCCATGTGTGAAATGGAAAAAGTGGAATTTTGATTGCAAAAGCTAGCATAAAACCAAAAAAGAGCCAAAGAGACTCTGTCCTACCGATAGTAGAAATTTGCACCAAATCGTTTAATTCAAAACTCCAAAGTCCATACTCATAATAAAATTGTACACCCATATATAAGATACAAATAAACATAAAGAGCGAACCCATGATAGTGTATATAGTGATTTTTATAGTTGAAAATACTCGATTGCCAGTTCCAAACATACCTATAATCATAAAAACTGGAAGTAACATAGCTTCCCAAAAAAAGTAAAAAAGAATCAAATCTTGAGAAAAAAGTGTGCCAGAGATACCAGTTTGAATCAAAAGCATACTCACCCAATATCCCTTTGTCCTGCCATCCCATAGTAAAAGATATGCACATGGGATAAGCGTAGCTATAAGCATTAAAATGATAAGTGAAAAGCCATCAATCCCTAAACTATAATTGATACCATAACTCTCTATCCAAGTATGATACTCTCTAAGTTGCATATAACCTGTTAATTCAAATTCATTGTAAACACTGAAAGCTAAAAAAAGTATAGCCATAGAGGTGGCAAAGGCAAAGTTTCTCGTAGTCTTTGCACTTACTGGTACTATCAAGAGTGCAAAAGCGACAAACATCGGTAAAAATATGATAATTGACAACATTCCTATATCCATAACCTACCCCAACACCATAATCAAATATGATGATATAACGCTAAGCCCTATCATCATTATAAAAGCATAGTTGCTCGTATTTGCATTTTGTAAAACAGAAACAAATTTGCCTGTTTTTATAAATCCTCGCGATAATCCCATGACAAATGCATCTATGATTTTCACATCCAAACTATACGAGATAAAAAGACTTATCTTCTTCACTCCATTCACAAAAACTTTTTCATACAGTTCATCTACATAAAATTTATGCCATATAATGCCACTCATTGTATGCTCGGTTCCAAGGTTACATGTAAAGAATTTTTTATACGCTACAAATATACCGATAAGCGCTGCAAATACATTGATAGCCATGAGTATAAGCTCACTTTCATGGCTTACATGTAAAGCCTCTTTGAGTGAAAAATCCTCCAACCAAATGCTTACTAAATTGTGTCCACCTAATACTTCTGGTACACCAAAAAAGCCTACAAAAATTGATCCAACTGCAAGGATAACAAGTGGTGAAGTCATACTTTTTGTTAAAAAGTGAATTTTTCTGTTTTCATTGTAATTTGTGCCATAGAACACAACAAAGAAAAGTCTAAACATATAGTAGGCTGTAAGGACTGCTGTAACTAACCCAATCAACCATATATCATAATGTCCACTTGAAAAAGCCACAAGTAAAATCTCATCTTTACTAAAAAATCCAGCAAATGGAGGTATGCCACAAATCGCAAGATTTGCTATGAGCATTGTAAAAAATACGAGTGGTATTTTACTTTTCATACCGCCCATCTTAAAAATATTTTGTTCGTGATGTAGTGCCACGATAACAGCTCCTGCTCCCATAAATAAAAGAGCTTTGAAAAAAGCATGGGTAAATACGTGAAAAATCCCCGCACTATAACTTCCAAGTCCAACAGCTATAAACATATATCCTAGTTGTGACATCGTAGAATATGCCAAAATCTTTTTAATATCACTTTGCTTTGTTGCGATGATAGCCGCAAATATAGAAGAAACTGCACCGATATAGGCTATATACAACCCAACATTTGGAATCAAGTCATATAAAAAATGAAACCTAGCTACCATATAAACACCAGCTGTAACCATAGTTGCAGCGTGGATAAGCGCTGAAACTGGCGTTGGTCCAGCCATCGCATCAGGGAGCCAAACATAAAGTGGTATTTGTGCTGATTTTCCCATCGCTCCAACAAAAAGAGCGATACCTGCATATGTGAGGATGTCTAAGGGGACATTTGCGATTTGATTTTGTAAATTTATATAATCAAAACCATATGAACCTGCATGAAAAAGCAATATACTCATCCCTATGATAAAACCAAAATCACCTACACGATTGGCTATAAAAGCTTTGTTTCCAGCTTTTACATTTTCACTGTCTCTAAAATAAAAACTGATGAGCAAATAAGAACAGACTCCAACTCCCTCCCAACCTATGAACATGATGAGTGGACTATCTGCTAAGACTAAAAGAAGCATCGAAGCTAAAAAAAGATTAAAATAGAAAAAGAATTTACCATAGCCCTCATCGTCTCTCATATAGCCAGCTGCATATATGTGGATAAGCCAACCAACAAAAGAGATAAATAAAACCATAAAGATAGATAAATTATCGAGCATAAAACCCATATCTATGTCATAAGTATCTATACTTAGCCATTTGTATACTTTGTATAAAATAACTTCATTGCTTCCAAGCATTTGGATGAAAAAGAAACACCCTATCAAAAAGCTTACAAGTGGTGCAAGTAAAGCAGGTATAGTGAAAAAAATATTTGCTAACTTTTTAATTTTTATGGAATATAGATACATAAATCCAAGTAAGATAGCACTTCCAAGAGGAATTAAAACGATAAAAGCTAAAAGGAAATTCATAAAGCATCCTTTTGGCTCAGTATTGTAAACAAGTCAGAATTGAGTGTTTTCTTTTGTCTATACAAAACAACAATGAGAGATAAAAACACTGCTGCTTCCGCTGCTGCTACGGCAATGATAAGCATAGCAATCACTTGAGGGTTCATAGATTCATAGTATCTTCCAAGACTTACAAATATCAAATTGACAGCATTGAGCATAAGCTCTATAGACATATAGATTACAAATATATTTTTTCTAGCAATCACCCCTAGTATGCCTATGGAAAAAAGTACCATTGCTAGTGTGATATAAGCCAAAATAGAATCAACCATGTTTGCACTCCTTCCTAGCATATACAATAGCTCCAACCAAAGCACATAAAAGAAGCATAGAGATAAGCTCAAACGGCACTAGCCAATCATTAAATAAAACATTTCCAAAACTTTTGATTGAGCCAAATTCCTCACCTAAAATTCCCATAGGTTTCGATGGTAACGTATTGAATGCTTTAATGACTAAGATATTGAAAGGAACTAAAAAAATCGCTCCTAAAAAGATAAGAAGTGTCTTGTTTTTTTCTTCTGGCAAATTTTCATCTTTTATATTTAAAAACATAATGATAAAAAGCAAAAGTGTTATAATTGCTCCTGCATACACGATAATCTGTACCATAAACAAAAAAGGCGCACTTAAAAGAGCGAAAATTCCCGCAAGTGCAAGGATAGAAATAATCAGACTAATAGCACTATAAATAGGCTGTTTAAAAGATATCATACCTATCCCCCCTACTATTGAGAAAATTGCCAAAATCAAAAATACAATATCTATCACTTCTCTTCCTTCATCGGTTCATTTGCCAAAAGTTGCTCTTTTGTTATTACAAAATCTTCTCTTTTGCTTTTTACAAAAGTAAAAATCCCTGTATCCATCCTGATGGCATCACAAGGACAAGCTTCAACACAACCTCCACAAAATACGCACTCTAGCAAATCTATATCAAATCTTTTTGGCATTTTTTCATCTACACCATCTTCTCTCTCAATCGCTTCTATAAAAATACACTCAGCAGGACAAGCAGTTGCACACATAAAACAAGCAACACATCTAACACTCTCATCTTCTCTTTTGGTAAGTCTGTGGACACCTCTGTATCTTGGAGTTATATCTTTTGGTTGTTCTTCTGGATACTGGAGTGTTTTGATGTTTGAAGTGTCTTTTAGATTTGTAAAAAAGTGTTTAAAAGTTACTTTAAGTCCACCAAAAATCGCAGGAAGATAAGCTCTGTCTTTAAAGTTTTTTCCATGTCTTGGTACTATCTTAATGCCCATATTATGCTCCAAACACTACAACAAATATAGCTGTAAAAAATATATTTGCTATTGATAATGGAAGTAAGATTTTCCACCCTAAATCTTGAAGATGGTCATATCTAAAACGTGGCAGTGTCCATCTAACCCAAACAAAAACAAAGTTCATAAAAAGTAATTTTATAGCAAAAGTTACAGTCTGCAATATAGCCACAGAAATATTAACACCATCTTTTGAAATACCAAATATAAATGCACTTGCTATAACAAAAAGTATGACTAGATTTAGAGTAAAAATAGCTTTTATAAGCCATTGTGCCTCTTTATTTCTTATATCATTTTCTTGTGTCCATTTGTTGTTTTTCGCTATCCATTTGCAAAAGAAAAAACTAAGTAGAGGTATCGTTATCATAAGAAGGAGTAACACAAGAGATATATTTTCTTTAAGCACTTGCGTATTTGCCCAAGGTATCTGATAACCTCCAAAAAATAGAGTAATGATAAGAGCACTTGAAGCGCTCATCGCTACATACTCTCCTACAAAGAAAAGTCCAAATCGCATAGCACTGTACTCGGTATGAAAACCACCAACAATCTCGCTCTCTCCCTCTGCTATATCAAAAGGAGCTCTGTTGGTTTCGGCAAAAGCTGTAACTATGAAAAGTATCGCTGCAACTGGTTGTAAAAATATACCCCAAGAGGGTATAAACCCAAAAAGTAAATCTCCTTGAAATCTTACCATATCACCTAGATTTACAGAGCCATATACGACCAAAATAGCTATCAAAGATAACCCCATAGCTGCTTCATAACTGATAACTTGTGCGGCTGCTCTAAGTCCACCTAATAAAGAGTATTTGTTATTGCTCGCCCAGCCACCTATGATGATACCATATACACTAAGACCAGCAAATGCCAAAAACCATAAAAGTCCTAAATCAAGTGGCAAACCTTGCATCATAAAAGTTTGTGAACCTATCGTTAAATCATCTGCAAAAGGAATAACCATAAAAGTAAGATACGAACAAACAAAAACAATAACAGGAGAAATCGTAAAAAAGAGTTTTTCTTTGATAGAGTTTGGTTTATAGTCTTCTTTAAAAACAAGTTTGAGCATATCTGCAAAAGACTGTATCAAACCACCAAGTCTTACACCACCGAGATTACATCTATTTGGACCTAATCTATCTTGTATAAAACCTGCAACCCTTCTCTCAATCCATACCAAAATAGGTGCAGCACCAAGTGAAAAGAGCAATGAGATGATTATATTGATAATGACCACACTCACTAGAACCAAATTCATTTAATGTCCATCTTGATTGATTCTATCTGTATATCTTCAAAGGTGATACCTTGCATTATCTCTTGTAACCCTTCATCCCAAACATTTTTTGGTTCTACATGTGAATCTTCACAATAAAATGCAACTAACTCTAAAAGACTTTTTGTGTCATTGTTTGTTTCTACATGTGACTTACTATACTGGATATAGCCATCACAGTTTATATACGTACCTTCTTTGCTTGTATGCGTTTTTATAGGAAGATAAACATCAAACTTCTCTTTTTCTTTTGGTAAAGCATCATTGAAACATATAATGGTTTTATCCTCAAAGGCAAATGCATCAACATCATCTCTTCCAAATAAAACTATAAGCTCTGAGCTTTTTATTCTAGCTTCTAACTCTTCATACTCTGTATTTATACCTAAAAAAACTTGAGATTTTCTGTTTATAGATAGTTCATTGACTTTTAAAAAATCATCACCAAAACTTTCATCATAAACATATCCATAACCTGATAAATATGCATCATATTTATATGACATTTTTTTTAAAACAAACATCTCTTCTAAACTAAGAGATGCTGAAATCAAAAAAGTCATTTTTCCATAGTTGTGTTTTAAGAGTCTCAAAATTTTCATCATTGAGTATTCATATTCACTCTCTTTACCTCTGATACTTGGGAGAGAATTGCGATTTTCATTCTCTTGTTTATAACTCAGCCTTCCAAAATCACAGATAAAATATCCGTTTATATTATTGTTAAATCTTGGTCTATACCTAAAGATTGCATCACTTTCATACTTTGCTTTATGATGGTCAACATAGATAGCACAGCCTCTAGCACAGCCGTTACAGATAGCTTCATCTGGTTTCAAAAACCACACTCGCTTATGAAATCTAAAATCTTTACTCGTCAAAGCTCCCACAGGACATAAATCTACAACATTCATAGCATAAGCATTAGATAGTGGTTGGTTTGGAAAAGTAGTGATAACAGAGTGGTCTGTTCTATTTAAAACACCAAGTTCATTTGTTTTAGTTATATTTTTAGTAAATCGAACACATCTTGTACAAAGGACACATCTCTCTTGATCAAGGACTACATTTGCTCCTAAATCGACATGTTTTTTGCCATGTGTTTTTGGGGTAGAAAGTCGGCTTTCATAAAGCCCAACATCCATATAATAATTTTGTAGTGAACACTCACCAGCTTGATCACAAATAGGGCAATCAATAGGATGATTGATTAGTTCTAGCTCTAAGATAGAACGCTTGACCCTATCAATTTTTTCGCCTTTTGTTCGTATAACCATACCATCTACTACAGGTGTATCACAGGCTATCTGAGGTCTTTTTTTTCCCTCAATTTCAACCATACACATTCTGCAATTCCCATCTTTTCCAAGCGAGGGATGATAACAAAAATGCGGTATATTGATATTATTTGCTAAAAGCTCTTCTATCAATAAAGCATTTTCCTTGGTTTGTATTTCTTGTCCATCAACTGTTATAGTAGCCATAAAAATATAAAACCTTAAAAGGAAATTCTTATAATTCTACTCTGATAATTCTTTAATAAAGCTGTCATA
>DKEY01000045.1:8572-9362 GCA_002469305.1 Sulfurospirillum sp. UBA6810
TCATAGTGATCAAATTCCATAGAGTATGATGCACGTCCTTGAGTTTGTGAACGTAGATCAGTTGAGTAACCAAACATTTCTGATAGTGGACAGAATGCATTAACGATTTTATTACCACTTCTATCATCCATTGAACTTATTTGTCCTCTTCTTCTATTAAGGTCACCTATAACGTCACCCATGAAATCTTCAGGAGTTTCAACTTCAACCTTCATCATAGGCTCTAAGATTACAGCACCAGCTTTTCTAGCACCTTCTTTGAAACCCATAGATGCAGCAAGTTTAAACGCCATCTCAGATGAGTCAACATCATGATAAGAACCATCATATAAAGTAACTTTAACATCTTCAACAGGGTAACCTGCAAGAACACCACCAGCCATAGCTTCAACACAACCTTTTTCAACTGCTGGAATATATTCTTTTGGAACAGTACCACCCTTGATATCATTAACAAATTCAAAACCAGCACCAGCTTCTCTTGGCTCAAGTTTAAGGTAAACATGACCATACTGACCACGACCACCTGATTGCTTCGCATACTTGTACTCTTGATTAACTGTCTGACGGATAGTTTCACGATAGGCAACTTGTGGTTGACCAACTTCAGCACTTACTTTGAACTCTCTTAACATTCTATCTACAAGAATTTCAAGGTGTAATTCACCCATACCTGAGATAATAGTTTGACCACTTTCTTCATCAGTTTCAACTCTAAATGAAGGATCTTCTTGAGCAAGCTTTTGAAGTGCTATACCCATTTTCTCTTGGTCAGCTTTTGTTTTTGGCT
>DKEY01000137.1 GCA_002469305.1 Sulfurospirillum sp. UBA6810
TTCTATCACCAATCCAGAGCATATGAGCAGAACAGTCAAACCAATCTCCGCTTAAGCTATCTTGGCGAGTAAGTGCTTCTTCATAAGGAAGTAAAAGTGCTTCATGTGAAGTATATAGCGTAGTTTCATTGATGGTTGGTGTATTTTCTGATGTGATACCACACGCTTCCATAAATGCAAGTGTCTCTGTAATCTTATCTGCTAAAATCTGATATCTATCTCCAAGAGCACCATCTTTTACAAATGAGAGATTCCACTTGTGAACTTTATGTAAATCAGCCATACCACCACGTGAAAACGCACGAAGTAAGTTCATCGTTGCACTTGATTGGTTATATGCTTGTATCATTCTCTTTGGATCTGGAATTCTTGAAGTTTCAGTAAATTCATTGCCATTGATGATATCACCTCTGTAACTTGGTAATTTCACCCCATTAAACTCTTCAAAATCTGATGAACGAGGTTTTGCAAACTGTCCTGCAANNTTACGATAGGACAACCTCCTGCAAACGTAAGTACAACAGCCATTTGCATCATAACTTTAAACATATCTCTTATATTATCAGCATGAAATTCACTAAAACTCTCAGCACAATCACCACCTTGCAGTAAAAATGCCTCTCCTCTGCCAACTTTAGCCAAATCTTTTTTTAGATTTCTAACTTCACCTGCAAATACAAGTGGTGGAAATTTACTCAACTGGGCTTCAACACTTTTTAACTCAGTCAGATCATTATAAGTTGGTTGCTGTCTAATCTTAAAATTTCTCCAAGATTGTTTTGACCAAGTACTCATTTTAGTTACCTTTAAAAAAAATTTTATCATTATATTGTTTATTCAATTTCAAGTCAAATATTTGGTTATAATATGCCTTCTTTTACCTTACATGTAGGATATATCTTGAAACAATTATCACAAGAATCTTTAGGAACACTTTTTGCCATCTTAGCATTTGCATTTTGGGGACTTGTACCTATATATTTTAAAGCATTAAGTCATGTTGGTGCTTTTGAAGTACTCATACATAGGATTCTTTGGTCAGTAGTTGTTCTATTCTTCCTTATAGTTTTAACTAAACAGCACAAAATTCTTTTTGAAATCCTCAACGATAGAAAAAAACTAAAAATTCTTTTTCTTTCGGCTACATTGGTTTCAATAAACTGGGTAGTTTTTATCTGGGCAATAGCACACAATATGATAACCCAAGCGAGTTTGGGTTACTACATCAATCCACTTGTAAATGTTGCGCTTGGTATGATATTTTTTGCGGAAAAGCCTACAAAGTATCAGATTTTTGCTATTTTCCTTGCATTTATGGCGATTTTATATCAAATCATCGCCTTAAAATCAATACCTATCGTTTCGCTCGTTTTAGCTTTTAGCTTTGGTCTTTATGGGCTTGCTAGAAAAAAAGTTCATGTTCCCTCTGTACCTGGTCTTTTTATAGAAACAGCTTTAATCACTCCTTTTGCCTTGATTTATTTATACTACTTACATGTAACAAATAACAATAGTTTTACTCTTCCTTTAGATACAACATCTACTTTACTTATATTTGCAGGGCTTATAACTGTCATACCTCTTTTATGGTTCAATGGTGCTGCAACAAGGATATCCATGGTAAAACTTGGCTTTTTACAATATATTGGTCCAAGTATTTCGTTTTGTCTTGCTATTTTTATCTATAAAGAGCCCTTTAACGATGATAAATTAATAACTTTTATTCTTATTTGGGTAGCTCTTGCTATCTTTACACTCTCGGATTTATACAGATTAAAAGCAAAAAAATAATTTTTGTGTCAAAAGAACTCATTTTATTTTTTTTTCGTCCAATTGTATAAAAAATGTTCACTATTTAATTTTACTTCAGTACTTTTTGGTGTAAAATACTTCCTTGAGCGTATCTAAATATCTGTTCATTTTTTTGAATATATACCTAGACACGCTTGAAAACTAAATCTTAAAAGGATTCATATGACTAAATTTGCTAAGTTATCAATTGCTGCAATAGCTCTTGTTGGCATGAGTGCTACTGCTGGTACATTAGACGATGTAAAAAAACAAGGATTCGTTAAATGTGGTATTGATGGTGGTTTGCCAGGATTTTCTGAAGTTGTAAGCGGTGGCGTTTACAAAGGTATGGATGTTGATGGTTGTCGCGCTGTTGCTTCTGCTGTTTTTGGTGACGCAACAAAAGTTAAGTATGTTTCACTTAATGCTAAAGAGAGACTTGCTGCACTTCAATCAGGTGAGATCGATATACTTGTAAGAAATACAACATGGACACAGACAAGAGATACTTCACTGGGTCTTAATTTCGCTGGTGTAAACTACTATGACGGTCAAGGTTTCATGGTAAGAAAAGATTTAGGTGTAAAAAGTGCACTTGAGTTAGATGGTGCTTCTGTATGTATTCAAACTGGTACAACAACAGAGCTTAATGTTGCTGACTACTTTAGAGCAAATGGCTTAAAATACAAAACAGTTGCATATGACACAAATGACCAAGTTGTACAAAGTTATGACAATGGTAGATGTGATATCTTAACTTCTGATGCTTCACAACTTTATGGACTAAGAACAAAGTTACAAAAACCAGATGCACATATCGTTCTTCCTGAGATTATCTCTAAAGAGCCTCTAGGACCAGTTGTTAGACAAGGTGATGATGCTTGGTTTAATGTAGTTAGATGGTCATTTAATGCAATGGTAGCAGCTGAAGAAGCTGGCATTACAAGTGCAAATGCAGATGAAATGCTAAAATCAACAAACCCTGAAGTAAAACGTATCTTAGGTGTTGAAGGCACTATGGGTGCAAACCTTGGATTGAGTGCTGATTGGGCATATAAAATCATCAAACAAGTTGGTAACTACGGTGAAGTTTTTGAAAGAAACGTAGGTGTTGCAACTCCACTCAAAATTGAAAGAGGATTAAATGCGCTTTGGAATAAAGGCGGTTTACAATACTCTCCTCCATTTAGATAATATATAAACTCTATTGAAAAAAAGATGGGTGAAACGCTATGTTTCACCCTATATAAAAGGATATAAATGCTTATAAATATTTGTGGAGAAATCCCATGCATATTTTAAGAAATCAAAAAATCAGAGGTATTTTATTTCAGTTGTTAACTGTTATAGGCTTAGTTGCTTTTTTGTGGTATATTGGAGTGAATACTGTTAACAATATAGAACAAAGAGGCATCCAGACAGGTTTTGACTTTCTGGAAGGAACAGCTGGATTTAGTATCGATGAATCTCCTATATCATTCCAAGAGAGTGATACACATGGAAGAGTTTTTTTAGTTGGTCTTTTAAATACTCTTATAATAGGCTTTATAGGTATCGTATTTGCAACACTTTTGGGTTTGATTATAGGTGTTTTAAGACTTTCAAAAAACTGGCTAATTAGAAAATTAGCGGCTGCATATATTGATATCTTTAGAAATATCCCTATACTTCTACAAATACTATTTTGGTACAACGTCGTGCTTAAAGCACTTCCTAGTCCAAAACAAAGCATAGACTTTTTTGGAGTTATTTTTCTCAATAACCGTGGTTTTATAATTCCTAGACCTGAAATGAACACTACTACAATAAGTTTTTTGAGTAGCTTTATAGTTGCAGCTATTGTTATATTTTTTATCAACAAATGGGCAAATAAACGACAAGAAGAAACAGGTCAAGACTTTCCTGTGATACTTGTGGGGCTTGGTTTATTTATCGCACTTCCTGTTATCGCTTATTTTATAGGTGGTGCAAATTTTAACTTTGATTATCCAAAACTTGGAGGCTTTAACTTCAGAGGTGGGAAGTCTATCTCACCTGAATTTTTAGCTCTTACTTTTGCTCTTATCATTTACACAGCTACTTTTATAGCAGAAGCTGTGAGAAGTGGTATAGAAGCTGTGAGTAAAGGACAAAAAGAGGCAGCTGCTTCACTTGCACTAAGTGACTATCAAGCGCTTAAGCTTGTTGTTTTACCTCAAGCAATTAGAATTGCAATCCCTCCAACAATCAACCAGTATCTAAACCTAGTGAAAAACTCATCATTGGCTACTGCGATAGGATATCCTGAGATAGTTACAGTTTTTGCAGGAACATCACTAAACCAAGTTGGACAAGCCATAGAAATTATAGCGATAACCATGTTAGTGTATCTTACTATCAGTTTGGTGGTTTCAGCTATCCTCAACTGGTTTAACCATAAAATGAAGATTAAGGAAAGATAACGTGGCAGTTTATAATCAAAAAAAAGCAAGAGTGGCACCTTCTAATACTAAAGGCGTTATTCATTGGCTAAAAGACAACCTATTTTCAACTCCACTCAATACTGCTATGACATTTTTGGGATTAGCTTTTCTTTTTTGGGTAATCCCTCCTTTTGTACAATGGGCATATATTGATGCAAATTTTGCTGGTAGTACAAGAGAAGATTGTACAGGTGATGGAGCATGTTGGGTTTTTGTAAAAATGAAACTTGATATGTTTATGTATGGTTTTTACCCTGAAAGTGAAATATGGCGTCTAAATATCTCTCTAGCTCTATTTATAGTTGTTTTTGCAACATTTAAATACGCTAAAAATTTAAAATTGAAGTTTTTAGTTACAAGCATCTATTTTATTACTGTTTTCTTTTTGGTAAATGGTGGATTTTTTGGACTAGAACAAGTACCAACTGACAAATGGGGTGGCTTAATGCTCACTATCTTAGTTGCAGCTGTTGGTATTGTATTTTCTTTTCCTATTGGAATTGTCATTGCTTTCGGAAGGGCATCAGACTTACCAATTATACGTAGTGTTTGTGTCACTTATGTTGAATTTATCAGAGGTGTTCCTCTTATTACGATACTTTTTATGTCTTCTGTTATCTTGCCTCTGTTTTTCCCTGAAGGTATGACATTTGACAAGTTACTTCGTGCACTTATAGGGATAACACTCTTCCAAGCAGCATATGTTGCTGAGATAATTAGAGGTGGTTTACAATCAATCCCAAAAGGACAATACGAAGCAGCTGACGCAGTTGGTCTATCATATTGGCAAAAAATGCTTTTGGTTATACTACCACAGGCACTAAAGGTGGCTATACCTAATCTAGTTGGAGCTTTTATCTCTTTATTTCAAGACACAACACTAGTCTTGATTATTGGGCTTTTTGACCTCTTAGCGATGGTTCGTATAACCGCAGCAGATTCTAGTTGGCTTGGTATGGAAACTGAAGGATACGTTTTTGTTACTGTAGTTTTTTGGGCTTTTTGTTATGGAATGAGTCAATACTCACAAAGCCTTGAAAGACGATTTGATACAAACTTAAGATAGGAAATATTATGAGCGAAAATATAGTAGAAATTAAAAATTTAAATAAATGGTATGGAAATTTTCATGTCTTAAAAGACATCAACCTAAATGTAAAAAAAGGTGAAATTATAGTTGTTTGTGGACCATCTGGTTCTGGTAAATCTACGCTTATTAGATGTATAAACTATCTTGAACAATTTCAAGAGGGTTCTATTACAGTAGATGGTATAGAACTTGTTGATGATATCAAAAAGATAAAAGCTATCCGAGAAGATGTTGCTATGGTATTTCAACACTTCAACCTCTTTCCACATCTTACTATCAGAGACAACTTAACTCTTGCACCTATATGGGTAAAGAAAAAACCTAAAAAAGATGCCATCGAAACAGCGATGAAGTTCTTAAAAAGAGTTGGTATAGAAGACCAAGCAGATAAATATCCAAATCAGCTCTCAGGTGGACAACAACAGCGTGTTGCTATAGCAAGAAGTTTATGTAAAAATCCTAACGTTATGCTTTTTGATGAGCCAACAAGTGCACTTGATCCTGAAATGGTTTCAGAAGTTCTTGATGTCATGATAGAGCTTGCTCGTGAGGGAAGAACTATGATATGTGTTACCCATGAGATGGGCTTTGCTAAAAAAGTTGCAGATAGAATTATATTTATGGATGCTGGACAAATAGTAGAAGAAAATACTCCAAAAGAGTTTTTCTCAAATCCAGAATCTGACAGATTAAAACTCTTCCTAGAACAAATTCTTTCCCACTAATATAAAACAAAAAAAGAGCCATTTAATGGCTCTTTTGCTACAATGTCACAAAAAAGAAAAGGTTGAATCAATGGATCAATTGATACCTGTTTTATTTGTAACTGCATTTATCACTTTTATACTTGTAAAACAGATAAAACATATTACGAAAAACTTACCTGAAGATGGTGCTACAAACAATAATTTTAAAAAGTATGCTAACTTTTCAGTTTCTGTTCAAAACTATCTTCGTATCATAAAAAATGATATAGATAATACAAAAGAAAAAGAAAGTCCAAAGTTTATACTCAAAAATAGTATAGATGAGAGAGAATCTATCGAACTTCTATCTGATTTTTTACGTAAACTTGTCTTCTTTGAAACTCTTTTAGCTAAAAATAAATCTGCGCAAGAGGTTGAAAGTGAACTTTTTAGTATCCTAGACTCTATCGATAGCTTTGTAAGAGAAAAATGTGAAAATGGTGAAGAACTAGCTGATGAGTTAAAAGAATTTTTATTTAACGACTTTCAAAATGCATAAGATAGAGGTTAAACCTCTATCTCTAATTCATATCCATTTTTACCGAGTATATTTTTAATCTCTTCTTGATGTTTTTTACCCTTGGTTTCTAAAACTATCGTTATCTTTGCATCACCATAAGAGAGTTTTGTTGATGTCCTATCATAATCAATCTCTATAATATTTGCATTTGCAACTCTTAGTAAATCAGTAAGATACATCAAAGAACCTGGTTTATCAATCAACGTTATCAAAAGTTTCATCTTTCTATGAGATTTTACTAAACCTTTTTCAATGATAACAGAGAGCATTTGAACATCAATGTTCCCGCCACTTAAAATAGCTCCTATCTTAGTATTTTCATCATATTTGAACTTCTCGTGCATGATAGCAGCGACACTAGCAGCACCACCACCCTCAACGATAAGCTTTTGACGCTCAAGAAGATAAAGGATAGCATTTGCTACTTCTTCATCATCAACTTGAACTATCTCATCAACACACTCCAAGATATGTGCCAAGTTATTTTCACTTACATCTCTGACTGCAATTCCATCAGCAATAGTTCGAACACTTTTAGAGTTTATGGCTTTTTTTGCTTTAAAAGACTCATACATAGCAGGAGCACCACTTGCTGTTACTCCTATAACTCTTATTTTTGGATCGAGTTGCTTTATAGCAGAGCCTACGCCACTGATAAGCCCTCCTCCGCCGATAGGAACCACAACTACATCCAAATCATTTACTTCATCTAACATTTCTAGTGCAACTGTACCTTGTCCAGCTATAACTTTATCATCATCAAAAGGATGTATAAAAGTTAAATTATGCTCTTTTGCATACTCTAAAGCATAAGAGTAAGCTTCATCGTAGTTATTACCATGAAGTATAACTTCTGCACCCAAATCTTTCGTTCCAGTCACTTTAAGTAGTGGCGTAGCCTCTGGCATTACGATAACAGCCTTTATACCAAACTCTTTGGCACTATATGCAACACCTTGAGCGTGATTTCCAGCACTTGCAGCAATCACCCCTTTTTTTCTATCTTTATCATCTAAAGAAGCGATTTTGTTATATGCTCCTCTTATCTTATAAGCACCTGTTATTTGTAAATTTTCTTTTTTTAGATAGATGTTAGTTCCACACTCTTTACTAAGGCTTGGGGCATATGCAAAAGGTGTATTGTTTACTATCTTGCTCACTCTTCTTTTGGCTTGAACTATTTCACTTAAGGCTATCATTTTTCTCTCTTTAATTAACTTTATCTATTTTGCAAACAATCTTTTATGCTCTATCTTTGTACATTTGTTTTGTACTGCAACCATACCGTAATCAACTGCTTTTTTAAATGCTTCATCATTTACGATACCAAGTTGTAGCCAAAAGCTTTTTACATCACCTCTTTGCTTTGCCTCTTCTACTAGCGCATCAGCAAATGAAGGCTTGCGAAACATATCTACCATGTCAACTCGCTCAGGAATCTCAGCTAGAGTTCTATAAACTTTTTCACCCAAGATAATATCTTCTTTTGGATAAATTGGAATTATCTTATATCCGCATGATTGTAGGTACTTTGCAACCATATTGCTGGCTTTACTCTCATCAGGAGACAATCCAACTATGGCAATATTTTTGCAACTCTCAAAAATTTCTTTTATCACTTTATCATCATTTGTATTTATCGTTGGCATCTGACACTCCATAGCTTCTCCTTTTAGTGATTTTTGCGAGTATAACACAACTTTTATATTATCTTTCTAAGGATAGCTCCTGATTCTACATGTGAAGTGTAAGGAAATTGGTCAAAAAGTGCAAAATCCTCTATCTCATATCCTAAAAATTCTATATCTCTTTTAAGTGTTAGAGGATTACATGAGATATAGATGATTTTATCAAATCGTTTCAAAAACTCTAAACTTTTTTCGTCAATACCCGCACGAGGAGGATCTACAAAAACATGTGAGAAGTTGTACTCTTCTAAGTCTATCTCTTTTAAACGATTAAATTCTCTCTCTTTGTTTAAGGCACTTGTCAAATCTTCAACACTCATTCGTAAAAACTTTATGTTTGAGATATTGTTTAGTTCACAGCTTGTGAGTGCTGATGCGATAGAAGATTTTGATATCTCAGTAGCCAAGACTTTATCAAATTTTCTACTTAATGGCAAAGTAAAGTTTCCATGCCCACAATAAAGCTCCAACAAATCTTTTGTATCTTTTACATGTGAGAGTACCCACTCTATCATCTTGGCATTTACAAAGCTGTTTGGCTGTGAAAAACCACCCTCTATAATCTTATAATTATACTTTTCATGGCTTACATGTAAAGAATCTATAACAAAATCTTCACTGATAACTTTTTTTACTTTTTTACTTCTACCGATGATAGAAATGCCAAATGTTTCTTCTAGTTTTTTAGCTTCTATTTCCCACATTTCATCGATAGCTTTATGATACAAAAGAGATACAAGTACCTTTGAAGATGAGGATAAAAACTCAACCGCAAACAGTTTGTATCGCAAAGTTTCATTTGCTTCTATTGCCTCTTTTAGTTTTGGCATCAGTTCATAGATAGATGTTACTACTTTTGGACAGTTCTCTATCTGTACAGCCCCTTTTCCATCTATCTTTCCCATAGCATAGCTTATCTTGTCACCATCATGCCAGATACGAAACTCTGCCCTGTTTCGATAGTGAGAAGATGGGGAAATATGAAGCGAAAAATCTTTTACATGTAAGCTTTTAAATAACTCTCTCATCGACTCTTTTTTTTGTGCTAACTGTGCATCATAAGTTAAATTATAAAGTTTACAACTACCACAAATACCAAAATATTTACAATCCATAAAATTCCCAAATATATATAATTTTGGCAGTATTATAGCATATAGAAAAAATCATCTTTGGTTTTAACTTTTTTTTCAGTAAAATAAACCACACTTGCGATTTGGAGTTAAGAATGTATGAATATTTACAAGAAAAGTCAAAAGATTTTCCTATCCTCTATGTAGAGGACAACGATGGGCTTAGAGATAAAGCTTTAAAATTCTTTAGAAAATTTTTCAATATCATACACGTTGCTTCAAATGGAGAAGAAGGCTTAGAACTCTTTGAAAAGTACCAACCAAAAATTGTTATCACCGATATAAAAATGCCTAAACTTGATGGTATGAGCATGGCTAAAAAAATAAAAATCATCAATCCAAATACAAAAATCATAGTGACTACTGCTTTTGATGATAAAGAGTTTCTCATCAGTGCCATAGAAGTTGGTGTTTTTAGGTATATCAACAAGCCATTCAATATCCATGACATAACTGATATCCTCACTGCTTGCTTACATGAGATAGAAAATCAAGAAAAAGTTGCACTTTTTAATAGGAATATTCAAGATATTTTTAACCATCAAGATAACCTTTTAGCACTTGTTGATGGGACAAAACCCATCATAGCAAATTACAATTTTTTGAAATTTTTTGATATAGAGAGTGTTGATGACTTTATATCAAAACACTCTTCTTTCGATGTTGTATTTCAAGAACATGAAAAATTTCTCTTTGGAAGACATGTTATAGAAACTATTAAACAAAATCCTAATTCTCTTTATAATGTCAAAATGAAAAAAGACACCAATTTTTTTCATTTTATCCTTAAAATAAAACAAATTCCAGAAAATGAAAGCCAATATATTCTCTCTTTTTCAGACATCACAGAACTTGGACTATTAGAGTCATTTTCTCAAAATGATGATACTGATAATACTAAGCTAATCAATCTTTTAAAGGCTATAAAAAACAATAATGCTACAGTAAAAATTCATAATTTTTACAAAGGCTTATCTATAACAAATGAAGCCCATATAGAAGCCATAGATTCAAAATTGATAAAAATAAAAACAAATTTTTTACAAGGTAGAGCTGTTCAATTTGAAAAACTTTTTATACTCAGTTCAAAATTTTTACCAAAAAATATCTTATGTGAAGAAATATCTGATTTGAATTATGAAATGCAAACTATAACAGCAGAACATTATAAATTCATAGAACACTCTCCAACAAAAAGAAAATATGTAAGAGTAAGACCTGAAAATGAACATAAAATTATCATGTTTTATAACTCTCAAAAATATCATGGAGAGATAAGAGATATATCTATAGATGCACTAAGACTTAGGCTTCCTTCCATCCCAGCAGGAATCGAAATCAATGAAAAAGTGAACCTCAATGTTCTTCTAAAAATCAATACTCAAGACTTTATATTTAAATCTGTCTCTCCTATCATTAGGATAGATATGCTTGATAAATACTTTGATTTGGTTTGTAAACTCAATATACCTAAAAGTATAGAAAAAACACTCGTCGAGTATATATCCAAGAGACAACTCGCTCTTATACGAGAGTTTAAAGGTATAGATAAAGAGTCTATTTCATGATAGAAAGCGATTACAAAAAGCTTCTGAGTAAGCTAGAAAAAAATCTTATAAAATTTTCTTTTTTTATAGCTAGTATTTCTTTATTTATTGTGTTTTTTATCCTCTACGAAGCACAAGAAGGGAGAAGAACAACTTATCTCCATCAACTAGATACTGATATACAAAAACGCGTAGAATCTTCCATACAAAGCACTATTAAAAAGTATTCTCTTACACTAAATCGCGTCTTATCAGATGTGGAAACTATAAAGCTTTTTGAAAATAAAGATAGATTGAAGCTATATTTAAAAGTGGAAGATGATTGGAATTTTATAGTTCAAGAAAATCCACATGTAAAAGTTATGCATTTTCATAATGCCGATGGAACTTCTTTTTTAAGAATGCACAAATCAGATAAATATGGGGATAAAATAGCTTTAGACAGACCTATGATTAGAGAGATACACCAATACAAAAAAGAGCTCTTTGGTATAGAAGTTGGCGTATATGCAACTGTATTGAGAGTGATTAAACCCATATTTTATCAATCCAAATACATTGGTTCCTTAGAAATCGGTATAGACCCCAAGTATATTATAGATTTTGTCAATGATATCTTAAGCGAAAAAGGGTTTCTTTTTATCGAAAAAAGTAAGATAAAACTATTTGCTCCATTTTCTAGTGTTACAATATCAAATATGTTGTCAAAAAATATTTACATTGAAAAAGATTTAAGTATTCTCAAACAGATACCGAAAAACTATGATTTTAAAGCTCCTATGACATTAAATTTCGATGGAGAAACATATCACTTTACCTCTGTGGATATGAAGGATTATAATAATAATGACTACGGAAAGCTTCTTTTTATAAAAAATATAAGCTCTTTTGAAAAAACACAGAAAGAATATATACAAAAAATCTTTATAATTGTTTTTTCTTTTATGATAGTACTCTTTTTTATTGGAAAAAAATATTTGAATTTTTTTGAAAAAAACATCAATGCTTTCTTTTCAAGATTGCTTCATGAAGAAGTTGATAAAAAAAACTATCTTCAAACTATCGAAAACCTCTCTTCTAGTTTTATAGTAACGACAAATGGTGAAAATATACTTAGTATAAACAAAACAGCTCTTGATTTTTTTTCATATGCAAGTATTGAAGAGTTTAAAAAAGAGTATAAGTGTATATGTGATTTATTTGTGAAAGAAGAAGGTTTTTTACAAAAAGATATGGATGGAGTAACTTGGACAGACTATATCTTTTATCATAAAGAGTTAATACATAAAGTTGCTTTTAAAATAGCTGGGAATCTCTATATTTACATCGTGAATGTAGAAAAATTCAATTATGAAAAACAAGAGAGATATGTAGCAACTTTTTCCAATATTACTGATTTAGAAAATTTAAATAAAAAATTTCAATACATAATTCAGAGAAACCTTTTTGCAGAAGAAGGTGCAAATATTGGTTTATGGGATTGGGATTTGACCAATGATATAGTGTTTTACTCAAAAATATGGAAACAACTGCTAGGCTACAATGATGATGAAATATCTCAAGAACTCTATGAGTGGTATAATAGAATCCATCCTGATGATAAAGAAAAAGTAATCCAAGATTTAGATGAGCACTTTGCAGGAAAAACCCCATATTTTGTAAATCGCCATAGACTTATGCATAAGAATAAAAGTTATATACATGTAAGTTGTCGAGCTAAAGCAATCTATGATGAAAATCACTTGCCTATTAGAATGGTTGGACTATATACTGATATCACTGAACAACAAATATCATATCAAAAGATTAAAGAACAAGAAGAGTTAATGATAGCACAATCACGTCATGCAGCCATGGGCGAGATGATTAGCATGATAGCACATCAATGGCGACAACCTATAGCAAATATAGCGATGGGTGCAAATAACATTATCTTAGATATAGAACTTGATTCCTTGGAGATACAAGAGGCCAAACTAGAGTGTGAGGGCATACTTGAGCAAACAAAATACTTATCAAATACAATAGATGATTTTAGAGATTTTTATAGAGNNTAGATGATTTTAGAAACTTTTTTAAAGAAGAAAAAAATAAAGTTTCAACAGATATTGAACAAGTTATTGAAAATTCAATAAATTTGATGGAAAAATCTCTTGAAAACAATGATATAACCATAGAAAGAATTTTCTTTAAAACAGAGAAAATAGATACTCTTCCAAGAGAGATTTTACAAATACTCCTCAATATAATTAAAAATGCAAAAGAAATTTTGGTAGAGAAAGAGATAGAAAATAAGGTTATAAAAATCTATACTTCTGAAGATGATGTATATCTTTACATTGATATTGAAGATAATGCAGGTGGGGTTCCAAAAGAAAATCTAAATAAAATCTTCCAACCATATTTTACAACAAAAGATGAACACAATGGCACAGGGCTTGGACTTTACATGAGTAAAACAATGGCACAAAAGCATTTAGGAGGTGATTTAAGAGTTAAAAATTCAAAACATGGTGCAATATTTACTCTTTCAATAAAAAAATAATCTTACTAAGGTATAATTTTACAATTAATATTTTGGAGAGAGTATGCAAAACGCATTATTTGATGATTTGAAGAATTTGAAAAAAGATTTAGAACTAAACGAAAAAAAAGAGAATGAAAAAAAAGAAGAAAAACTTCGTGAAGATAAAGAAAAAAAGTTAAAAATAGATTTTGAAACTTTTATGAAAGCTTCTGGAATCAAAAAAATAGACTAAAATGACAAAAAAGCCTTCTCGTATAGTTGAGTTTTCAACCCTTCCTGCCAAATGTGCCTACCTCAAAGATGAAACAATGCGCATGGAGTATAAGTTTATAGAAGATTGTCCAAGCCATCTTAGCCAACGCCTTATACAAAGGGGGTGGAGAAGATTTGGAGAGTACTACTCTCGACCAAACTGCCAAGACTGCAACAAGTGTCTTAGCCTTCGTATCAAAGCAGATGAATATCGCTTTTCTAAGAGTGCAAAAAGAACTATAAGAAAAAATGTAAAAACAAGATTTTTGATCCAAAAACCAACACTTACAAAAAGTCACCTCAATCTTTATGAAAAATACCATAAGCATATGGAAGCAAAAAAGAGTTGGAAACACTACTCTCTTAGTCCAAACAGTTATCATGAACTTTATGTCAGTGGTGCAATGGATTTTGGACAAGAAGTGCTTTACTTTGTTGATGAAAAACTTGTGGGAGTTGACTTAATAGACTTTTTAGATGATGGAATTTCATCAATATACTTTTTTTATGATCCAGACTACGCCTATCTCTCACTAGGACGCTTTTCTATCTATCAACAGATACTCATAGCACAAATTCATAAACTTCCCTATATATATCTAGGATATTATGTAAAAGAGTGCAATAGCCTCAGCTATAAAGCTGATTATAAACCTTATGAAATTTTACAAGGTGAACCAAGCTTAGACGAACTTGCTATTTGGTTAGATCAAGAAGAGTAAACCCACAAACTAACTAACAACTTTTATCTAACTTTGGAATATCTAAATTTAAAGTAGAAATTTCATAAAGTGTTTGTAGTCTAAAAGTATCAATAGGACTTCTAATACTATAATACGCCCACTTTCCACGCCTATCTACTCTTAAAAAACCTGCATCTTTTAGGATTTTAAGATGTCGTGAGACACGAGATTGTATCATATCAAAAGATTTTTCTATATCACACACACATACTTCGCCATTTTCATTGATAAATCTCAAAATTTTAATTCTTGTTTCATCATTTACAGAACTAATTGTTTTTAAAAATATATCCATAAAAAGCCTTTTTTAGTGTATTGTATCATTTTATTTTTTACTCATCAAGATATATAGATATATCTATTTGGTATGGTTATTGCTTAGAAAGTAAAAATATTGTATAGGAGTTGTATTTATGCAAGTCTCTTTTTCTCATGATATGATAGCTATTACGATAGCTGAAGATACAAAAACATACTATTATCTACAAAATATAATCGAAAAGAATTTTTCAAAAAGAATTGGTAGAAAAAATAAAATGATAGTTTTCAAGCAAGAGCAAGAAAATGTACAAAGAAGATATCTTTTAAATTTACTCTCAAAAATTTATTCAAGAAAGCACCCAAGAAACTTTAAAAAGATGGTAAAACAGATACAAAACTCACTCGATAAATCTATCAAAATAACTCTTTTAAAATCAAATCAAATTTTACAGCAGTTAAGTATTAGCGTAAATATCGAAGATAATTATGCTATTGTCCTAGATTTGGGCTCTCGTAACTCTATTTTGGTAACTTATCTCAAAAACTATTTTAAAGACCACCTCTTTAAATATAAACTAAAAAATCATACGGTTACTATTTATCCAAATTCAGAAAAAACAGCTGACTTGCTTGAAAAACTACTAGAACAAAAAGAACTTTTGGGTTGTTATGTTAGCTATACTTATGATGAAAATGAGTTTTTAGAGTATAAAAAAACACTCATGAAAAAGCTCAATAGAAGAAAAAAATTTAATGCTTTGTACTCTTTACTTGAAGAATACTATGAAGTTTTGGGCTGTCAATCAGAAGATACTTTTGAAACTATCAGAAAACAGTATCTCAAACTCGTAAAACAGTATCATCCTGATACCATAGGATATACCAATAACATGTTAGCTCAACAATATAGTGAAAAATTCCAATCAATCCAGCATGCTTATGAGATGATTAAACTTCATTTTGACCATGAAAAAAGTGCTTAATAAGAAGAGTACTTTAAAGAATAGAGTTTTTTACGTTCACTTGAACCTGCTATATTGAACTGTTTTCTATACTTTGTGATAGTTCTCCTAACCATCTTTACACCAAATTTTGACTCGATAGCTTCTAGTATCTTGATATCACTAAGAGGTTTTTTATGGTCTTCAAACTTGACTAACTCAATCATATAATCTTTTATAGCACTATTTGAGATATCTTCATCAACTGCTGTTGCAAAAAACTGTTTCAAAGGAATAATTCCACGTGAACAAGAGAGATATTTTCCAGCAATTGCACGAGAGATAGTTGAAGGGTTTCTTTGCAAATCATCTGCCAAATCTTTTAATTTCATTGGCTTAATTGCTCTTCCAAAGAAAAAATCATACTGGTACTCTACGATCATCAAGCCTATCTTATAGAGTGTTGCTTTTCTCATTTCAAGCGCATCAACCAAATCTTTTGCATCTTTAATTTTTTGACTAACAAACTCTAACTTTTCATCTAAACCATCTGTTTCTATGATGATTTCAGGATAGTACGCGTCATTTAAAGCTACTTCGATAGAGCCTTTCGCATCATAAACAAAGATATCTGGGATGATTTGTACTTCATCTTCCAAATAGTCAATCGCAGGTGGATTTTTGAATTTTTTGATGATTTTTAGAGCACTTTGAAAATCTACATGTGAACTATAATTTTCTATATTTTCAAAATCTACAACAAGCTTTTGTATAAAATCATATAAATGTGGAGCAACATCCATCTCTTCGAGTTGAAATAAAAATGCTTCTTTAAAATCTTTTGCTCCAATACCACAAGGGTCAAGATAGGCAAATCTTGCACGAATTTTTTCTATACTTTCTACATCTAAACTAAGCTTCTTAGATATTTCATCAAGTCCTTCCTCTTCAAAATACCCCTCATGATTAATATTTTCAATAATCTCAAAAGCTACATCTTGTGACTTTTTTGTTGGAAAAAGTGGTGGAGCTATTTGCTCATAAAGAGCTTGAAAAAGTGACTTTTTATCAACAGTCAATGCTTCAATGGTACTTGAAACAGAGTTTTTTGATAACTCTCCAAAGAAACCTTGCTTTGCGAACTTTTTATCTACTTTTTCATTTCCAGCACGAATTTGAATAAAAGGGTTTGCCTCCGCAAATGGTCCTAAAACTTCAGGTAGAGAGTCTAAATCAGATTGTAAGATAGGTAACCAACTGCGAAGAGTTGATGAAAGCTTTTGCTTTTGATTTTGACTAGCTCTTAATCTCATGTTATAGCTTAAAATCCTCACCTAAATAGTGCGTTCTCACAAGTTTGTTCCTAGCAACAGCTTCACTATCACCACTTGCTAAAAGTGCCCCATCTTTTATAACATAGGCTCTATCACATATATCAAGCGTTTCTCTAACATTGTGGTCTGTTATCAAAATACCTATATTTAAATCAACCAAATCTCTCACGATATTTTGTATATCAGAAACAGCGATAGGATCAACCCCGGCAAAAGGCTCATCAAGAAGTAAAAATTTTGGTTTTATCACAAGTGAACGAGCTATCTCACATCTTCTTCTCTCTCCACCACTCAAACTCAAGCCTTTTCTATGTCTTATCGGCTCTATATTGAGTAAATCAAGTAACTCTTCTACCCTATTTTCACGCTCTTCTTGTTTTTTATAGACAATTTCAGCAGCTAGCATCAAATTTTCTTCTACACTCAACTCTTTAAATATACTTGATTCTTGTGGTAAATAGCCTATGCCAAGTTTTGAACGCTCATGCAAAGGCATAGAAGTTATGTCTTGATTATCAAGATAAATTTTTCCCTTCGTTGGCGGGATAAGCCCACATATCATATAAAAAGTGGTAGTTTTTCCTGCTCCATTAGGTCCCAAAAGACCAACGATTTCCCCACTCTTTACTTCCAATGAAACTTCATTGATGATACGTGTTTTTTTTATACTTTTTTCTAACTTTTCAACTTTTAAGTTATGCATTTATCTTTACCTCATATACTCTTTCGCTATTGTTTAACTCTATATCAATGCTAATAAATTCAAATCCTATACTCTTTAACATCTGCTCAAAATCACTTCCAGCCCACTCAATCAAGTGGTATTTTTCTTCATCTAATCCCTCAAGTAATCCACTCTCTAAAAATCCGCTCAACCCTTTTTGATAGATATCATAGTGTTTCATCTTATTTTCATACTCATTCATTACCCCAAACGTAGGAGAAGAAACTTTTACATGTAAGCCTAAAATTTTTGCAAATTCTTGTACAAATGTGGTTTTTCCAGCTGCTAAAGTACCTCGCAAAAGGATGATACCCCTCTCTCCTATGATTTGTTTAATCTCTTGGCAAAACTCTGGCAAAGCCTCAAGTGTAACTACTTTTTTCATAAACTACTTGAAACCTTCACAATCTCTTCTACTTTTTTCCAAGCATATCCACTTTTTATAACATCTTTTGCTATTTCGATACCATCTTGAAAATCCCTTGCTTTTCCATCAACTATCAAAGATGCCGCTGCATTTACAAGAACTATATCTCTTTGCGCATCTGTTGCTCTATCATGAAAGATATCATGAACCAAATTTGCATTGAAAGTTGCATCTCCCCCGACGATAGCTTGTAATGGTACTCTTTTGATGCCAAATTCTTGTGGGTCAATCTCAAACTCTTTGATACACCCCTCTTCTAACCTCGCTGCATACGTTATATCGCTTATACTTATCTCATCCATATTTTCACGAGAACTTACAACCATAGCGGATTTTGTGCCATTTATCTTCAATGTTTGTGCAATTTTTGGAACAAAAGATTCATGAAAAACTCCTAACATGGTTTTTGTTACCATGGCAGGATTTGTTAAAGGACCAAGGATATTGAAGATAGTTTTATTTGGAATTGATTTTCTTACAGGCATTATAAATTTCATAGCTGGATGATGATTTTGTGCAAACATAAAAGTAAATCCTGTCTCTTCTAAAAGCTTTGCACTTTGCTCTACACTCAAATCAAGTCTTACACCTAAGACTTCAAACATATCTGCACTTCCAGATTTAGACGTAACAGAACGACTCCCATGCTTTGCCACATAACTTCCAGCAGCCGCACATAAAAGTGCTACTGTTGAAGAGATATTGAAACTGCCTATCTTATCTCCACCAGTACCTACGATATCAAGCAATTTATCCTGTAAAGAATTGCTTACATGTAAAGGGATCGCGTGTGAGCGCATAACACTTGCAGCTGCTGCTATATCATCAACCAAAGTTGTCTCATCTAAAGCCATAGAAACTAAAAAATCTCTCATCTGCTCATCATTCATTTCATGATTAAAGAGTGATTCAAATGCTATCTTTGATGTTTCAAAACTCATCTATACTTCCTTTACATATTCATTTTGTTGTGACTTTGGTATCGTCTTTGTTTGTGGTATCTGTAAAACTTCATACTTCACAACTTTTTCTAGATACGAAATTTCTATTATGTCACCAATTTTAACATCTTTAGCTGGTTTGACTACTATGTTATTTATCTTTACAACCCCATTTTTACACATATCTTCTGAGACTGCTCTTCGCTTTGTAATGTTTACTGAATTTAAAAATTTATCTATTCTCAAAGTAATCCCTTTTTTATCTTTTGAGCATTTTAGCAAAAGAATTTTTAAAGAGACTTTTTATGGAACACTTTTTGCCGTAATATAAAAATAAGCCAAAATTACGGTAACTTTTGCTAAAATCAACAAATTTAATAAAATTTGAGGATACGTTAATGAAAAAAGATGTTAAAAAAGTAGTTCTTGCTTATTCTGGTGGTTTGGACACAAGTATCATCCTAAAATGGTTACAAGATGAATTTAACTGTGAAGTTGTTACATTTACTGCTGATATCGGTCAAGGCGAAGAGCTAGAACCAGCTCGTAAAAAAGCGATAGAACTTGGTATAAAACCTGAAAATATATTTATCGAAGATTTAAAAGAAGAATTTGTAC